>NZ_CALRUC010000207.1:0-3039 GCF_943371255.1 Ferrovibrio terrae | reverse complement strand
ATGTCGTCCGGGTGGTCGATCCGGGCCAGGCGCAGATGATGGCCGGCTTTGTCACCTGGCATGTGATCTGGCACCAGCGCAAATTCGCCACCTTCATGCAGCATCAGCGCGACCGCATCTGGCAGCGTCTGGAACAGCGCCCGGCCAGCACCGTGCCGGTTGGCATTCTGGGTTATGGCAAGATCGGCGAACGCGTTGCCACGCATCTCGCCGACCTGGGCTTTCCGGTGAAGGCCTGGGGCCGCACGCCAAAGCCGATGGCAGCGGGTGTGCAGGGTTTCCATGGCCGCGATGGCTTGTTCGCCATGCTGGCCGAGACCGAGGTTCTGGTGAATCTTCTGCCGCTGACCCCGGAAACCCGCGGCCTGCTCAATCGCGATGTCTTTGCCGCCATGAAGCCGGGTGGCTATCTGATCCAGACCGGCCGTGGCGAGCAGATGGTGGAAGCTGATTTCCTGTCGGCGCTGGAAAGTGGCCAGCTCTCCGGGGCTTCGCTTGATGTCTTTGCCGTCGAGCCGCTGCCGACAGATCATATTTTCTGGCACCACCCGAAGATCGTGATGACCCCGCATGATGCCTGCGATGTCAGTTTCTCCGCCGTAGCCGATACGCTGGTTGCCACTGCGACCGCCATCGAGGCCGGCCAGCGACCGCCACACGCGGTCGACCGCAGCCGCGGCTACTGATCAACTAGGCTTTTGCCTTCTGGCGACGGGTTTCGCCGTCGATGCCGCCAGTGACAGCCCATTCAGCGAAGATTTCCGGCTTTTTTTCGAATTCTCGCGGCTGCCATTTCTCGGTCAGGTAATCCTCATCGGTGTAATACTCGACGAGGCCGCCGCAGGGTGCCTTCACATACCAGAAGAAGGCCGAGGAGATCGGATGCCGGCCCGGCCCGAGCTGCGTTTCCCAACCCTGGCGGTTGATCTGCATGCCTCCGCCGATCACCTCATGCACATCGCGCACGGTGAAGGCGACATGGTTGATGCCGGCCTTGCCCGTGGGGCTTTTCAGCAGGAAGAAATTGTGATGTCCGCCTTCGGCATTGCAGCGCAGGAACAGCCCGGTGCCCGGATAGCTGTCAGAAATATGGAAGCCGAGCAGCCGGGTATAGAAATCCTGCATCGGTGCCACATCGGGCACGAACAGCACGTAATGCCCGATATTGACCGGCTCGGCCTGCTGGTAGACCGGGCTGGGCGTATCGATGCGGCGATGCTGGTCGATGGTGTTGCTGGGCGAACCGCTGACCGTCACCTTGCGGCGACGACTGATCCGGAAGGAAATCCGCAACCCGCAGGGATCGATGCAGGAAAAACCATCCGGCGTCTTCGTTGTCGCAACACCGGCGTCCTTCAGCGTCCGTTCGACCCCGGCCAACGCTGCCGCATCGCTCACGCCCCAGATGCCTTCGCGCAGGGTCGAACCCGGCTCGAAGGCCGGCGCCAGAGACGGATCATCCTTGGACTTGAGAACCACCTCGGCGCCATCAAGCGTCTCGAAGTGGCCCGCGACGCCTTCTTTCAGGCCCCAGTCGGTGAAGAAGCGCCGGCACAGCGCCATGTCTTCCACACCATAGACAATCCCGTCGATACCGGTGATGGACATCGTAAGAACTCCTGACTCAGATTTCAGTCACGCGAACCCGGTTGAGGATCGCGCGGATGGTGCTGTAGGCGGCGAGTGATGACGTCTTCGGATTGCTCTTCAGCGGCTTGCCCTTGATTGTCAGATGCATATCGCCGAAGGCACCACTGGCCTCGATTTCGTGAATGTTCGTGGTAACGGCCGGGTCGGCAATCATGCGCACCTCAGTGGCATCAAAGCCTAGTCCGGCAAGCGCCACCGTCGCCGCCACATTGGCATTCTTCGGGTAATCCCGCGCAGCCGCGCGCGCCGTGCCGGTGTAAAACGTCGCGGCGTCTTTAAGAGCATCAAGGTCAAGGATGGTTTCGGCGGGCGTACCCTTCCAGGCGGCCGGCGGCTTGCGGGAGATATAGGAAACCCGCGTCAGCCCGCCAAGCGTGGCCGCATTCAGGGCGTCGATGCCGGGCACCGCCCCTGCCGGCAGGATCAATTTGGCGCCGCCTTCCATGGCTGCGGCTTCCAGCTCGCGATGCAGTCCCTCATCGCTCAATGCACCGATTGAGGCCACCACCATGTCGATGCCCTGGCGCAGCAAGGCTGGGCCATACTGGCGCACGGCAGTGTGGCTGGCGCATTCAGCCGCCAGCAGCGGCTGGAAATCCAGATCCGCCAGGCTGTCGATCACCCGGTAGCCATTCAGTTCAGCCTGAACCGCGCCAAGCTTTTCATGCCGCACCAGCACGGCCCCGACATCGAACAGACCGGTGCTGAGTGCGGCAGCCCGCACCTCGGCCGCAACGGCACCATGGCCAATCAACAGAATCGACGGGCGTTCCCGGCGCGGCATCAGGAGGCCTTGCGCACCGGCGGGCCGGCAAAGGCAGTGGCATAGGGCCCGATCGCCACCATGTCGACCTCCAGCATGCGCGGTCCACTTTCGGCCATGGCCTGGGCAATGGTGCTGTCGGCCTTGGCGATATCGTTCAGCAGCATGTGTTTCCAGCCCAGGCTGCGTGCCAGATCCGGGAAAGATGGCGTATGCAGATCGACGAAATACTTGCGGCCACCGAATTTGGCATCCTGGATATTGCGGATCACGCCATAGCCGCGATCGTTCATCACGATCAGCAGCATGTCGGCCTGCTCCTGCGCGGCCGTCGCCAACTCGCCGACGCAGAGCATCAGACCGCCATCGCCCGACAAAACGACCGTCTTGCGGCCGCGTGAGCCGATCGCCGCCCCCACACCCATCGCCGCACCCATGCCAATGCCGCCGCCCAGCGCATGCACGCCATTGCGGGGGTCGAACAGCTTGAGCATGCGGTTGCCCCAGGTGCTGTTTGACACAGTGACGTCGCGAACCCAGAGGTAATCGCGCGGCACGGCTTTCTGCAGGGCATCGACCAGCTTCTCGTAAGGCCCCAGGCCCTTGCGCAACTGTGCCTCGGCCTC
>NZ_CALRUC010000206.1:0-3092 GCF_943371255.1 Ferrovibrio terrae | reverse complement strand
TCTCCGTGCCGGCAATCGACTGGAAGACGAGATCGATGGGCAGGCCGCGGTTTGCCCTCTCGATCGACGTTGTCACATGGGTCAGCACGCAGGCCTGCGTCGGAATCTCATAGCGCGCGATGATCTCGGCGAGCATTTCGACGAGATCGGAGAGACCGCCGACATTATCCGAGGCTGGATTGATGCCGATCACCGCATCACCGCAGCCATAGAGCAGTCCGTCGACGATGCTGGCGGCAATCCCCCTGCGGGCGTCGGAAGGATGGTTCGGTTGCAACCGCACCGCCATGCGGCCCTCAAGGCCGATTGTGTTGCGGAACTTTGTCACCACACGGCATTTCCGCGCGACCAGGATAAGGTCCTGGTTGCGCATAAGCTTGGATACGGCGGCGGCCATCTCGGGTGTAATGCCCGGGGCTATGCGGGACAGGGTGGCGCTGTCGCACTGATCGGATGTGAGGAAATCCCGGAAATCCCCGACCGTCAGGTGAGAAATCTCGGCAAAGGCAGCCGCATCATGACTATCGATGATCAGGCGCGTGACTTCGTCCTCCTCGTAAGGGATCAGCGCTTCGGAAAGAAATGTCGCAAGCGGCAGTTCGGCGAGCGCCATCTTCGCCGCCACGCATTCCTCTGCACTATCGGCCGCGATGCCGGCGAGGCGGTCGCCGGAGCGCGGCGGCGTCGCCTTCGCCATCAGCGTCTTCAGGTCGGCGAAGCGCCAGACCGTGCCGCGCGCCAGCATCGAATAGGTCATCGGCCCTCTCCGGAATCCGGCAATGCGTCAGCGGTGATCTGCGAGAATGAGATCGGCTGCCTTCTCTCCGGTCATGATCGCCGGCGCATTGGTGTTACCCGTGGTCAGGGTTGGAAAGATCGAGGCATCGGCGACGCGCAGCCCTTCCACGCCGTAGACCTTCAGCGCGGCATCGACGACATCCACCGCCGGATCAGGCCCCATCCGGCAGGTGCTAACGGGATGGAAGACCGTGCCAGCCCGATTGCGGCAATCCTCCAGCAGCGCCTCGTCGGAAAGCACCGAAGGCCCCGGTTCGATTTCTGCGGCGATGATCGACGACAGGGCAGAGGTTTGCGTAAATCGACGCACCATCCGTGATGCGGCGATCATGTCCTTCCGGTCACGGTCGGTCGCCAGATAATTTGGATGGATCGCCGGCGGGGCGAGTGGGTCGGAACTGCGGATTTCGAGGTGGCCGCGGCTTTCAGGGCGGGTCGGCTGGGCGGCGAGGACGAAGCCCGAGAATGGATCCGGCTTCATTAGCGGCCGCGTGCCGGGCGGCGCCTTGCTATAGCTCATCGGCGAGAAGAAAAGCTGCATGTCGGGAACCGCCAGATCCTCCCGCGACCGCATGAAACCGCCGGCGTGATTGATGCCGAGCGACAGCGGCCCCGTGCGGGCCAGGAGATACTGCAGCCCATAGCGCAGTCGCCCGGAAAGCGGCGACAGCTGATCGTTGAGTGTCGGCACCTTCGAGCGAAACATATAGTCGATGCAAAGATGGTCCTGCAGGTGGCGCCCGATGCCTTCGGCTGCAGCAACCACTGGAATGCCGAGTCGCTGCAAAAGCGCCCCCGGACCAAGGCCGGAGAGCTGGAGAAGCTGCGGCGAGTTGATCGCGCCGGCCGAAAGGATCACTTCATAGCGCGCCCGCGCTTCCCGGACCCTGCCGCCTTGACGGTAGCGGACACCGCTGGCACGCCGGCCGGAAAACAAGATCTTCTCCGCGAGCGCGCGGGTTTCAATCGTGAGATTGGCGCGGCTCTGTGCGGGCCGGAGATAGGCCCGAGCGGCCGACATGCGCATGCCGCCCTTGGTGGTGATCTGATAGATGCCGACGCCTTCGAGCGCGGGGCCATTGAAATCGTCGTTCCTGGCCAAACCGATCTCGGCGCCCGCAGCGATGAAATGCCGGCAGAGCGGATGGACATCGGCGGTCTTGGTTTCAATCGCAAGCGGGCCATCGCCGCCGCGCAGATCGCTGGCACCGCGATCGTTGCTTTCGAGTTTCCGGAAATAGGGCAGCACATCGTTCCAGCCCCAGCCGGGGTTTCCCATGGCCGCCCAGCCGTCGAAATCCGTGGCGTGACCGCGGACGAAGATCATCGCGTTGATGGCACTGGAACCGCCAAGCACTTTGCCGCGCGGCCAGTAGGACGGACGGCCGTTGAGCCCGGGATCAGGCTCGGTCATGTACATCCAGTTGACGGCGCTGTCATAGAAGGCCTTGCCGTAGCCGATCGGCACGGTCAGCCAGAAGCGCCGATCAGTCCCGCCCGCTTCCAGCAGCAGCACGGAGAATCGGCCATTTTCAGAAAGCCGGTTGGCGAGCACGCACCCGGCGGAACCCGCACCGACGACGATGAAATCATATTCAGTCATTGCGGGAGGCCCCTAACGCGCCTCGATCAGGAAAAGCTTGCGGACGGGTTCATGGATTTCCCATTCGCCGGTCCAGCCCTGCGGCAGGACGAGAAGATCGCCCGCACCGAGATGCCGTTCACCGCCGCCATCGGCGTTCTTCACCGAGGCACGGCCGGAAATGATGAAGCAGTATTCGCCGGCCGCTGTGCGGTCCGCAGTGAAGCGCCCGGGCGTGCATTCCCAGACCCCGATCTTCGTCCGTCCGTCCGGCGAGGCCCACAGAACGGCCGATGCCTCTTCCTGACCCGGAGCGAGGCTGGTTGGTTTCGGCGCGAACGGGCCGAGCGGCGTCTGGGCCAGCGCGGCGAAGGATTCAAGGCTGATCATGATATGACTTTCTATGGCGCTCAATCGGACTGCCTGCCGCCAAAGGCCTGGGCGAGCAGCATGATCACGGTGGTGATCAGGACCATGATCGTGGAAATCGCCGCGATCGTCGGGTCGATCTGGTCTCTGAGCGCATTGAACATGCTGCGGGTCAGCGTCGGGTTGTCGCCGCCGGAGATGAACATTGCCACCACCACCTCATCGAAAGATGTGAGGAAGGAGAGCAGCGCGGCACTGACCACGGAAAAGCGGATTTGCGGCAGTGTCACCGTCAGGAAGGCCTTCCAGCGCGGTGCACCGAGCGAGCGAGCGGCATTCTCCT
>NZ_CALRUC010000205.1:0-3105 GCF_943371255.1 Ferrovibrio terrae | reverse complement strand
AGTGTGGACATTGTTCGCGCTGGCCGGTGCCGCGATGGTGGTCTACGGCGTCAGCACCGGCCTGCTGGTGAAGGCGACACGCTGGGGCTGAGGGATTATATGCCGTCCGGGATATCAGGGCTTTCCTGGTAGATCATGGCGGCAACGATATGATCCACGGTATGGCCATCGGCAGCGAAGGGGCAACTGCAATATTCCACCACAGCGAAGGCCTCGCTGTCGGTCAGCCGCGCCGGACCACGGTAATGTGCGATCTGGCGCCGCTTCATCACATCGGTCGCGATGGATGCAGCATAGCGGAAGCCGGGATCGTCCTGCGTGGTGATGTCATCAACCAGCCGGTTGGCCAGCGGGAAGGGGAAGGCGCGAGTGATTTCGCTGCCGGCGCCGATGATGCGGAAACTGAGGCGACCTTCGCCGGCATGCTGTGGCATGAAGCCAGCTTCCGGCGCGATGGTCAGGCAGAAGCGTTGCAGATAGGGCCGCGCCGCCAGCTTGAAATCCGCCAGAGCCGGCAGTCGGTCATATGGGTGGATGCTGGCATAGTGGCGGAGAAATTCGGCCAGTTCAGGCGCCCTGATCGCGGGCTGCAGCCGCGCGATCTCACCAAAGTTGGGATGCTGGCGGGCCGGTTTGTCCATGCGGATCGTCGAGAGGCGGTCGGCGGAAGTGCGATCGGGTTGGGAGAGAGCATTTTGCATAGTCCCTCCCCGCACGCAGCTTAGACTTTTATCCTGCGCAGGGCTGCGGATTCTTTTTAGCTGTTCGCCGCTTTTTCCGGGAAACCGCGGAACCATGAGGAGGGCGGCCCATTCTATTCCAGGGCTGAACTTCCTCTTGTCCGTATAGCGATCAATCATGCGCCTGTTCGAATGTCTGGGCTGCGGCCAGCCGCTCTATTTTGAAAACACCCAATGCGAAAGCTGCGGGCGGCGGCTCGGCTTTCTGTCCGATGCCCTGGTGCTCAGTGCGCTGGAGCCAGTGACGCGCAGTGACGGCAGCGCAGCGTGGCAGGCGCTGGCGGCGCCCGAGCAGCACTACCGTTTCTGCTGCAATGCCGAGCACGACGCCTGCAACTGGCTGGTGCCGGCCGAGGCCGAGGGGCAGGCACCCGACCCTGAACCCTATTGTGTGGCCTGTGCGCATAACCGCACGGTGCCCGATCTGTCGGTGCCGGTGAATCTGGCCAACTGGCGCCGCATCGAAAGTGCCAAGCACCGGTTGTTTCACGGCCTGCTGCGGCTTGGGCTGCCGCATGAAACGCGTGACGAAGACGCGGAAGAGGGGCTGGCCTTTGATTTCCTCGCCGACCCGCCCGATCCGTCAGCGCCACGGATCATCACTGGCCATGACAACGGCTTGATTACGATCAATCTGATGGAAGCCGATGATGCCAGACGCGAGAAGATCCGCGTCGCGATGCATGAGCCATATCGCACCCTGCTCGGCCATTTCCGGCATGAGGTCGGGCATTACTACTGGGAGCGACTGGTGCGTCGGACCGGCGAAACCAGCGAGACCATGAACGGCTTTCGCACCCTGTTCGGCGATGAGCGGCAGGATTACGGCGAGGCATTGCAGCGCCATTATGATGATGGCCCCGGTTCCGGCTGGCATGAGGGTTATGTCAGTGCCTATGCCGCGGTGCATCCCTGGGAGGATTTCGCCGAAACCTGGGCGCATTACATGCATATCGTCGATACACTGGAGACGGCGGGCGCTTTCGGCCTGCGGGTCAAACCGCGCATCAGCCGGGGCGACGAACTGGGCGTGCAGGTCGATTTTGATCCTTACCGCGCCGACAGTATCGAACAGCTGATTGATGCTTTCCTGCCGGTCACCTTTGCGGTCAACAGCCTGAACCGCTCCATGGGCCAGCAGGATCTTTATCCCTTTGTGCTGAGTGCTGCGGCGATCGGCAAGCTTGGTTTCATTCATACGCTGTGCCGTCAGGCGCGCGAAGGTGCATCGCTGCGGATACTCGATCCGGTTTCCTGATCAGGTGTCCGGTGCGCCGTGGTAGAAGAGGGCCGAGAGGATGCGGTCCGCTGTGCTGCCGTCTTCCGCCAGCGGGCAATGGGCATATTCCACGTCGCCGAAGTTGAAGCGGAAAGGGATGTTGACCCGGCCGCACCAGTGCTGCATGCAGCCGGTCTCGGCCACCAGGCGCCGCACGTCGACGATGCGTGGCTCGCTGTCGTCTCGCGTGTCCTTGATCAGGTTCACGCTGCTCTCGATGTAACGGTTCATCAGGGGCACCGGCACGGCGCGCAGCACGGATTCACCGGCAACACGAACGAGGAATCGCATCCCCTCTGCGGGGCGACGCTCGACCTGTACGAGCACCAGATGACTGAGCAGATGCGGAACCCGCATCGGGTCGAATGCCGCACGCGAAGGCAGCCGGTCCGCCGGGTGGATGTTGCGCATATGCTGGAGGAAGTCGCGGATGACCGGACTTTTCGCCGCGGCGAGTGCGGCGTCGATGGCAGCAAGATTGGGATGCGTGGCGGTATTGCTCAGCGGAGGACCGGCTCCAGGGCCTGATAGTGGTTGACCGTCATGATGTGATCGACGGTAACGCCATCCTCGGCCAGCGGGCAATGAGCATATTCGACTTCGGCATAATCGAGCGGGAAGCGCAGCCTGGGTTTGCCGCGGCGATAGATCATGCAGCCGGTCTCGGCGACACTGTGGCGGCTCTCGATGGGAAAGCGCGCTGTCGGTTCCGATGTGTTGGCGATCTCGTCCATATAGCGGCCGATCAGCGGCATGCGCAGGGCGGTGACCACTTCTTCGCCCGCTACCTTGATGCGAAACCGTACCGGCCGGCCATCGGGCTGACGTTCCACTTCGGCCAGCACCAGATGCGGCAACAGGCGCGGAATCGCCATCGGATCGAAAGCCTCGCGCGACGGCAGCGCGTCGGCCGGGTGGATGCCGGCATAGTAGGTCAGGAAGTCGCGCACGATCGGGTGGCGCACTGTGGCCAGCGCCATCTGTACCGCATCCTGATTGGCATGCGGTGTCATGGTGGCGAGACGAGCTGAAGTCACTGACATAAACGGCCTCTGCTGCCGGAAGAGGCGCGCTGTCTATCAGGAA
>NZ_CALRUC010000204.1:0-3334 GCF_943371255.1 Ferrovibrio terrae | reverse complement strand
AAGCCCGGCAAGGCCGGGGAGTTTATAGCGCTCTACCAGCAGCGCGGCCTGGAAATCCAGACGCTCATCCTCGGCAATCTGATCGGCTATTTCCTGTCTGAAATCGGCGAGCTGAACGTCGCGGTGCATATGTGGGGCTATGACAGCTTGGAAGAGCGCACGCGGCGGCGAAATCTCTTGCTGGAGGAAGAGGAATGGCGCGGCTACGTCGCGGCCGTGACCCCGCTGATCGACAGAATGTCCAACAGAATCCTGGTGCCGACAGCCTTCTCACCTATCCGGTGACAATGGAGCGGCATGGTGCCGCGAAGATTGGGATGGAAACAATGAATGCTCGGTCAGCCAGCGCACCATTCCCGGACAGGTCGGTGATCGTAACCGGTGGCAGCAGTGGCATCGGGCTGGAAACGGCCGGGCGCTTCCACGCCGCCGGTGCGACTGTCTGGATCTTCGATATCAATCCGCCCCCCGAGGGCGCCGACTCCGCCATCACGTATATCCAGTGCGATATTGGCGACGAGAAGGCGATCCGCGCCGCTGTCGCCCAATCCATCGGCGACAGGCCGCTGCACACCCTGGTCAATGCTGCAGGCATCATCCGCCGCGCCAATATCGAGGAGGCCTCTCTCGCGGACTGGGAGCTGATGCTGAAGGTCAATCTGACTGGCATGTTTCAGCTCTCGGCGTTGCTCTTCAACAATCTCAGGGCGGCTGGCGATGCGGCCATTGTGAATATCGCCTCGATTGCAGCACTCGTGCCGCAAACCGGAGCGATTGCCTATGGTCCATCAAAAGCAGCCGTGATTTCCCTGACGAAACAGCTTGCCGTGGAATGGGGCCAGTATGGCATCCGCGTCAACGCCATCTGCCCGGGCATGATCCGCACCGCGATGACCGAGCCTTTCTACAATCCGGAAACCATCAGGATCCGCAACAGTAAGACGGCGCTCGGCCGCATCGGCATGCCCGAAGACATCGCCAAAGTCGCATTGTTCCTGGCGGGCGACGGCGCCAGTTACATCACCGGTGAAGCCATCGTTGTGGACGGTGGGTTCACCGCCACAGGGCTTCATCTGCTGCTGCAATAAGCCGGGCCACGGCTCGTAGAGACAACAGGAAACAAAAAATGGCCGCCTTGCATCTCCCCCAAGTCATCGATCACCCCCAGGGAACGACCTACGTCTTTGATTCGGCCACGCATGTGGAAACCTATGTCGCTGCGAAAAATCCCAAGCCGGGTTCGGTGGTCGTCGCGGCCTCCTATGCCGGTGTGCTCTGCGCCCGCATGGTGATGTCGGCCAGGCCGATGGCGGCCATCGGTCTCGATTGCGCAATCGGCAAGGACGGCGCTGGCATCGCTGGGCTGTGGTACTACGAGGCATTGAACGTTCCGGCTGCCGCAGTCGATACCATGACGGCGGAAATGGGCAACGGTGCCGATCAGTACGAAAACGGCATCATCAGCCGGGTGAATGATCAGGCCCAGCGTCTAGGACTGGCGCCCGGCATGACAGTCAAGGAGGCGGTCGATGCCATCCTGACGAAGTCGAAGGCGCCCAGGGACTTCGACACCACGCGCCGCCTCGTGGTTCATACCAATGAGGAGGGGCGCAGCATCGTCTGCACCGACTCAATCGCTTTTGCGCTACCTGAAGACAAGGCCCGCAATGTGCTTTGCACCGCAGGCCATACCGGCCGCAGCGTGATCGAATATTTTCGCAACTACCGGCCTTGGGCCTTCATTTGCTCGGATGGCGGCATCGGCAAGAACGACTCCGGCGTCTCGGCGCTGGAGGCGATCGAAGAAGATGGCATCGTCGGCGCCTCGGTTGACGCGTTGACGGCCCGCATGGGCGACGGCCAGAGCACCTATTTCGACGGAATCATCAGCGCCGCCAACAAGCATGCGATGGCGAAGGGCGTCCGTATCGGCCAGACCGCCAGGGAAGCCGCACTGCTGATGCTGAAGTAATCATTCGACCGGAGGACCCAATGGCAAATACCCCGTTCCTGGAAGGCGAAGAGAATATGGCCCGGCTGGCATCGCGCTATGTCGCGGTCGAAAAGCTGCCGTGGAAGCCGACGCCGACGCCCGGCATCGACATGAAGATCCTGCTCGAGGACAAGGAAACCGGTCTGCTGACGGCGCTGTTCCGTTGGGAACCGGGCACGGAACTGCCGTTGCATGAACATGTCGAAATCGAGCAGACCTATGTGCTGAGCGGCAGCATCGTCGATGACGAGGGTGAATGCCGCGAAGGTGATTATGTCTGGCGTCCGAAGGGCAACCGGCATCTGGCGCGATCACCCAATGGTGCGCTCGTCATTTCCTTCTTCCTGAAGCCGAACAAGTTCCTGACCGGCAAGCTCAAGGGGCAAGAACTGAAGTGACGAAAGCGGCCTTGGAGAAAACCGAGTACGACGTCATTGTCGCCGGCTCGGGCGCCGGCGGTATGTCTGCGGCCGTGACCGCGGCGAAGCTCGGCCTTGATGTCATCGTCATCGAGAAGGAACCTTTGTTTGGCGGTACGACTGCCCGGTCTGGCGGAGTGCTGTGGCTGCCCGGAAATCCAATCTCCAAGGCCATGGGCTTCTCAGGCAGTATTGAAGATGCCCGCACTTACCTGAAGCACGAAACTGGCGACAGCTATGACGCCGATCGTGTCGATGCCTTTCTGCGCATGGCCCCGGAGGCGACACAGTTCTTCCTGGACAACACGGCAGTCAGGTTCGACCCGCTGATGGCTTTTCCGGATTATCACCCGTCGGCCCCGGGTGCTGTCGATGGCGGGCGGTCGGTGGTGGCGGCGCCTTTCTCCGGTCTCGAACTCGGAAAAGAAATCAGGCGCCTTCGTCCGCCGCTGAAGGAAATCACCTTCGTCGGTATGATGTTCAATGCGAGTCAGGAAATTCAGCACTTCTTTAACGTCACACGGTCACTGAAATCTGCCATCTATGTGGTCAAGCGGCTCAGCAAGCATGCCTACGAGATGCTACGCTACGGCCGCGCCATGCGCCTGACCAATGGTAATGCGCTGGCGGCTAGGCTGGCCAAGAGCCTGTTTGACCTGAACGTTCCTATCGTCACCGATTGTCCGATAGATGCAGTGATTTCGGATGGCGATGCCGTGACCGGTGTCGATGTCACCGTCGGCGGCAAGCAGATCAGGCTGACGGCTCGTCGTGGGGTCGTCCTGGCCACGGGTGGCTTTCCTCAGGATCCGGCTCTGCGCAAGCTGCTTTTCCCGCACGCCCCCACCGGCGCCGAACACTGGTCCCCCGCACCTCCCGGCAATACCGGTGATGGTTGGCGCATCGCGTCGGCAATCGGTGG
>NZ_CALRUC010000203.1:0-3499 GCF_943371255.1 Ferrovibrio terrae | reverse complement strand
CCGCCTCGATCGTCCAGGCAATCAACGGCTTGCCGGCCAGTGGATGAAGATTCTTGCGGGGAATACCCTTCGATCCCCCGCGTGCCGGAACGATGGCCAGCAACCGCATCAATAGGTGATCCGCTTCTGCACCTGAATCGGGCCGAGGTTGGCAAGGGTATCTGCGATTCGCTCGCCCGCGCTGCCGTTGCCGTAAATATCCTCGGAGGCATAGCGGCCATGTGCAATCTGCTGTCGGCAGGCTGCCTCGACAGCCTCACGTGTGGGCAGGGCATCGAGAACATTCTTGCCGCGTTCCCGTCCGGCCTGCCGGCTGCCGATATTCACCACCGGCGTGCCGATATAAGCGCCTTCGCGAATGCCGGAAGAGGAATTCCCCACGAGGCAGGCCGTGCGACTCATCAACCGGATATAGGTGTCCGTCGGCAGGTTCTTAAAGAAATGCATGTTGGCATCGAGGCGGCGCTCGCGCCATTTGCGCATACCACGCGCGATGTCTTCAGATCCGGCATCGGCATTCGGCCAGAGCACGATGGCGGGCAGACCGATGGCATGTACAGCCTCCAGCGTGGCCGTGATCTGGCGCTCGCCTTCGCCATATTCGGTGGTCACGGGGTGCTGGGAGATCAGCAGGAAGGGCTTGCTGAGGTCGAGCTTGTCGCCGACGCCTTCGGAAAACAGGTCGCCGGAGATCTGATTGTCGTCGCGGGTAAGGATGTCGGCAACCAGATCAAGCCGCGGGCATCCGACACGGAAAACGGTGTTTTCAGGCTCGCCGAGCCGGATGATGCGTTCAGCCGCCTCGCGACTGGCCGGAAAGTGGATATGGGCGAATTTCGTCACGGCATGCCGGATCGATTCGTCTATGGTTCCCGATACTTCACCGCCCATCGTGTGGGCTACCGGGATATTCATATAGGCGGCGGCCAGTGTCGTCGCCATGGTTTCAAAGCGGTCCCCCACCGTGATGACCACGTCGGGCTGCAGGCGCTCGAAAACGGTCGGCAACTCGATCAGTCCGACGCCGGTCGACTTTGCCATGGTGGCGGGGGTCTCACCCTCGATCAGCATGTAGATGCGGGCGCTGGCCTGGAAGCCGTCTCTTTCGATCAGATCGGCGACTGCCCCGTAGCGGTCGAGCACCGCCGATGCGGCAACGACGAGCTGCAGCTCAAGCTTCGGGTGAGCCTTGATGGCGGCCATGGCGGACTTGATCGAGCTGTAATTCGCCCGACTGCCGACGACGACGCAGATGCGTTTCATATCAGATCATCTTCCGAGATTTTGGTATCGGCCGGGAGGGCATGGCGGAGTTGCCGGCCGACAAGGTCACGCCATAATGCTGCTGGAATTCCATCACCAGGCTTCTTGAATGCCAGATCTTTGAACGTCAGCCGGTGTTGGGCTGAAAGATCGGCGGCAGTTACAACACTTTTCTCAAAGATACGCTTCATGTCGCGATAGGGCGCCAGATCGTTCTTGTCGACCGGATGATCGCGCATGGTCCAGATTTCCCGCAGGCCCTGGCTGAAGGTCCTGAATTCAGGAGGTTCCATGGAGTTGACGGCATCACTGCCATACATCAGCCGGGAGAAGGTGAAGTGCTTCTCAATAACGTCGGCACCCAGGGCTGCTGCGGCGAAAGCCGCGGCGGCGCCCAGGGTGTGATCCGAGAATCCGACTGGAATGTTGTAGCGCTGCCGCATTTCGCTGAGGACATTCAGGCCGACACGTTCCGGCGGGCAAGGATAGGCGGACGTGCATTGCATGACGCAGATAGGCCCGCCTTGCGACAGGGCTACCATGGCCTGGTCGATTTCGGCCCAGTCGCTCATGCCGGTGGACAGCAGGACGGGCTTCTTCGTTTGGGCTATATGCTCCAGCAGGGGTGTGTTCGTCGTTTCCCCGGATGGAATCTTGTAGATATCGACGCCGACTTCCTCCAGCAGATCGACAGCCTCCAGGCTGAAAGGCGAGGAGAGGAAGCCGACTTTGCTCTGAACGCATTGTGCCTTCAGCTCGCGCCAACGGTCTTTGCTGAAGCCGGTACGTTCGAAATACTCAAAGCGCGGCTCGCCCTTGAAATACGGCGGCAGCGGCGCGTTGCGCAGCGTTTCTGCCGTGGCAATATGCGTCTGGAATTTCACCACATCGGCGCCGCTGGCCGCCGCCGCCTCGATCAGCTTGCAGGCATTGCCAAAGCTGCCGTCATGAACTGAGCCTATTTCCGCAATCAGCGCGTGATGGAGACTGGAGGTCACGGGCGATGCTCCTGGGTCTGATTAAGGGCGGTGTCGACAGCCGTAGCAAACAGCCCGGCGGCGACGTCGGGAGAATACTCATCCTGCCAGCTTTGGCGGGCGCGCCGGGCCAGTGCAGCCGCCTCGGCCGACTGTTCGTAGCACCATCGGAGAGCCGCCGCGAAACCTTTGGCTTCGGTCGCCAGCCGACAGGTCACCCCGTCGACAAGCGATGGATTGCCTAGGGCGACATGGGTGTGGGCCACCACGGGCAGACCGTTCGCCATCGCGGTTAGGATGCGCGTGCGATTGCCCACTGGCGCGTCGATTGGCACCACCATGGCATGATAGGCGCGCATCTGGGCTTCAAGGTCGGGCACAAAGCCAAGAAAACGGATTTCCAGCTTGTCCGCCAGCAGAGCCTCGACCCAATTCGGAAGTTGGTCCAGTCCGCAAATGTCGAGAACAAACCCCTGCGAACCCCAGTTGGCCAGCAGCTGCGGATACAGCTGTTCCAGCAGGAAGTGGAAGGATGAACGCGACCCTAGGCCGCCAAGCCTGCCGAAGAAAATAAAGGACGGTTTCTGGATAACGCTGCGATCAACCACAGGGGCGACGGCGGAAGCAGGCCACGGGTAAGGGGCGAACCGCGCTTGCAGCCCTATTTTCCTGAAGTCGGCGACGCTGCGATAAGCGCAGACAATAATATCGTCGAAGCCATGCAGGGTTTCGCGATAGATCTGCTGCCAAAGGCGAATGCGCCGGAGAATCCATAACGACGAGACGAGGTTCCGAAGGTTCTCCCGAACACTGTAGAGGAAGTGGTACCAGATGGTCTGGTAGTGCAGATCGCCGATCCAGACCAGTTTACGCGGCCTGGAAAGCGGTGCGGCGACCATTGCGGCATCAATGTCGAAACAGATCACGGCATCGGGAGATTGCGACCGCAAGGCCTCGGTTGCCTGTTGCAAGTTGGAATGGCGCTTAAGCGTCCAGCGGGTCGCTGTCATCACGGGGACTGCATCGATGATCGCAATATCGGAATTAACCGGAGCGCCAATGTCGGAGAAGTAAGCCGCCTGTTCCGCCGCGCTGATCTTGCCGGGATCGGCGAGAATGACATGGCTGACCCGCAGGCCGGCCGCGCAAAGGGCCTTCATATATGAGTTGAAGACAACACGACTGGCGCCGGTAGCCGGATAAGGAAGGCCGATGCTGACCACGGAAATCCGCGATCCAGCACCATCCGGGTGATGGGC
>NZ_CALRUC010000202.1:0-3669 GCF_943371255.1 Ferrovibrio terrae | reverse complement strand
GTATGACGGAACACGCAGGGTCCGGCGCCGGTCACGGCAACGCGCACACCGTTTGCGGTTTCGGCCACGAAGACGCCGACCATGGCATAGCGCGAGGCCGGATTGCGGAACTTCTCATAACCGGCGCGCTTGGGCTGCGGGAATTCGATCTTGGTGATGATCTCGCCTTCTTCCAGCGCCGTCTCGAACAGGCCGGTGAAGAATGCGTCGGCTGCGATCTTGCGTTTGTTGGTGTGCACCGTGGCATTCAGGCCCACCACGGCAGCCGGATAGTCGGCCGCCGGGTCGTTATTCGCCACCGAACCGCCGCAGGTGCCCATGTTGCGCACTTGCGGGTCGCCGATGCCGCCGGCCAGCTTGGCCAGCGCCGGGATGGCCTTCTTCACATCGGCCGAGCTTGCCACGGCAGCATGCTTGGTGATGGCGCCAATAGTGACGGCGCCACCGGAGACGCTGATGCCACCCAGTTCGGCGATACCGGTGAGGTCGACCAGATCAGACGGCGAGGCGAGGCGATTCTTCAGCGTCGGCAGCAGGGTCTGACCTCCGGCGATGAATTTGCCGTCGCTGGCGCCGCCGAGCAGCTTGGCAGCATCGGCCAACGAGACAGGGCGGTGATAATTGAACGCATACATGGGGGCTTCTCCTGACTTAAGTCTATTCGGCAGCGGCGGCGAGATTCTGGCGCTGGATCACGTGCCAGACATTCTGCGGCGTTGCCGGCATGTTGATCTCTTCTGTGCCAAGCGCATCGGTGATGGCATTCATCAGCGCCGCCGGCGCGGCAATCGCACCGGCTTCGCCGCAGCCCTTCACACCCAGCGGATTATGCGGGCAGGGCGTTTCGATCATGCCGACCTTGTAGGACGGCAGGTCGTCAGCGCGCGGCATGCAGTAATCGTTGAAGGATGCCGTGAGCAGCTGGCCACTCTTCGGGTCGTAGACCACGCCTTCGAGCATGGCCTGACCGATGCCCTGGGCGATACCGCCATGAACCTGGCCTTCGACGATCATCGGGTTGATGACATTGCCGAAATCATCGACCGCCACCCAGTTGGCGACGGTGGTGACGCCGGTGGCGGAATCGATCTCCACTTCGGCGATATGCACGCCGGCCGGGAAGGTGAAGTTGGCCGGGTCGTAGAAGGCACTGGCTTCCAGACCCGGTTCAAGATCGGCCGGATAGTTGTGCGGCACGTAAGCCGTGAAGGCGATCTGCGCCATCGGCACCTGCTTGTCGGTACCTTTTACCGAGAAGATGCCCTTGTCATAGGCGACGTCGTCGACCGACGCCTCCATCAGATGGGCGGCGATCTTCTTGCCCTTGTCGATGATTTTCTCGGTAGCGCGGATGATGGCCGAACCGCCGACGGCGAGTGAGCGTGAGCCGTAAGTACCCATGCCCATCGGCACCAGTGCCGTGTCGCCATGCACGACTTCGATGCTTTCCATCGGCACGCCGAGCTTGTCGGAGACGATCTGGGCGAAGGTGGTTTCGTGGCCCTGGCCGTGGCTGTGCGAGCCGGTGTAGACGAACACACTGCCGGTCGCGTTGAAGCGGATCTGCGCTGACTCCCAGAGGCCGACACCGGCGCCGAGCGAACCGACGACGGCTGACGGCGCGATGCCGCAGGCCTCGATATAGGCGCAGATGCCGATGCCGCGCAGTTTGCCCTTGCGCGCGGATTCTGCCTTGCGCTTGGAGAAGTTGGCGTAATCGGCCATCTTCATGGCTTCATCGAGCGCCTTGGCATACTGACCTGAGTCATACACACAGGCGACCGGCGTCTGGTACGGGAAGGCATCCACCGGCACGAAGTTGCGCCGGCGAATCTCCGCCGGATCAATCTTCAGTTCGCGCGCGGCCGCTTCGACGATGCGCTCGACCACATAGGTGGCTTCCGGCCGGCCGGCGCCGCGATAGGCATCCACCGGCGTTGTGTTGGTGAATACCGCCTTCACCTCGGCATAGATCGCCGGCGTGGTGTATTGCCCGGCCAGCAGCAGGGCATAGAGATAGGTCGGTACAGCCGAGGCGAAGGTGGACAGATACGCGCCCATATTCGCCATGGTGGCGACGCGCAGGCCGAGGAACTTGCCGTCCTTGTCGAGGGCCAGTTCGGCATGCGTGACATGGTCGCGACCATGGGCGTCGGTCAGGAAGGCCTCGGTGCGGTCGGACGTCCACTTCACCGGCTTCTTGATCTTGCGCGCGGCCCAGACGCAGACGGTTTCCTCAGGGTAGTTGAAGATTTTCGAGCCGAAGCCGCCGCCGACATCGGGCGCGATCACGCGCACCTTCTGCTCCGGCAGGCCGAGCACAAAGGCGCAGAGGATCAGTCGCAGCACATGCGGATTCTGCGACGTGGTGTAGACCGTGGTGGTATCGGTGCCCGGGTCGTATTCACCGATGGCGCTACGCGGTTCCATCGGATTGGGCGACAGGCGATTGTTCACCAGCTCGATCTTGGTGACATGGGCGGCGGAGGCAAAAGCCTTTTCCGTCGATGCCTTGTCGCCAAATTCCCAGTCGTAGCATAGGTTGCCGGGCGCATCGGCATGCACCTGCGGTGCGCCGGGCTTGAGTGCGGAACGCACATCGACCACCGGAGCCAGGACTTCGTAGTCGACTTCGATGACTTCGCAGGCATCGCGCGCCTCGCTGGTGCTGCGCGCGATCACCACGGCAACCTGGTCGCCGACATGGCGCACATGGTCGATGGCGATGATGTCGTGGCGCGGCGCCTTGTGCGGGTTGCCCTGCTTGTCCTTGACTGTCCAGCCGCAGATCAGCCCGCCGACCTTGTCGGCGGCCACATCCTTGCCGGTGTATACGGCGACGACGCCGGGCATCTTGCGCGCGTCATCAATATCGATCGATTTTATTTTTGCGAACGCATGTGGCGAACGCAGGAATACGGCGTAAAGCTGACCAGGGCGATTGATGTCATCTGTGTAATGGCCCTGACCCGTAATGAAGCGGAAATCTTCCTTGCGACGGACTGCCTGACCGATGCCCTGGTTTGCCATATTGCATTACCCCCGCATTGCCTGTGCCCCGGCCATCACGGCCTTGACGATGTTGTGATAGCCCGTGCAGCGACACAGATTGCCTTCCAGCTCGTGGCGAACGGTTTCTTCGCTCGGGTTTGGATTGCGCTGCGCCAGGTCGACCGCACTCATGATCATGCCCGGCGTGCAGAAGCCGCATTGCAGGGCATGATGTTCGCGGAAGGCTTCCTGCATCGGGTGCAGCTTGCCGTCCTGGGCGAGGCCTTCGATGGTGGTTACCTTGGCACCCTGCGCCTGCGCGGCGAGGATGGTACAGGACTTCACGCTCTTGCCATCGATATGGACGACGCAGGCGCCGCACTGGCTGGTATCGCAGCCAACATGGGTGCCGGTGAGCTGAAGGCTTTCACGCAGAAACTGCACCAGCAGCGTGCGCGGTTCAACGTCGCGAGTTTCCTGCTGGCCGTTGACGGTGATCGTCACGGAAATCGTCATGCTTTTCCTCCCATGGAGCGCGGATTCAATGTGGGGCATATCGCGCGCTTCACCTGGACAGACTTTGGGCGCAAGGCGCGAGGGGCGTCAAGTTGCAAACTGCGGAATGATCTCAGCTGCGCAGGATCAGGACTGTAGCTGCGCATACGATCACGATCAGGC
>NZ_CALRUC010000201.1:0-3673 GCF_943371255.1 Ferrovibrio terrae | reverse complement strand
GCCTTGATCTGGTTGCCCCGCGTGGCCGCCAGGCTGAGCGAGATCAGCGGAATTTCCAGCTCGCGCAGCATGCGGTCATACAGGCCCGGCGGCGGCAGGTCGTCGCCCTGGGCGGAAAAATACTTGGTCAGGTGGCGCTCGATGCTGCCGGTCAGCGTCTCTTCCTCGCTGGGCTCGGCATTGCGCGGCGCCTGCGGCGGCTCGGCCAGTTCGTTCTCGATCACCTCTATGCCGATGACGTCCTCGGCATAGAGCGCGGCCAACCGGCGGACCAGGTTTTCCAGCTCGCGCACGTTGCCCGGCCAGCGATAGCGACGGATACGCTCCATCGCCTCGGCCGACACGGTCTTGGTCGGCAGGCCCTGGGCGGTGGACTGGTTGAGGAAATGCCGCACCAGATCGGCAATATCCTCGCTGCGCTCGCGCAGCGGCGGCAGGCGCAGCGGCACGACATTCAGGCGATAGAACAGATCCTCGCGGAACAGGCCCTGGTTCACGGCCTGACGCAAATCGCGGTTGGTGGCGGCGACGATGCGCACATCGGTGCGGATCGGCGTGCGGCCGCCCACGGTGGTGTATTCGCCCTGCTGCAGGACGCGCAAAAGACGCGTCTGGGCTTCGATCGGCATGTCGCCGATTTCGTCGAGAAACAGCGTGCCGCCCTCGGCCTGTTCGAAGCGGCCGGCGTAACGGTTGGCGGCGCCGGTGAAGGCGCCCTTCTCATGGCCGAACAGCTCGCTCTCGATCAGCTCGCGCGGGATCGCCGCCATGTTGATGGCCACGAACGGGCCGTTGCGGCGCTTGCCGTAATCATGCAGCGCGCGCGCCACCAGCTCCTTGCCGGTGCCGCTCTCGCCATAGATCAGCACGGTGAGGTCGGTGCCCATCAGGCGCGCCATCACACGATAGATTTCCTGCATCGCCGGCGAGCGGCCGATCAGCGGCAGCTTTTCCTCGTCGGCATCGGCGGCGGCGGCTTCCGACGGCTGCGCCTTCGGCTGGTTCATCGCGCGTTCAACCACGCGCAGCAGCTCCTTCAGATCGAAGGGCTTGGGCAGATAGTCATAGGCGCCGCGTTCGGCGGCCTTCACGGCGGTCAGCAGCGTCTTCTGCGCGCTCATCACGATGATCGGCAGTTCCGGCCGGATCCGCTTGATGCGCGGCAGCAGGTCGAGGCCATTCTCGTCCGGCATCACCACATCGGTGATGATCAGCTCGCCCTCGCCTTCAGACGCCCAGCGCCACAGGGTGGCGGCATTGCCGGTGGAGCGCACCTGATAGCCGACCCGGCCGAGCGCCTGATCCAGCACCGTGCGGATCGAGCGGTCGTCGTCGGCGACGAGAATGGTGCCCTTGTTACTCATTCCTGGAACTCTCCGGATTCATCCGCTGTCGGGCTGTGAACCGGCAGGCGGGCACTGAAAACTGTACGGCGGGGACGGCTGTCACATTCAATAACGCCGCCGTGATCGCCAATGATCTTGGCAACCAATGCAAGACCGAGGCCAGAACCGCTGACTTTGGTCGAAACGAACGGATCGAACAGATATTGGCGAATATCCTCGGATACACCCGGGCCATTGTCCTGAACCGACACTTCCAGTGGCAGATGCAACCGGTCACGCGAGCCGCGCACGGCCAGACGCACGCCATGGCGGTAGGCGGTGGTCAGGATGATCTCGCCACCGGGATCGTCGCCCACAGCCTCTGCCGCATTCTTCACCAGATTCAGGAAGACCTGGACCAGCTGGTCGCGGCTGCCATTCACCGGCGGCAGCGACGGGTCGTAGCGTTCGACAAAGCGGATATGCTTGGCAAAGCCGGCCTGCGCCACCTTGCGCACATGTTCCAGCACCTGATGGATATTCACCGGGCCGCGCTCGATACGCTTGTCAGTGAAGACTTCCATGCTGTCGACCAGTGCGCAGATGCGGTCGGTCTCATCGCAGATCAGGCGGGTCAGTTCGCGGTCGGCCTGGTTGCAATTGGCTTCCAGCAGCTGGGCTGCGCCGCGAATGCCGCTGAGCGGATTCTTCACTTCATGCGCCAGCACGGCGGCCATGCCGGTGACCGAGCGCGCCGCGCCGCGATGGGTCAGCGCGCGGTCGATCTTGGCAGCCATGGTGCGCTCGTCAAAGCGCACGATCACATGATCCTGCGCTTCCGGCACCGGCGAAATCTGCACATCGACCAGACGCTCGCCCAGGCGCGGCGAGCCGAGATCGACATCGTATTCCGCCACGCTGCAGCGCTCGCGGAACACCTGGGCAAACAGCTGCAGCACCGGGCTGCCAAACGGCACCAGGTCGCGCAGATTCTGCCGGCACAGCACGGCCGCGCCGCTGTCGAAGAACTGTTCGGCGGCAGGATTCACATAGCTGATGTCGCCCTGACGGCCGACCACCAGGATCGGATTGGGAATGGCGCCCAGTACCTGGGCGGCATCGATGCTGCGGCTTTCGTAGCTCTCAACCGACTGCATCAGGCGGCCATCCGATCCAGCTGCGGCGCATAGAAATCGCGAATGGTGCTGCGCACCTGCTGCGGTTCATCGATCTGCATGATGCGGGTGCGGAACTCGGCCGAGCCCGGCAGGCCCTTGGAATACCAGGCCACATGCTTGCGGCCGATCTTCAGGCCGGTCGACACACCGTAATGTTCCAGCATGGCGTCGTAATGCTCCAGCACGGTGGCTTCCTGCTCGGCCAGCGACGGATCGGGCAGCCGCGCGCCGGTCTTGAGGAATTCGATCACCTGGCGCAGGAACCATGGCCGGCCATAGGCACCGCGACCGATCATCACGCCATCGGCGCCCGACTGGTCCAGCGCATCCCTGGCGGCGTCCAGTGTGGTGATATCGCCGTTGACGATCACCGGCAGCTTGGTTGCCTCTTTCACCTTGCGCACGAAACTCCAATCGGCATGGCCGTTATACAGCTGGCAGCGCGTGCGACCGTGCACGGTGAGCATCTGGATGCCCTCGCCTTCGGCGATGCGCGCGAGTTCCGGCGCATTGCGGTTGGCATCGTCCCAGCCGGTGCGCATCTTCAACGTCACCGGCAGCTTCACGGCCTTCACGGTGGCAGTCAGCAGCGTCTTGGCATGGGCCAGGTCGCGCATCAGCGCCGAACCGGCATGGCCGTTCACCACCTTCTTCACCGGGCAGCCCATGTTGATGTCGATGATGGCGGCGCCGCTGTCTTCATTCAGCTTGGCAGCCTCGGCCATCACGCTGCCTTCGCAACCGGCGAGCTGCACCGACATGGGGAATTCTTCGGGCACGTTCTGCGCCATCTTCAGCGTCTGCCGCGAGGCGCGCACCATCGCTTCGGAGGCGATCATTTCAGACACGACGAGGCCAGCACCGCTGCGCTTGACGAGGCGACGGAACGGCAAATCCGAGACCCCCGACATGGGGGCCAGGATGACCGGATCTGCGATGGCGACGGGACCGACGTTTATGCTCATTTTTTACACAATTCCCTGGGATGCCCAGATGTTGGTCACGATAAAGGCTTTCGTACTGCGCTGCAACATCCTTCCGCTTCCGGAGCAAGCCGGGCAGGCCTTTGCCTCCCCGGACCGGCTCGGGTAGGTTGCCCCACATGACAACCGCCGCGCTGATTGTTGCGGCCGGCCGCGGAACCCGCGCCGGCGGAGAAAAACCCAAGCA
>NZ_CALRUC010000200.1:0-3699 GCF_943371255.1 Ferrovibrio terrae | reverse complement strand
GGCAGCTTGCTGAAGGCCAGCGCCGCCACCTCGCGCGCATCGATGCCGCGGCTCGGCACCATGATGGCAAAGGCATCGGAAAAATCCGTACCCGGCAGACTGGCGATGAAAGCCGGATCGGGCGCGGCATCGGTAACGGTGGGGCTGCGCATCGGCGCAGCATGGCGGCTGTGCAGGATGGCGTCCAGATTTGCCGGCCGGAAATCCGGTGCGGTCGCGGCCATGAAAAAAGCCGCCGATTTGCATCGGCGGCTTTCTCGAGGATAGGCCTGATCAGTTCTTGCGGTTGTCGAGGCTGAACGGACCGGCGCCGAAGACGGCGACGAACAGCAGGCCGCCGACGATGGCGAGATTCTTGTTGAACATGATGGTCTGCATCATCTTCTGCGCATCCGGCACGGCCCAGTAATTGTGGAAGCCGACGGCGGCCGCCAGGGTGAACGCGGCCAGGATCAGGGCGGCATAGCGGGTCTTGAAACCGACCAGCAGGGCGGCGGCGACCACGATCTCGACGACGATGGCGATGACGGCGCCGACTTCCGGCATCGGCAGGCCCTTGGAGGTGATGTAGCCGACCGTGTTGCCGAAGCCGGTGATCTTGCTGATGCCGGCCGGGATATACAGATACGCGATCAGGATGCGGCCGAGCAGCGGGCCAAACTTTTCGAGCAGTGCCATGGGAGTGGGTCCTTCAGTTTATTGTTGCTGTTGGTTGAGCTGGTTTCTTGTTGGGTAGATCAGGGCAGCGCGACTGTATCGCGCTGCCCCTCCGGTTCCAATAAATCCCCCGGATGTCAGGATAACACCTTCGTGTTAGTCGGATTCGTCTGGCTCAGGCGGCCTGGTCCATCGCCGCCAGGGCCTCGGCCTCGCGCGCCATGGCGCGCTGCACCGCCGGGCGCTGCTTCATGCGCTCGAAATGCTTGGCGTAGTTCGGATAGGCCGAAACATCGAGGCCGAGCTTGGTTGCCCAGTTGAAGAAGACGAAGATATAGCCATCGGCCACCGACCATTCGCCGAACAGCCAGTCCTTAGCCCCCAGCGCCTTTTCGATGAGGGCGAAGTTGGCGGCATTGGCCTTGGTCGCCAGCGCCTTGATGTTGTCGGCGCTGTCGGGCAGGTCGGAGAAATTCTGCGGGCCGAAGAAGCGGCCCAGCACCGGATGGACACCCGAAGCGCACCAGGCGACAAAGGCCAGCGCCTCGGCTTCCTTCAGCGCATCGCCGGACGGCAGCAGCTTGGCATTCGGATAGCTGCGGTTCAGCCAGGTCAGGATCGCGGTATTCTCGGTCAGCATCTTGCCGTCGATGCCCAGCATCGGCACCTTGCCCTTGGGGTTCAGCGCCAGATATTCCGGCGTGCGGGTCTGCCCCTTGCGGGTATAGGTCGGCTTCGGCGTGAAGGCGGCGCCGGTTTCTTCCAGCGCGATATGGGTGGCGAGCGAGCAGGCGCCGGGCGAGAAGTAGAAGTCGAGCTTGGCCATGAAACGGTTCCCTCCAATGGTGTTTTCCCGGCGGATTCCAGCAAATGCCGCTGGAAGTCCGGGGCCCAGAGGGATAGCCTAGTGCAGTATCAATTTGCAAGTAGGCACCCAAACCCTCTATACTTACCAAATGGCTACTGAGAGCGACTTCGATTTCCGCCACGACCTGACCGCCGACGGGCAGCCGCTCTGCGCGCGCATGATCTGTGCCACGCTGGACCTGATCGCCAACAAATGGGCGGTGCCGATCATTCTCAGCCTGGCGCGGGCCCAGGCGGCGTCGCCGGGTGCGCCGCTGCGCTTTTCCGAATTGTCGCGCGCCATTCCGCTGATCACCCAGAAGGAACTGACCAAGCAGCTGCGCGCGCTGGAAACCGCCGGCCTGGTCGGCCGCCGCGTGCATGCCGCCGTACCGCCGAAGGTGGAATACTGGCTCACCGATCTGGGCCGCTCGCTGCGCCCGGTGCTGGATGAACTCGGCAAATGGGCGGCGCAGAACGGCCCGCGGCTGCGCGCGCCGCGCGCGCGCGAGGCGGCGGAGTAGAGATTCACAAAAAACGAAAAGCCGCCCGCATCCCTCATCAGGGGATGCAGGCGGCTTCAGGTCAGACAGGTCGTCGCGCCAGTGCGGAACCGGCGCGGACGCCTCAGGCCTTGGCAGTCTTGCCCGACGCGTCACGCTTCTCGGTGATGCGCGCAGCCTTACCGGTACGACCACGCAGGTAGTACAGCTTGGCGCGGCGCACGTCGCCGCGGCGAACCACCACGATCGATTCGATGCGCGGGCTGTAGAGCGGGAAGATACGCTCCACGCCTTCGCCATAGGAAATCTTGCGCACGGTGAAGGAGGAGTTCACGCCGCGGTTGGAGCGGGCGATGCACACGCCTTCATAGGCCTGCACGCGCTCGCGGCCGCCTTCGACCACCTTCACGTTGACGGTGAGGGTATCGCCGGGGGCGAAATTCGGCACCGCGCGGGCGGCGACGAGAGCATCGGACTGCTCTTTCTCGATCTGCTGCATCAGGTTCATGGCACTCTGCCTTTCTGTCTTCAGTAAAAGTTCAAACTCGTTCAATTCTTTCCCGCCGGCTTGCGCCCACGGTAACGCTCCCACAGGTCCGGCCGGCGCTCGGCGGTGATCTTTTCCGCCATCTCGCGCCGCCAGGCTGCGATCTTCTCGTGGTGGCCGGACAGCAGCACTTCGGGCACCGCCAGGCCTTCCCACATCTGCGGCCGGGTATACTGGGGATATTCCAGCAAGCCGTCCGCGAAACTCTCCTCGGTGCCGGACTCTTCGGCACCCATCACCCCGGGCAGCAACCGCACGACTGCATCCAGCAGCGCATATGCGGCGATCTCGCCACCCGACAGGACGAAGTCGCCGAGGCTGATCTCGACAACGGGGCGCGCCTGCAAAAAGCGCTCGTCCACCCCCTCGAAGCGACCGCAGAGCAATGTCGCTCCACCGGCCGCCTTCACCTCATGCACCAGCGCCTGGTCCAGGCGCCGGCCACGCGGCGAGAAATAGATCAGCGGCTGCCCGCTGAAGCCTTCCGTGCCGTCCAGTGTCGCATCGAGCGCACTGGCCAGCACATCGGGCCGCATCACCATGCCCGGACCGCCGCCAAAGGGCGTGTCGTCGACGGTGCGGTGCTTGTCGCGCGCGAAGTCGCGAATATCCACCACCGTCATCGACCACCGGCCCTCAGAAAGGGCGCGACCGGCCAGGCTCTGTCCCAGCGGGCCGGGGAACATCGCGGGATACAGCGTCAGTATCCGCGCATTCCACGGCGTGGCCGGGACCGTACTCAACTCACTCTCCGGCCTGTTCGGCCGCCCGCTCGGCTGCCTCTGCCTTGCGGTCCTCTTCGGTGCCCGGATCGCCGAGCCAGAAGGCCGGCTCCACCGTCACCCTGCCGGCGGCGAGGTCCACGTCGGGGACCGCATCGTCGGTAAACGGCACCATCGCCGAACGGCCGCTGTCGGTTTTCACCTCCAGCATGTCGCCGGCGCCGTAGTTGTGCACCGCGCTGACGCGGCCCAGAACCCGGCCCGACATCACTGCCGTCAGGCCCACCAGATCGGCGAAGTAGAACTCGCCATCGCCGGCCTGGGGCAGGGCAGCGCGCTGGACATACAGCTCGGTGCCCTTCATCGCCTCGGCCGCATTGCGGTCCTCGACGCCCTTGATACGCGCAATCACGACGTCACCTTT
>NZ_CALRUC010000199.1:0-3715 GCF_943371255.1 Ferrovibrio terrae | reverse complement strand
CGCATCATCCTGCTGGATGATGCCGAGCCGGATCGCGAGCTGGCGCTGATCGTGCTCGACTACACGCCGACACGGCTGGTCGCCTTCGACGAGACGATTGAATCCGACCGCCGCCTGGTGAAGTGCCGCTAGCCCGCCTGCGGTAACGGCGCGGGCTGCACGCCCATCGCCGCCATCAGGAAACAGTTCACATCCGCAATTTCGGCAATGCTCATCCAGGTGGGCTTGCCCATGCCGTGGCCCGCACGGCGGTCGATCCGCAGCAGCGTGACATTCTGCGCATGGCCGTTGGCCTGCAGGGCCGCGCCGAACTTGTAGGCATGCGCGGGCACCACGCGGTCGTCGTGGTCGCCGGTGGTGATCAAGATCGGCGGATAGGCTGCATTGGCCTTCACGTTATGCAGCGGCGAATAGGCGAGCAGCGCCGCGAAGGCCTCTGGGTCGGTCGGATCGCCGTATTCATGCCGCCAGAAACTGCCAAAAGTGAAGCGGTCGTAGCGCAGCATGTCGGTGACGGGCACCTGGCAGACCACCGCACCGAACAGATCCGGTCGCTGCAGCATGCAGGCGGCGACCAGCAGGCCGCCGTTGCTCCCGCCGATGATGCCGATGCGGCCGGACCGGCTATAGGTCCCGGCGGCCAGCCATTCGGCACAGGCGATAAAATCATCGAAGGCGACCTGACGCTTTACGCCTCGGGCGGCTTCATGCCAGGTGCGGCCGTATTCGCC
The DNA here is from genome assembly GCF_943371255.1 of Ferrovibrio terrae. GTDB lineage: Bacteria > Pseudomonadota > Alphaproteobacteria > Ferrovibrionales > Ferrovibrionaceae > Ferrovibrio > Ferrovibrio terrae_B. The sequence goes on along the minus strand of NZ_CALRUC010000199.1, from coordinate 2,984 downwards.
ACCACCACGGATCGAGGCCACGGCGAAGATTCCGCCCATGCGCAACCAGTGCAGCGCGCCGAAGCTGACCGAGGGCATCATGGGAACTGAGAAGCCGCCATAGGCATAGAGCTTCACCGGTGCCGTGCCATCCAGTTGTAGGTCGCGCCGGTGCATCACCGTCAGCGGAATGCGCGTGCCATCTTTGGCTTCGACGAAGACCTGACGGATCTCCATGTCGTCGAGATTGAAACGCGCGGCCGTGTCGCGCAGCACCGACAGGCTGCGTGTGGCAATGTCGTAACGCAGGATGCGCTGCGGATGGCGATAGCTGTTCTCGGCCAGCAGGAATTCTCTGTCATCTAGTTTCGGTGCACCGAAGAAGATTCCGACCTGGCCATCGAACGGCAACTCGGTGATTGCGTGACCGGCCATGTCATGCAACGTCAGACGATGACTGACATGCACCATGCGTTTGACCAGCAGGTGCCCGCCGGCATAGGCGGCCTCCTGGATCGGATGCTCGCTCTCGGGAATGATTGTCTGCCAGTGTGCCGAGGCAGGGTTGGTACCGTCGAGGCGTACGATGCGGCAGTTTGGTGCATCGAGATCAGTAACCGCATGCCAGATGCCGTCGCGGTGTGCTACTGGCCAGAACCGCGCCAGGCCGAGCGGAGACAGCGTTTCGAAAGGCGCATCCAGCCGCGCATCGAAGCGGCGATTGACGATGCCGTTGCGTTCGTCGGTGCCGCGCGCCAGATACAGCGACAGCATAGTGCCGTCGTAGGTGGCGCCGGCAGAGATGAAGAGGCTTTGCTCTTCGGGCATGGCGAAGACGCAGATATCCTTTCCCTGTGCATCGCCCAGGCGGTGGAAATAGACACGCGTGCTGCGGCGATCCCAGTCCGGCGGATCATCAGGTGCGGCGATGCGGGTGTAGTAGAAGCCACTGCTGTCGGGGACCCAGGCGACCGATGTGTGCTTGCACCATTCCAGTCGGTCGGCGCGCGGCATGCCGCTGTCGACCTGCATCAGGTGCAGCACCTGCCGGTCGCTGCCGCCATCGGAGAGCAGATAGGCCAGCAGGTTGCCGTCGCGGCTGGGGAAGACGCCGCTGATCGAGACCGTGCCATCGGCTGAAAGTTTCGGCCCATCGAGCAGGATACGCCAGGGGCCGGTGCTGCTGTCGCCGGTGGCGAAACTGAACTGGTCATCGAGGCCGTTGCTGAGCCAGAGGAACCAGCGCTGTCCCTCACGGGACGGAATGCCCTGCTTGGGGTAATCCCAGATGCCGCGCAGATAGCGTTCTGCATCGGCCTGGCCGGGTAGGTCTTTCAGCCATGCGCGGCAGCGCTCATCCTGCGCCTCGACCCAGGCCTGAACGTCGGGCCGTGCCGAATCTTCCAGAGGCCGGAAAGGGTCAGTGATGCGGACCCCGTGCAGGATGTCAGCGCTGTCATCCTGTGGTGCCACTGGGGGGTGAGATGGATGCATCATGCGGTGCTGTGGCACCTATTCCGAAACCGGCATCAGGCGAGCAGGCTGGCCCGCCTCTGCAAAATACGCCGGCTGACGGAAGAACGGCTTCACGGTAATCCCTGGCAGTTTCGCCAGCGCCGCCTTCGCGGGCTCATCGTTGCGGGTCAGCTTGATAATCTTGGCAGGAAAGTCGGCAACGTTGACATGCAGGTCACCGATATAGCGGACCTCACCGGGCTTCAATGCAAAGAAGGGGGCATTGATGGTGCCACTTAGCTGCGTTGTCTGGTGATGGTTGGCCATACTGGTGTGGATCTGGCGCAGCATGTATGTGCCGGCCGGCACGCGAAGGACATGCCACGTCATCTCTTCCTGCAGGCTGGATTTGAAAATGAGCATGTCTCGCCCGGCATTATCGACGACGAACCCCGTCGGGCCGGGATACTGGACCACTGAGGCCTTTGACCGCGTCCAGGTCATCGTGAATGCCCTGTACTGGCTGCCCAGCCAGCTTTCAATCGGCGTCGCCGATTTCATGCCGATCACCAGGATGGCGCCGGGGGAATCCGCATTGAAGCGGATATCTTTTGGTGCATCGGAACTGGATTTCGTGCTGCAGGCGCCGGCGAGCAGCGTAACCAGCAGAACGAGCAGCAGGCTGGAAATCTTCTTTCTGAAATTTTCCATGCCTTCAGTCTTAGCCCAGGGCAGTGTCAACCGGCAACCGGATTTCATGCGATCAGATGCGGCACGAAGCGGCTGTCTTCGTTGCCATGGCTTTGCCCCAGGCGGCTTTCCTGGATGCCCAGGCCGCAGGCGCGCGACGCCACGATCCAGACGCCCAGCGCCGGGCTGAAGCCGTCGAAGGCGGGCAGGGCATCCACCGGCTGCAGGTTTTCATGGCCGGGGAAGGCCTGCCGCAGCAGCGGCAGCAGGGCGTCATGCGACAGCAGCAGCTTCCAGGCCGGCTCGATCAGGCGCATGCCCGAGGTGCGGATCTGCGGCGCGATGGCCGCCTGCAGCAGCCGGTCCCAGGGAGACAGCTTGCACAGCACGGTGATCGGCCTGGCTTCCAGGTCGGTGAAGCGCTTGCCGTTCCAGCCGAGCTGCTCGATGGGCAGGAAGCCGGTCTCCAGCCCGGCCTGCATGGCGGTGCCGCGCAGGTAGTCGCAGGCGTCGCGCGCGGCATCGTCGCCGCCGCCACAGGTGAAATGCACACGATGGCCCCAGAGGCCGAAACGTTTCCAGGCCTCGATCAGCATCTCGTCGATGCCGTTGAACTGGTCGCCGTGATTGTAATGGCTGTCGAACCATTCCCACTGCACCACGCTGGCGTCGTGTAGTCCCGCAGGGGCATCGGCGGCATAGGCCAGCAGCCGGGGCGCGCCATGGCCGTCCCAGGCGAGGTCGAGGCGGCCGAACAGGTTCTTGTCCTGGCGGCGCCAGGAATCCTCGATCAGGGTGCAGGCGAGGTCGCCAAGGCCGAAGGCGGCATAATCGCCGGCCGCCACGATGCGCTCGACCAG
>NZ_CALRUC010000198.1:0-3852 GCF_943371255.1 Ferrovibrio terrae | reverse complement strand
GGTCTAATTTTCGGGGGGGGGCTTTCGCTATTGCTGGCATGTCTTGGCAGCGGTTTGCCCCAAATTGGCCCATGGAATTTTTTCGACGAAGCAAAGACGCGGCGTTGCTTGAAGATGATTTCCAAGCTGCATGCTCTAGAAAGACCGCTACTTCATCTTTGGCACCACGCTTGGCGAATCTAGGAAGGTCTGCCTCTGGTGACGTCCGACGGCCGGATGCCGAAGCGGCGGCGGAACATCGTGCTGAAATGCGAGGAGCTGCTGAAGCCGACACGATAGGCGATCTCGGTCAGTGAGCGAGCATTGTGGTCGGACCGCAGCAGCATGTCATGGCCGAGCTCGATCCGGCGATTCCAGATCCAGTTCGACACCGACTGGCCCTCGAGGCGGAAGAGGGCATGTAAGTAGCGCAGCGAGACGCCGTTGCTCTTGGCGATCAGCGCCGGGCTCAGCGCTGGTTCGCATAGGTGATCCTCGATCCAGGCCTTGACGGAGCGCAGGCGCGCCCTTTGCACGACCTGCTCCGTCATTGGCTCGTCCCGGTGCGCGGAATCGAATGCCAGGGCGAGAACGTCCATCAGCTCCTCGCCGAGGCGGGCGCGAATCCCCGTATCCAGGCCCGTGCCCTGGCTGGCCAGCATCGAACAGAATTCGACGGCGATGCGCCCAAGTCCGCGCCCGGTGCTCATGGTTGCAGATAGCGGAGTCTGGCCGCTGGCGAAGCGATTGCCGAAGGCCTCGCGCGGAATCTCTAGGTAATAGGACCGAACCTTGCCCATGCATTGCAGATCATAGGGCTCGGATGCGCAGAAGAGGGCGCCAACCCCCGCCGAGGTGTGGAATGAGGTGCCGGACTGCAAGACGTTGACGCTGCCGGTCTGGATGAATTGGACGTAGTAGCAATCCTTGTCCAGCTTCGACAGATGCGCCTTCCGCCTTGAGATCAGCTGCTGCGACACCAGGCATTCGGTCATCGCGACATTGCCGAACTGTGTTTCGCGGATGAACCCGTCGTAGTTGTCCGGGTCGTCAGCCTTGACGTTGACGTGAACGTAAACATCACAGATGGCATCGCGCCAGGCGGCATAGCGTTTGGCACGATCCAATGCTTCGGTCGAGAATACCAGATCCATGCTGTCCTCCCGCGCCATCCAATGGACAGCGGCCTGCCGGGCAGAGCCGGTGGCCGCTTTTAGTCTCGTTCGAACTTGAACGGCGGAACGGCAACATTCTTTGCCATTCCCCGATATCGGGCAACAGGAAAACGCCTCGTGCGCATCGCCAGTGCACGCACAGGCAAGATTATTGCGCGTATGGAAAAGAAGTGTCGCGACCCGGGGTGTAGGAAGGCTCCCGGTGACCTGTTCTGCAGGCTGCCCAAAGTGGTCGGGAGGAAAAACGGATGTCTCGCATCGTGAACCTGTCCCAGGAGAGTATCGTGCTGGTGCTGGCGCTTGTCCTCACGACAGCCTTCGCCATCTCGCTGCCGGGTTTCCTGACCGCCCAGAATCTTCTCTCGTTGGTACGCAGTGTTTCGGTGCTCGGCGTTCTTGGCATCGCCATGGCGCTGGTGGTGATCGGCCGCGGCATCGACCTGTCGCTGGTCGCGGTGATGGCGGTGTCGCTCGCCTGGACGCTGCATCTCGTCACCACCGGTACGCCGCTGGGGCTCGCGCTCCTGCTGGGGCTGGGCTTTTGCCTGCTGTCGGGAATCATCACGGGATTCCTGGTCGCTTATGTCGAAATCCCGGCGATCTTCGCGACGCTGGCGATGGGCACCTTCACCTACGGCTTCGGCCGCTATTTCCTGATCACGCTCGATGTCGTCTATCTGCCGGATGCGGCGCGCTCGATCCTGTGGATCGGCAGCGGCTCCCTGCTGGGCATCCCGGTGCCGGTGCTGGTTTTCGGCGGCGTCTGTCTCCTCGGTGCACTGTTCCTGCGTTACGTCAAGTCCGGCCGCTATATCCGCGCCATCGGCGACAACCCACTGGCGGCGCGCATCACCGGCATTCCGATGCGCCCCATCATCGTCATGCAGTACGCGCTGTCCGGGCTGATCGGCTTCATCGCCGGCCTGGTCACCGCCACATCCGTGGCCAGCATGAATATTCGCGTGGCCAACTCAACCTTTGTCTATGACGTCATCCTCGTCGTGGTGCTGGGCGGTATCGGCCTGTCCGGCGGCAAGGGCGGCGTGCGCAACGTCATCGTCGGCACGCTGCTGATCGGCGTTCTGATCAACGGTATGACGATCATGGATGTCCAGTACACGGTTCAGAATGTGATCAAGAGTCTAATCCTGCTCGCGGCCATCGTCGCTGACACCCTCATCAACCCCAGGGACGAGCAGACCGCGCAACAGGGCGACATCTAGTTTTTTACAAAAAAAGCAAACCCAATGGAGGAAATCATGAAGGGTATTACAGCGCTGCTGGCGGCAGTCGCCATCCTGTCGGCCAGTTCCCTGGCCAGCACCTCGGCCACCGCGCAGGGGGTCGACGACCCCGCGCGGGTCGGGCATTATGCCGCGTTCAAGGGCAAGCGGGTCGTCTTCGTTCCGATTGCCATGGGCTTCGATCTCACCGAAGGCTGGGCGGCGGGCATCCGCAGCGCGCTCGAGCCGCTCGGCGTGAAGTTCGATATCCGCGATCCAAACTGGAACACCGATGCCGGTGCGCAGGCGATTACCTCGCTGATCGCGGAAAAGCCGGATGCCATCGTGGTGCACAATCCGGATGTGCAATCCTATGCCCGGCTGCTCAAGCGCGCGGAAGAGGCCGGCATCTACGTGATCCAGGTCAATATGCGGTCCAGCTACTCGACCGATGGCTTCGCCGGCGCCGACTATGTCGGCATGGGCGAGCGGATCGCCAACCGCCTGATCGAGAAGTGCGGCCCCGCCAATGGCGGCAACGGAAAGATCGCCATCATGCAGGGTGTGTTGACCGCGGCGGCCAGCGCCTACCAGATGAAGGGCCTGGACAATGTACTGTCCAAGAATCCGCAGATGAAGGTCGTTGCCAACCAGGCGGCCGACTGGGACGCGACCAAGGCCCGGAGCATCATGGCCACCGTGCTGCAGCAGCATCCTGATCTCTGTGGCGGCGTCGGATTCTGGGATGTGATGGATGTCGGCACCGGGGCCGCGATCCGCGAATCCGGCAAGAAGGTGCACTGGATCACCCAGGGCGGTGGCAACCAGGCTGCCTGCGACAACCTGAGCAAGGATGTCTACAGCGAAGTGGTGAGCTACGACGTACCGGCCCAGGCGCGTGACATCGCCAACATCATACAGTCGCTGTTCCAGAACAAGCCGAAGCCGGGCACGACGAAGACGACGCTATTCTCGCCGCTCACCTTCATCACCAAGGACAACATGAAGCCCGGCGTCTGCTGGTCGCTCGAAGCCAAGAAGTAGAACGCTTCATTCCGGGGCCGGGCTGCGCGCCCCGCCCCGGAGCCTGATTCCTTTTCCGGGTCCACAGATGTCGATCACAGATACTATTGCCTACTGGCGCTACCGGCTGGTGCCAGACCATATCGTGGGTGAAATACTCGCCAAGAGATGGATCGACAACGCGATCCCGTTTGCCATCCTGATCGCCGTGCTGGCCGGTTTTGGCAGCGCCGTGCCGGATTTTCTCAGCCTCGGCAGTATGACGGCACTGACACGCCAGCTTGGTGAGTTCGGCCTGTTCGTCATCGCCATGACCATCGTCATGCTGGCGGGCGGCATCGATCTCAGCGTCGGTTCGGTCCTGGCGTTGGCCAACATCACCGCGCTGGCGATGATGAACATCTTCGGGCTACCGGTCGGTGCGGCCTTCGTGATCACGCTTGGCGTCGGCG
>NZ_CALRUC010000197.1:0-3867 GCF_943371255.1 Ferrovibrio terrae | reverse complement strand
AAGAACGCGGCCCTGCCGCTGATGGCGGCCAGCCTGCTGAGCGACGAGACGCTGACGCTGTCCAATGTGCCGCATCTGGCCGATATCGCCACCATGGCGCATCTGCTGCAGCAGCATGGCGTCGATGTGTCGATGGATGGCGGCAACGGCACGCCGGAAGGCCGCACGATTCATCTCAACGCCGGCAAGATCACCTCGACGCTGGCGCCCTACGACATCGTGCGCAAGATGCGCGCCTCTGTGCTGGTGCTGGGCCCGCTGCTGGCCCGCTTCGGCGAGGCGGAAGTTAGCTTACCCGGCGGCTGCGCCATCGGCACGCGGCCGGTCGATCTGCATATCATGGGCATGAAGGCGCTCGGCGCCGAGATCACGGTCGAGAACGGCTATATCAAGGCCAAGGCGAAGAAAGGCCTGAAGGGCGCGGTGATCCGCTTCCCGCAGGTCTCGGTCGGCGCCACCGAGAACCTGCTGATGGCTGCCGCGCTCGCCGAAGGCACCACCGTGCTGGAGAATGCCGCGCGCGAGCCTGAGATCGCCGATCTGGCCCAGTGCCTGGTGGCGATGGGAGCGATGATCGAGGGCATCGGCAGCGAGCATCTCACCATCCATGGCAAGCCTGCCCTGCGCGGCGCCACCCACAAGATCGTACCCGACCGCATTGAGATCGGCACCTATCTCGCGGCCGTTGCCATCTGCGGCGGCAAGGTGGAACTGACCGGCGCACGCATGGACCTGATCGAGGCGGTGGCCGAGAAACTGACCGAAGCCGGCTGCGTGATTGCCGAAACGCCGCGCGGCGTGTCGATCGCACGCAACGGGTCGCGGCTGAAAGGCGTCGATTTCCTGACCCAGCCCTATCCGGGTTTCCCCACCGACATGCAGGCGCAGATGATGTCGCTGATGACGGTGTCGGATGGTGCCTCGATGATCACCGAGACGATCTTCGAAAACCGTTTCATGCATGTGCCCGAACTCACCCGCATGGGCGCCAATATCGTGGTGCATGGCTCATCGGCGCTGGTACGCGGCGTGCCCAAGCTGACCGGTGCGCCGGTGATGGCCACCGATCTGCGCGCCTCCGTGTCGCTGGTGCTGGCGGGCCTTGCTGCCGAAGGTGAGACGGTGGTGAATCGCGTCTATCATCTGGATCGCGGCTACGAGCGGCTGGAAGAAAAGCTGGCCGCCTGCGGCGCCGTGATCGAACGGCTGAAGGACTGAGATGGCCGAAGACCGCCGCAAGACGCCGCGTTTTCCGCCCCTGCGCCTGCGCGCCGAGGATGCGGAAGACGTGACCGTGCTGGCGGCCTGTCTGCAGGATGCGACGCTCCGCGTCACCGACATGGCCTGGCAGCCGAAACAGCGGCGCTTTGCCCTGGTGCTCAACCGCTTCCGCTGGGAAGACGAAACGCGCGTGGATGCGCGCGGCAAGCTGATCCGCGCCGTGCCGCATGTGCGCGTGCCGGCCGGCCTGCATTTCGACGGCGTGCTGAAGGTGCAGTCCAGCGGCATTGATCGTGGCAATGCCGCATCGCTGGAACTGCTGTCGATCATCGCCGAGCCGGCTGACGAGGAGCCTGCGGCGGTGCTGACGCTGGTTTTCGCCGGCGGCGGTGCCGTGCGGCTTGACGTGGAATGCGTGGACGCACAGATGCAGGATCTGGGGCAACCCTATCCGGTGCGTCGCGCGCCCAAGCACAAGGAAGTGTCATGAGTGCCGACAGTAAACTGGTGATGGCGCTGCCCAAGGGCCGCATCCTGAAAGAGGTGATGCCGCTGCTGCTCGCGGCCGGCATCGTGCCCGAGCCGGAATTCTCCGACGACAACAGTCGCAAGCTGCGCTTTGCAACCAGCCAGCCCGATATCGAGCTGATCCGCGTGCGCAGCTTCGATGTCGCCACCTTTGTTGCCTTCGGTGCCGCCCAGCTCGGCGTTGCCGGCAATGACGTGCTGATGGAATTCGACTACCCGGAAATCTACGCGCCGCTCGATCTCGACATCGGCCATTGCCGGCTGTCGGTGGCCGAACCGGTTGCGCTGTCGGCGTCTGATGACCCCAAGCGCTGGAGCCATGTGCGCGTCGCCACCAAATATCCCTATGTGACGCAGAAGTATTTCGCCGATCGCGGCGTGCAGGCCGAATGCATCAAGCTGAACGGCGCCATGGAACTGGCGCCGACGCTGGGGCTGTGTCGCCGCATTGTCGATCTGGTCTCCACCGGCGCGACGCTGAAAGCCAATGGCCTGGTCGAAGTCGAGGTCATCGCCCGGGTTACCTCGCGTCTCGTGGTCAATCGCGCGGCCCTGAAGACGCGGCCGATCCAGGTCGGCGGCTGGCTGGAGAAATTCTCCGCAGCCGTTGAAGCTGCAGCCGCCGCCAAGTCGAAGAAAGTGGCAAGCTGATGCCGGTCTCGCTGAATGCCAGCGCCACGGATTTTCCCGCCCGCTTCCAGGCGATGGTGAAATCCAAGCGCGACGCCGAGGCCGATGTCGGCGCCATCGTGGCGCAGATCATTGCCGATGTACGCAAGCGCGGCGATGCGGCGCTGCATGAGCTGAATGCGAAATTCGACCATGTCGATTCGGCCAGGCTCGGCCTGCGTATTTCCCAGGCCGAGATCGATACGGCCGCGGCGCTGGTCGATGGTGCCACGCTCCAGGCATTGGAAACCGCGGCCGAACGCATCCGCCTGTTTCATGCGCGGCAGAAGCCGGCCGACGATTTCTACACCGATGCGCAAGGGGTGAAGCTCGGCCATCGCTGGACGCCGCTGGATGCCGTCGGCCTCTACGTTCCGGGTGGCAAGGCAGCCTATCCGTCATCGGTGCTGATGAATGCGATTCCCGCCGTGGTCGCCGGCGTGCGCCGCGTCGTTGTCACGTTGCCCACGCCCAATGGCGAGCTCAATCCGCTGGTGATGGCGGCGCTGAAACTGGCCGGCGTCACCGAAGTTTACCGCCTCGGCGGCGCGCAGGCGGTGGCGGCGCTCGCCTATGGCACCGAGAGCATCAAGGCTGTCGACAAGATCACCGGCCCGGGCAACAGCTTCGTGGTCACGGCCAAGCGCTTCGTCTTCGGCCAGGTCGGCATCGACAACCCGGCCGGGCCGTCCGAGATTCTCGTCGTCGCCGACAACAAAAACGATCCGGCCTGGATCGCCGCCGACCTGCTCAGCCAGGCCGAGCATGATGAAGTCGCGCAGTCGGTGCTGATCACCGACGATGCCGCCTTCGCCGAACAGGTTGGCGCCGCCGTGCGCCAGCAGCTCTCCACCATGCCGCGCAAAGAGATCGCCACGGCCAGCTGGGAAAAGTTCGGCGCGCTGATCACGGTGCGGCAGCTGTCCGATGCCGCGCCGCTGGTCGATGCCATCGCGCCCGAGCATCTGGAACTGGCCATCGACAACCCGCAGGATTTTGCAGCAAACGTGCGCCATGCCGGCGCCATCTTCCTCGGCCGCCACACGCCCGAAGCGATCGGCGATTATGTTGCCGGGCCCAATCACGTGCTGCCCACTGCCGGTGCGGCGCGCTTTGCCTCTGGCCTCAACCTGCTTGATTTCATGAAGCGCACCACGCTGGTGCAGTGCGATCCTGCCTCGCTGGCGAGAATCGGCCCGGCTGCCGTGGCGCTGGCCGAGGCGGAAGGCCTGCAGGGGCACGCCCTGTCCGTCTCGATCAGGCTGCAAAAAGGTACCGCATGACTGACAAGGCGCCGCCAGCCCAGCACCGTCTCATCGAGGTTCTGCTCGACGAGCGCAGCGTGGTGCGGCGGTCGGCCGATATCGACCATGAACTCAAGGTCGCGATTTTCGACCTGATCGAACAGAATGTCTTCTCGCCGGTCGGTGCCCATAACGAGCAGGGCCC
>NZ_CALRUC010000196.1:0-4083 GCF_943371255.1 Ferrovibrio terrae | reverse complement strand
TTGCGGAATTCCGGCGTGAACATCTTCTTGATCGCCTCTTCGTCCTCGCCTTCCTTCATGTCGCGGCCAAAGCCGATGGCATTCTTCGACATTTCAGACGCGCCGGCATTGGTGGTCATGATCAGCACGACGTTGCGGAAATCGACATGCTTGCCGTTGTTGTCGGTCAGCTTGCCGTGATCCATCACCTGCAACAGGATGTTGAACAGGTCGCCATGGGCCTTCTCGATCTCGTCGAGCAGCAGCACGCAATGCGGATGCTGGTCGACCGCATCGGTCAGCAGGCCGCCCTGGTCAAAACCGACATAGCCCGGCGGCGCGCCGATCAGGCGGCTGACGCTGTGGCGTTCCATGTATTCCGACATGTCGAAGCGGATCAGCTCGACACCCATGATGGTCGCCAGCTGGCGCGCCACCTCGGTCTTGCCGACGCCGGTGGGGCCCGAGAACAGGTAGTTGCCGATCGGCTTTTCCGGCTCGCGCAGGCCGGCCCGGGCCAGCTTGATCGCGCTGGACAGCGCCTCGATGGCCTTGTCCTGGCCATAGACCACCCGCTGCAGATCGCCCTCGAGATTGCGGAGCGACTCCTTGTCCTCGCGCGAGACCGACTTGGGCGGAATGCGGGCGATCTTGGCGACGATGGCCTCGATCTCCTTCACGCCGATGGTCTTGCGGCGCTTGCTTTCCGGCTTCATCAGTTCCGCGGCGCCCACCTCGTCGATCACGTCGATCGCCTTGTCGGGCAGCTTGCGGTCGTTGATGTATTTGGCGGCCAGCTCGACGGCGGCCTTGATCGCATCCTCGGTGTAGCGCACGCCGTGATGCTGCTCGTAGTAGCCCTTGATGCCCTTGATGATCTTGATCGCATCCGGGATCGACGGCTCGTTGACATCGATCTTCTGGAAGCGGCGCAGCAGGGCGCGGTCCTTCTCGATATAGGAGCGGAATTCCTTGTAGGTCGTCGAGCCGATGCAGCGCAGCGCACCCGAGGCGAGCGCCGGCTTCAGCAGGTTGGAGGCATCCATGGCGCCGCCCGAAGTGGCACCGGCGCCGATCACGGTGTGCATCTCGTCGATGAACAGGATCGAGCCGGGCTGGCCCTCCAGCTCCTGCATCACCTGCTTGAGGCGCTCCTCGAAATCGCCGCGATAGCGCGTGCCCGCCAGCAGGCTGCCCATGTCGAGCGCGTAAATGGTGGAATCCTTGAGTATCTCCGGCACCTCGCCGCGCACGATGCGGCGCGCCAGGCCTTCGGCAATCGCCGTCTTGCCCACGCCGGGATCACCGACATAGAGCGGATTGTTCTTGGTGCGGCGGCACAGGATCTGGATGGTGCGCTCGATCTCGGCCTCGCGGCCGATCAGGGCGTCGATCTTGCCGGCCTTGGCCTTCTCGTTGAGGTTGACGCAATAGGCGCTGAGCGCCTCCTTGTCCTTGCCGGCATTGCGGTCGGTGCGCTCGCGCTCGCCGCGGTCGGCCCGCTCGGCGCGCTGCTCGACATCACTGTCGGCGCCACGCACCGGCCGGCGGTCGCCGCGGCCCGGCGCCTTGGCCACCCCATGGCTGATATAGCTGACCGCATCCAGCCGGGTCATGTCCTGCTCCTGCAGGAAGTGAACGGCATGGCTTTCACGCTCGGAGAAGATCGCCACCAGCACATTGGCGCCGGTCACTTCCTCGCGGCCCGAGGACTGCACATGGAACAGGGCGCGCTGCACGGCGCGCTGGAAACTCAGCGTCGGCTTGGCATCCTGCGGGATGCCGACCACCAGGCCGCGCAGTTCCTCGTCGATGAAGGTGCCGACGCGCTGGCGCAGCTTCTCGACATCGACATTGCAGGCGCGCAGCACCGCAATGGCATCCTGGTCTTCGGTCAGGGCGAAGAGCAGATGTTCCAGCGTGGCGAATTCGTGTTTCTTGGCACCGGCGAGCGACAGGGCGCGGTGCAGGGTCTGCTCAAGCGTGCGGGAGAAAGATGCCATTCGTAGAAAGCCTCCCTCAGTCGCGTTCCATAGTGCATTGCAGCGGGTGCTGATGCTGGCGCGCGAAATCAATCACCTGTGTTACTTTTGTTTCCGCCACTTCGTAGGTAAAGACGCCACAGATGCCGACGCCCTTCTGGTGGACATGCAGCATGATGCGGGTGGCATCTTCGGCTGCCTTGTTGAAAAAGCGCTCGAGCACATGCACGACGAACTCCATCGGCGTGTAGTCGTCGTTCAGCAACAGCACTTTGTACATGGGCGGCTTCTGCGTCTTCGGCCGGGTCTTGGTGACCACGCCGACCTCGGTACGCCCGCGCCCGTCACGTCCATCCCGTTCGCTCATGCCTCAGACCCAGCAACTACAGCGGCACCGGAAAACAATTGGTGCACAGACGGATGATATGGCCTCACGGGTTAAAAATACCAGTAGCCTTGGGACAAAAAAAGAGCCCGGTTTTTCAACCGGGCTCCAGAACGCACTCTGCTGGGGAGGAAACTGTCGCGGCAACCCGCTGATTACGCGGCCAGCGGCTTGACGAACTTCTCGACCGAGGCCTGGACCTGGGCATTGATCGGGGCGAAGGCATCCTGCGCCACCTTGGTGGCAACTTCGCTCATCTTGGTGGTGTAGGCCGAGTAGGCCTCGAAAGCGCTCTTGGCGAAGCCGTTCTGCAGCTCGATCAGCTCCTGAAGGGTCTTGGCACCCATCATCGCCTTGGCAGCGGAAATCTGGTCTTCGATCTGGGTCTTGGTGAAGGCCATCGCTTCAGCGTTGATGGTCTCCATACCCTTGGTTGCGACATTGCCGGCGGTCACGCAGGCGTCGACCTGCTCCTTGCCGATCTTGGCGATGTCTTCGAAACGATCCTTGCTCATCGAGAACGCCTTCTCGAGCGCTTCGGTGCCGGTGGCGATGGCCTTCTCGACCTGCTCCTTGGACGCGTAGATCGCGGCCTCAAAGGGGTTGCCGGTGAGGGCTTCGGTTTCGGTTCCGTCGATCTTCTTCTTGGTAGCCATGGGTGCTGTCCTTGCTGTGTCCGGGTTTGTAACGGTGCCAGAGCCGCCTGCATGGGACGGCGAAACTTTGCGCAAATGGTGCGCTGCAACACCCCCAACTTAAGCGCGAGGACTCGCTTCGTCAATGGAAAAATGGTGCGCTGCACAATAATTTTGTGCAGCGCACCAGAATCGGCGGAAAATCAAAGCAATTCTGCCTAATTGAACAGGATACCCTGGCTGTAGCGCAGCCCGTTCTTGGCGACGATGTAGCGATGCGGCGGGCTGAACGGCTGGCCGCCCCGGCGCTCTAACAGCAGGCTGTAAGGCGGCAGCGGCACCTCGTAGGGCTCGATTGGCTTCTCGGCGGTCCGATCAAACGGCGCCACCGCCTTCAGCAGCGGCACGGCCATGCGGTCGAACTCCGGCGAGGGCCAGGCCCAGGCGTGGAAGTGGAACTGCCCGTCGCGGCAGGCACTGGCGGTCCAGTAGAAGGTATCGCCACGCAGGAACAGCCCCTCGGGCGCCGGGGCCTCGAAGCCGGTGGCGGTGACGGCTGTCTTCAGCTGGTCGAATTCCGTCGGGGTCAGCCGGTAGAGCGCCTGCTCGCCGCGCCATGGCGCCAGGGGATCGGTCAGCAGCACCTTGTTCAGGTAGCCGCGCCCCATCACCCGGGCCTCCAGCATGGCGCCGCCATCGGGCTGGGCCGAGATATCGTAGCTGCGCTGCTGGTCGTCCTGGCGGGCGTTGTACACCAGCCGGTAGCGGGCAGGTTGCCCGGCTGCGCAGCTGCGGGCGATGTCGTCGCCGCCGACATACCGGTCCCAGGTCAGGTTGCGCTCAACCGGGTTGTCGGTCGGCCCCGGCGAAGCGCAGGCGGCTAGCCCCGCCCCGACTCCGAGGACAAATGTAAACGCCAAGACTTTGTTAAAGCTGTTCGTCATAGTCTGCGGTTTCCTGCGTTTCGGCTGAACGGCACGGTGAATCCATGGAGATTCAACTTGTTAGTAAACAATACGCTGGACAAAAGGGGCGTCTGGTTAATATCCTTCTCCCGATTCGCGGCCTGGGGGGCACCCGGTCGTCACCCGCAGTCAGGGCA
>NZ_CALRUC010000195.1:0-4138 GCF_943371255.1 Ferrovibrio terrae | reverse complement strand
CACCCGCTCATCCATGACCGCCGGGCTGAGCAACCGCTGCATTTCCATGCCGTAGCGGACGTTGCCGCGCACCGTGCGCCAGGGCAGCAGGCTGGCATGCTGGAACACTACCGCCCGGTTCAGTCCTGGTCCGCGGATGGGTTCCGCATCAAAGCGGACAGTGCCGGTCTCGGCTGGCAACAGGCCGGCAATGATGTTCAGTAGGGTGGATTTTCCGCAACCGCTCTGCCCAACGAGGCAGACGAATTCGCCTTTCGGCACAGTAAGATTGATATCGGAAAGCGAGAGAAAGGATTTCTGCTCCTGTTCGATCAGATAACTGTAATCCAGATTCTCGATGATCAAGCTGCGCGGCGGAATGACTGCAGCGGCTGGTGAATTGGACACCGTTTCCATCATTGCCTGCCTCATGATGCAGCCTGCGGTTCGGTCAGGCCGAGCAACCGGTCCAGAAAGCGCTCGCAGAGAGCGATCTGCTCAAGCGCTACAAATTCGTTGGGCTTATGGGCATCGGCGATCGAGCCAGGTCCGCAAACGATGGCGGGAATACCGGCCCGCTGGAATAGGCCGGCCTCGGTGCCGAAGCTGACCACAGCACAGTCGTTATGCTGCGCGGCATGCTTGATTTCGCGTGACAGCGGCGATTCCTCCGGCTCATCGAGCGAGGGGACTTCCCCCAACTGTTCAAAGAAAATGTCGGTTTCCTGAGCCACCCGCCGCATTTCGATCAGCAGTTCTTTTTCAGCATAGGTCCGAATCTCGGCCAGAAGCGCATCCGGATCCGTCCAGGGCAGATGCCGGATATCGAAGCGGAATTCACACTCGCTCGGCACCATGTTGGTTGCCACGCCGCCGGCAACGAAGCCGGTCTGCACCGTGGAAACCGGCACATCATATCCGTCATGCCGACGTTCTTCTTTTTCCAGCCGCAACCCGATCTGGCGGATATGTTCGATCAGACGGGCAGCATAATGCACGGCATTGACGCCACGGGGTGCCAGCGAGGAATGAACCTGGCGGCCGACGATCCGGCAACGGAAGGCCTTGGAGCCTTTATGACCGTTGACCACCTGCATCAGGGTCGGCTCGCCGACCAGGCAGGCATCGGGGCGGATATTCTGCTCTTTCAGATAGGACAGAAGGCGCGGCACGCCTTTGCAGCCGACCTCCTCATCGTAGCTGAACGCCAGATGCACAGGTTTCGTCCGCGTCGCCGACACCAGCGCCGGAATCTTCGACAGGACGACACCGATAAAGCCCTTCATATCGGCGGTGCCGCGACCATAGATGCGCTCGTCACGGATTATCGCGGCAAAGGGATCGCTGTCCCAGTCCTGCGGATTGACCGGCACAACATCGGTATGGCCGGACAGGACAATACCGCCATCGCCGCTCTTCCCAATGGTGGCGAAGAGATTTGCTTTCTTTCGATCATCTGAATACACAAGGCGCGATACGACGCCATATTCGGCAAGATAGTCACGTACCCATTCGATCAGCGCCAAATTCGAATCGCGACTGACCGTCGGAAACCCGATCAATCGCCCGATCAGACTGAGGGCCCCCGCAGAGGGCATACCGCCCATTCCGCCTATCGCCGGCTTCTCGATCAACCCCTGTTGCATGGTCAGATCGCCGCCTCGAGCTTGGCTTTCTGTTCTTTGAGCACGCTGTCGCCATAGAGGTCCGCGAAGAAGCCGGCATGGATCAGCTTCTTGACGATGCTGTTATCGACGATGCTGCGCAGGTCGAACTTGGCGATTTCCGGCACATCATTCGCCATGCGGCGTGCGGCGAATGCGAGCGGCGGCAATGTCGCCAGCGGGATGCGTTCGTGATGGGCATTGCCGGCATAGATGTCGTAGACCTTTGCCAGTATGTCAGCCGGCTGCTCATCGTATTTGCGGTAGATGTCGATCGATTCGGCCTTGTTATCGTAGAAGAACTTGGTCGCCTGCGATTGCGCCATGATGGCCCGCTCGATGACATCGGGGTTCTTGTCGGCCCATTTGCGGCTGAACGCATTGCCGAGCGTCATGTAGATGTCGCTGTCATCCGCTAGATCGATGATCTGGACGAAGCCGTCCTCTTTCATTGCAAAGGTATGCTGCACGGCAAGAAAGGCAGCATCGAGCATGTTGTTGCGCAGCATCTTGGCGCGCACGGCCACATCGCCGCCGGTCGGCACCCATTGCACGTCGGCCGCGGTCAGCCCGGCCTTGGCCAGCACATCCAGCGAATAGAAGTAATTGGCATCGCCGAGCCGGCTGATGCCTATACGCTTGCCCTTCAGAGCGGCCGGTGTGCGCACATCCGGGCGGCCGATCATGATGAAGGGGGCATGCAGCAGCGGGATGCTCTTGATCACCAGATCCGGCGAGCGCACTGCGGTGGCCAGCAACTGCTCGACACTGTAGGGCGTCATCTGCGCCTCGCCGCTGACCACGGTGGCAATACCGGCCGGATGGGCGCCGAAGATCAGTTTGGCATCCAGGCCATGCCGCGCGAAAAAGCCTTTCTCCTGCGCGATCCAGAGCGGCCAGGTTACGGCAGCCCGGGCCGGATAGGTGATGGTGAATCCGGTATTGGCCGCCCAAGTCCGGCCTGGCAAAGCAGCCAGGGCTCCAGCCCCCGCCACACCAGCCATGAAAGTCCGTCGTGTCTGCGCCAGCCGGTCCATTCGACCCCCATAGCCAATATGCCTATTATTAAGGCAGTATATTGGCATGCTTAGGCTTGAGGCATTCGCCAATTTCATGACATATTCAGACAGATTTGGCGGTATTGGTCAGCGATACGATGCAGCAGCATACAGTTGTGGTCGTTGTTTATGAGGGGGCCCTGCTCCTGAATATTGCCGGGCCGGCCGAGGTTTTCTCGACGGCAAACCGCGAGTTGGCTAGCACGCCGGTCTCCAGCAAACGCCCATACCGGCTGCAATATGCCTCGCTGCATGCTGGCCAGGTCGGCCTGTCCTGCGGCCTGCATGTCGCCACCGAAAAGCTGACGGAGATTGCATCCGGCGCGGCGCAGACCGTTCTGGTTCCCGGCGGGCCCGGTTATCTCACAGCTGCCCGCAACGCCGCGCTGGTCTCCCATCTCACCCAGATCATGGCCGGCGCCGAGCGGGCCTGCGCGATCGGCAATGGCGCCTATCTGCTGGCAAGGACTGGCCAGCTCGACCGGCGCCATTGCGTCACGCATTGGCGCTATGTCGATGAGATGCGGCGCGATTTCCCGACCGTGCGCACCAAGGCTGATGCCGTCTATGTGCGGGACGGCAAGTTCTTCACCTCCGCTGGCGTATCGGCCGGGCTCGATCTTTGTATTGAACTGGTCGAGCAGGATCTCGGTCCACAGATCGCAGCACAGACCGCACGCAGCCTGGTCGTGTTCATGCGCCGCTCCGGCACTCAGCCACAGATCAGCGCCTCGTTGGCCGCACAGGATGGCTTAAGCTCTCGCATGCGTGAGGCCATCAGCTGGATCAGCGACAACTACCACCGCGACATCAAGATCGGTGACATGGCGAGCCAGGCCAATATGAGCGAGCGCAATTTTGCCCGGCAATTCCGCAAGGAACACGGTGTGTCGCCCGGCCAGTTCCTGGAGCGCATTCGGCTGGAGGCCGCCAAGACGCTGTTCAGCGAAACCCGGCTGACCATCGGCGCGGTCTCGCGCCGCGTTGGATTCAGCAGCAGCGAACATCTGGCGCGCCTGTTCAAACGGTGCCTGGGTGTCACACCGCTCAACTACCGGAAGTCCAGTCGCCGCGTGCCCCCGCAACATCCTTCGCATTGAATGGCTGTGTGCTGGACTGGGCCGCTTTTCGGCGCAAGCGGCGCCAGCCGATGACCACGCCGCTGATTGACATGACGAAGCCGACCGCGGACATGGCCCAGAGCAAGACATCCCAGGCCGGCCGGTTGGCGATCAGAATCCGAAGGTCGAAGCTGTGCAGAGCATTGAAGAGCCAGCGATACAGTCGCTGATTGGCATTCGTTCTCTGCAGGATATCTCCGGTTCCCGGCGCAATATGGAACCATGTCCGGTCCGGGTCGTCGAATTCAATCCGCAGCACCGGCAATGGCCGTTCGACATGGTGCGAGTACCAGTAGTGATCGGCCTGTTTGACAAG
>NZ_CALRUC010000194.1:0-4151 GCF_943371255.1 Ferrovibrio terrae | reverse complement strand
CCGTGCCGTTGTCACTGACGATCATCCCTGGCCGGCCACGACGGGCGATCAACGCCGACAACTCCCGCGCCACGCGCCGGCCTGAGATCGAGGTGTCAGGGATCGCAGCCAGACATTCTCGGGTGGGCGCCCGATGATGGTGCAGGCTCAGGCCGCCTTCAGTCCGGCGACCAGCATGTCCATGCTGCCGAACAGGGCGTTGGCCCGCAGGAGCCGGCGGCTGTCTCCCGTGGCGACAATCAGCGCCGGCACGCCTTCGGCACCGAGCCGATGCATCACAGTGCGTGCGGAACCGAGGCGTGAGCGATACGCGGCCATCCATGCCTCATCCGGCGTTTCGAGACGGTCGGCGATCTCGGGCAGGTCCAGGGTCCGCAACACCTGTGCGAGGACGGTGAGGTCGGTGACGTCGCGGCCCTCCACATAGCGGGCGTGCTGGATGGCCTTGAGCGCATGGAACGCCCGCTCCGGGGCGGCAACGGCAACCCCGATGATCGCCAGCGTTGCCGGGCCGGAATCGAACCTGCGTGTGTGGTCGGCCAGAACCTTGTGACGGTAGGCGTCGCTGAAGGGCCGGCCGGTCAGGCGGGCGATGCGCTGGTCATTGCTCCAGGCATAGTCCGCGACCCTGGCCGAACAGGGCGCCGATGTCTTGCAGATCGCGCATCCGCAGGAATTCGAGCATGAGCTGCTGGCCATCGATCCCGTCGCCGGCCATCGCTCCGCCTGGCTCGATCTCAAATCGCCCGACGGCAACCGGCGCGGCCGTGCGCTCGCGGCCGGAGCCGACGTGTTCGTCGACAGCTATCGCGGTCGCTGCCTGAGCAATCTGGGCTTCTCTCCGCAGGAACTGGCCTCGCGCCGTCCCGGCATCATCTACTGCTCGGTCCGCTGCTACGGCTATGACGGGCCGTGGGCCAATCGCGGCGGCTTCGACATGGAGGCGCTGTGCGTCAGCGGCTTCACTTTCCGAGAGGGAACGCCGGACCGCCCCCGGCTCCCGCCGACCATCGTGATGAATGATTACATCGCAGGCTACATGGGCGCTGCGGGTGTCACTGCAGCGCTGATCCGGCGCGCCCGCGAGGGCGGCTCCTATCACGTCAAGATCTGCCTCACCCGCAACGCCATGTGGTATCCGACCCTCGGTCTGCTCAGCCGCGACGCGCGCGCGGCGACCGACGAGCAGAACCAGGTGCTGCCGCCCGACACGGTGACGGCCCCGACGCCCTATGGCGAACTGCATCGCTTGGCGCCGGCGGTGACGTTCTCCGAAACGCCCGGCTATTGGCCCGATCCGATCGTCGTGGTGCGCGGCTCGAGCAAGCCGGAATGGCGCTCGGAGGCGGCGTGATGCGGCAATCCCGGCGCCGCGGGACCCGTGACCCGCACTTCCACCGGTCGGGCATGTCGCCTGGCGCAGCGCATCCCCTTTCGAACACGCGAGAAAAGCGGATCATGGCCTGCAAACTGCTTCGCTCGGCCTGCGTGGCGGCCGCCCTTGTGGCCGCCGATGCGGCGTGCGCCAATGAAGGTCTCGTTCAGCTCGGCAATGTCGGCGCCGAGCCCGCAACGACGCGCGATGCCCCGCCGGTGGCAAAGCGCACAGCCGGCGGCAAGGCCAAACGCAAGATCGAAGCCGCCCCCACCGCGAGCGAGGCTGCGCCCGCCGCGCCATGGGGGCCGGTGCCGACCGACAAGATCTCGCTGGCCAATCTGGCGCCGGGCCTTCTCGTCTATTTCAACAACGGGCCGGTGTTCGGTCTGCCGGGCACGGTGACCGGCAATATCGGGCAGCGCACCCAGCTCCTCGGGGATTGGGGCGGCACCCGCACGGAACTCGCCCGACACGGCTTCTTCTTCGACCTCTATTCGACCAGCTACTATCAGAATGTCACCTCGGGCGGCCTCAAGACCGGCGGGGCCTTCGTGCAGAACACCCAGGTCTCGGTCAACATCGACACCGGCCGTGCCGGCTGGTGGTCCGGTGGCTTGATTCACGTCACGGCGCAGTCGCGCCTCGGCGACACACCGGCGTCGACCTTCACCGCCGGCACGGTCGTTCCGCAATACACCGGCCTCGTGCTGCCTGATCCGATGGAGTCCAACAGCTTCCTGCTCTCCGAGTATTTCCTGGTGCAGGCGCTCAGCAAGCAGGCCAGCGTCGTGTTGGGCAAGATCAGCGATGTCTTCATTCCGGACCAGACCGCGTTCGGCGACGCCTTCAAATATTATTTTGCCAATTTCAATTTGAACAAGAACCCCATCACCACGAATTTCTACAACCCGACCGCGCTCGGCGCGCTCGGAGTCTGGGCATTCAGCCCGAAATTCGTGATCGCCGGTGGCGTACTCGATCCCTATACGAAAGCGACAAGTTTCGCCGAACCCAACTCCTTCGAAAAGGTCAACATCTATCTGACCGCGATCATGTCCTATGACATTGGCGGTCTGCCCGGCCAGTTCTCGCCCGCCTACAACTGGTCCAACAAGCCGAAGATCGACCTGGAGGCGCCGTTCGGCCGCCTGAGTTCGCCGGCCGCGGCGAAGCAGGCGATCGGCAGCCTGCTCGGCCTTGCCTCCTTCGAGGGACTGCCAGCCAATTTCAAGGACGACAGCTGGTTCGTGCTCGCCAATGCCTCGCAATATCTGTTCGTAAAGGACGATGCCGAGACGGTCGCCCGCAAATTGAAGACTGGAGAACCGATCCGCGGGATCGGGGCGTTTGGCCGGGTCGGCTATGCCCCCGAAGCAACGAACCCGATCACCCAGGATTTCAGCGTTGCGCTGTTCGCGTACGGTCTGCTCGATCAGCGCGAATATGACAGCTTCGGATTCGGCGTTTACTATAATGAGATCAGTGAAAAGTTGAAAAGTAGCATCGCGGCGATCTCACGGGGGCAAGCCGCCGCCCATGATGAGAGCGGCATGGAGGTGTTCTACAATTTTGCCATCACACCCGCCGTGCGTCTGATCCCGAGCTATCAGCATATCTGGCATCCGCTTGCGGCCGAAGTCGTCGAACGACAGGACAGTGCTGACATCTTTCAACTCCGCCTCACGACTACATGGTGATCTTTAGAGCCGTTACGAGCGAGCATGGGTCCAGCGCTGCTCTCTGCCCGGTCCTCGCAATGCGGGGGGCGCAGTTCGGGCCTTCCGCCTCGACTTTCATCGGCGACATGTCCGCTCTTCGTTCGAAGTCCGCAATAGCGGACAGTCCGCTCCCGGCCCCGGAGCCGTCCGTCAGCAAAGCGCGCCCATCTCCGCCAATGAGCTGGTAACGGCCGCGGCCCAAAAGCGCACATTCGCTAGGTTCAGGACCTATTAATTCGCCTTGAGTTGTGATTCACAGTCTCCATTGAGGAGGCTGGCATGGGTGATTGGTTCCTGCTGAGCGAGCGGCAGATGGCTCGGATCTCGCCCTTCTTTCCGTTGGCCCATGGGGTGCCGCGCGTCGATGACCGCCGGGTGGTGAGCGGCATCGTCTATGTGATCCGCAACGGCCTGCAGTGGAAGGATGCGCCGAAGGACTACGGCCCGCACAAGACGCTGTACAACCGCTTCATCCGCTGGAGCCGGCTCGGGGTGTTCGACCGTATCTTCGCCAACCTCGCCGGCGAAGGGCCCAGACCGGAGCGCATCATGATCGATGCCACCCACCTGAAGGCCCATCGCACGGCGGCAAGCCTGCTTAAAAAGGGGATGTTCCCCGTCGTATCGGGCGCACCAAAGGCGGCCTGAACTCCAAGCTCCACACCGTCTGCGACGGCGAGGGCCGGCCGATCATTATGGTGCTGTCCGAGGGCCAGATGAGCGACCACAAGGGTGCCCGCCTCGTCCTCGATGCCTTGCCGCCGGCCAGAAGCCTGATCGCCGACCGGGGCTACGACAGTGCCTCGTTCCGCGAGGCACTGGCCGCCAAGGGCATCGATCCCTGCATTCCTTCATCGCGGAGCCGCAAGCGGCCTTATCCCTACGACAAAACCCTCTACCGGCAGCGCCACAAGGTCGAGAACCTGTTCGCCAAGCTCAAGGACTGGCGCCGCATCGCCACACGCTACGACCGTTGCGCTCACACCTTCTTCTCTGCAATCTGCATCGCAGCAGTCGTCATCTTCTGGCTCTGATCAATGAGTCCTGAGCCTAGG
>NZ_CALRUC010000193.1:0-4165 GCF_943371255.1 Ferrovibrio terrae | reverse complement strand
CCCACCTGGATCGGCAGTAACCGCCCGGCTGCCGCCCGCGCCGCCGTGGCGGCCGGCGCCGACTGCATCATCGCCGACGACGCGCACCAGACCTACGCCCTGGCCCGCCGGCTCAACCTGCTGGTGGTCGATGGCGGCTATGGCTTCGGTAACGGACTGCAACTGCCGGCGGGACCGCTGCGTGAACCGATTGAAGATGGCCTGGCGCGCTGCGACGCCCTGGTGGTGATCGGCCCGCGCAGCGTGGCATTGCCCGATTTCGGCCGCCGCCCGGTTTTCAATGCAACGCTGGAACCGAATGCCGCCGATGCGGTGCGCCTGCGCGGTCGCCGCGTGCTGGCCTTCGCCGGCATCGGTCGCCCGGAGAAGTTCTTCACATCCCTGCAACAGCTTGGTGCCATGGTGGTGCAGACTGCCACTTTCCCGGACCACGCGCCCTATACCCCCGACACCGTGATGCGTCTTGTTGAAACCGCCCATAGCCTGAATGCCATTCCGGTGACCACCGCGAAGGATCAGGTGCGGCTGCCGGCCAATGCCCATGCCATGGTCGATGTGCTGCGCGTGTCGCTGGTCTTTGCCGAGCCGCAGGCTTTCGACGCCTATCTGCAGAAGCAGTTGCCGCCGGCGCAGAGGCAGGCCCATCCCCGTGCGTAAAATCCTGTTCCCGCGTGCCGAGCCGCATGAATATGTTGCAGCCTGGGGTGCCCGGCTGGCGCTGGCGCTGTTCAGTGCCTTGCCGCTGGATCAAGCCTCCGCTTTCGGCGGCTGGCTCGCGCGCAGACTGGGCCCACGTCTCGGCGTGCATAAGCATGCTGCCCGCAATATCGCCCGTGCCCTGCCGGAGCTGACCGCGGTGCAGCAGCAGGCGGTGCTGAGCGGCATGTGGGACAATCTCGGCCGGGTGATGGCGGAATACGCGCATCTCGATGATCTTGGCGCGGAGATTGCGGCCCGCACCGACCGCGTCGAGGTGATCGGCACCGAACATGTCGATGCCATCCTGGCCGCTGGCCGGCCGACGATCTTTTTCTCCGCCCATTATGGCAACTGGGAACTGCTCGGCCTGGTCGCAACCCGCTATGGCCTGCCGCTGGTGCAGGTCTACCGCGCCGCCAACAATCCGCTGACCGAAGAATTGCTGCAGGGCCTGCGCAGTGCCGTGGGCGGCCGGCTGGTGCCCAAGGGCATGCAGGCGGCGCGCGAACTGATCAAGGCGCTGAAGCAGAATGAATCGCTGGCCATGCTGGTCGACCAGAAGCTCAGCACCGGCATCGCCGTGCCCTTCTTCGGTCGCGATGCGATGACGGCGCCGGCCATCGCCGAACTGGCGCTGCGCGCCGGCTGCCCGGTGGTGCCGGCTTATGTCGAGCGCCTGAACGGCGCGCGCTTCCGCGTCACCGTCGAGGCGCCGATCCGCCTGGAGGATACCGGCGAACGCGAACGCGATGTCTATAATGCCATGCTGCGCGTCAACCAGACGATTGAAGGCTGGATCCGTGCCCGCCCTGACCACTGGTTCTGGGTGCACCGGCGCTGGCCGAAGGACTGACCCTATTCCTTGGGCAGCAGGCGCTGCGGATCGAGCCGCACGTCGAACCAGTTGAGTCGCCAGTCCAGATGCGGGCCGGTGGCACGTCCGGTGGCGCCCACCGTGCCGATCTGCTGGCCCTGTTTCACGCGCTGCCCCACCTTTACGGTCACGCTCTGCAGATGCGAATAGGCCGAGTTGATGCCCATGCCGTGATCGATGATGATGGTGCCGCCGGTGAAATAGATATCCTTCTCGGCCAGCGTCACTTCGCCATCCACCGGCGCCATCACCGGACTACCGGTGGGGGCCGCGATATCGAGGCCGAAATGCGGCGTGCGCGGTTCGCCATTCAGGATGCGCTGGCTGCCATAGACACCCGAGACCGGGCCTTTTGCCGGCCAGATCCAGGTCTGCAGGAAATCCTGCCGCGGCGTATTGCGCTGGCGCGCGACGGCGATCTGCGCATTCTCCCGCTTGATGCGCTCCAGCACAGCAGGCGGCGGCGTCACCTGCGCCGGCGGCAGGCCGTCGATGCGCTGGATGTCGTATTTCTGCGGCGCGATCTGAAGCACGCGCGCCTCGCTCTGGCCACCACTGTGACTGACCGCCAATGTCACGGTTGCCGGCTCGTCGCGGCCGAAGCCGAAGACAAAGCGGCCATCTTTGGCCATCGGCACGCTGCGCTCGCCGAGTTTCAGCGCGATGCCGGGCTGCGCCACGCCAATCACCAGGCCGCCCTGGCTGAAATCGCCCTGCCAGCTTACGCCCGCCGGTGGCTGGTTGGCCTGCGCCAGCGCTCCACCGCTCAGCAGCATCAATGCGACCGCCAGCCAGCGCATCATGCGCGCTTTACCGGATCGCTGACCAGACCGCGTGTCGCCACCACCGCATCGGCATAGGCCTCCTGGCGGTCGACACTCCAGTAGCGCAGGCGTTCGAGCGGAATGCGCGTGCCGGTCACCGCGCAGGTGACGTAGGAACCGGGGAAAACGATGTCGAAAGCGCCATGTCGGTAATGCACCCGGGCTTCGATCTCGCGCGGCAGCGGCGGGGTCTGCATCAGAACAGGCTTTCCTGCTTGACCGGCTTGGTCGCCGGACTGGACCGCTTTGGCGAAGGCGCGGCACCGCCGACAATCTGCGCATCGCGGCGGCCATCCTGCATCTCGATGGCAACGGCCGCGCCCGGCGCCATGGCAGCGGCAGAATTCAGCGCGCGGCCATCGGCGCCATAGACCACGGCGAAGCCACGCGCCAGCACATTGCGATAGGACAGGCTCTCCAGCAACTTGGCTGGCTGGCTCAGCCGTTGCGTCGCATCGGCCTGGCGCTGGCGGATCGCGCGCAGCAGCCGCGCATCGGCATCCTTCAGGCGGCGGCCATAATCGACCACTTCGCGTTTGAGCAAGGCCGGCCGCAGCCTGGCCATGGCGGTTTCCATGCGGGCGCGCTGCGAGGCCACGCCAACCCGCAGGGCATGGCGCAGGCGGTCGGACAGATCGTCAAACCGCTGCCGCGCCATGTCGAGCTGTTCGCGCGGACCACGCAGGCCGCGACCCAGGCTGTCGAGATGGCGACGCTTTTCCTGCGCCAGGCGCGTCATGCCGCGACGCAGGCGCTCGTCCAGGCCGGCCACGTCGGTGACCAGATCGAGCCGTACCGGCACGGCCATCTCGGCGGCGGCCGTCGGCGTCGGCGCGCGACGGTCGGAGGCGAAATCGATCAGCGTGGTATCGGTTTCATGACCCACGGCCGAGATCAGCGGAATGTCAGAGGCGGCAGCTGCACGCACCACCACCTCCTCGTTGAAAGCCATCAAATCTTCCAGGCTGCCGCCGCCGCGCGCCACGATCAGCAGATCGGGACGCGGCACGGCACCGCCTTCAGGAAGTGCGTTGAAGCCACGGATGGCCTTGGCCACCTGTTCGGCCGCACCCTCGCCCTGCACCAACACCGGCCAGACCAGCACATGAGTAGGGAAGCGGTCGGCCAGACGATGCAGGATGTCGCGGATCACCGCACCCGTGGGCGAGGTCACCACGCCGATCACGCGCGGCAGATAGGGCAGCGGCCGCTTGCGCTCAGGCGCGAACAACCCTTCGGCAGCCAGCTTCTGCTTGCGCTGTTCCAGCAGGGCCATCAGCGCGCCAAGGCCTGCCAACTCCATGCGCTCGACCACCATCTGGTACTTGGAGCGGCCGGGATAGCTGGTCAGCTTGCCCGAGCAGATCACCTCCATGCCGTCCTCGGGCTTCACCCCCAGGCGGGCGGCACTGCCCTTCCAGCACACGCCATCCAGCACCGAATCGGCATCTTTCAGTGAGAAATACAGATGGCCCGAGGCGGCACGCTTGAAGCCGGAAATCTCGCCGCGCACCCGCACCCAGCCGAAGCTTTCCTCGATGCTGCGTTTCAGGCGCAGGGAAAGCTCGGTAACCGTATATTCCGGCACGTTTCCCGGGGCTGCCGGGGGGGCGCCTTGTGGGACTGCGGAGGGCTCGAAATCGCTCATTCGGGAAGCCTTGCGTCTGCTGGGCCCATGATACAAACATTGCCGCCATTCCTCCAGTCGCCAATCCTGAAACGGGTCAGCAGACATGAATCTTCTCGTCATCGGATCGGGCGGACGCGA
>NZ_CALRUC010000192.1:0-4263 GCF_943371255.1 Ferrovibrio terrae | reverse complement strand
CCGAGTTTGCCGACACCATCGCCAATCTGGTGCGCCTGGCTGTCCTGGATCAGATGGGCATGCAGAGCGATGCGGCCATGCGCGAGACCACGCGCGACCGCGTCAAAGCCTTCATCATGGCCAACCTGCAGGATCCGATGCTGTCGCTGGATCGTATCGCCACAGCTGTCGGTTGCTCCAAACGCAACCTGCATAAACTTTTCGCATTCGAAGATGAGACGCTGAACAGCCATATCTGGAACTGCCGTCTCGATCGTATCCGTCAGGATCTGGCCAATCCGGCCTTGCTGCGGCAGTCGATCACCGACATCGCCTTTTCCTGGGGCTTCAACTCATCGACGCATTTCAGCCGCAGTTTCCGCGAACGCTATGGTGTGGCACCACGGGCCTATCGCAGCATGATCCACAAGGATGGTGCCTATTGGGGCGTTGCCAATACGGCACCAGTCTGAGCACGGACCTCGGCCAGATCGTTCCAGACCTGCTGGTCTTGCAGCTTGCCGGCGCCGACTGTGAAGCGATCAATGAAACGGATGCCACTGAAGGCACGCCCATCGGGCCATTCGCCTTCCAGCATACCATGGCAATAGACGGTGGCGACTTCCATGCCCGGCACGGTATCGAAGCCTGAATAGACCTTGGCGACCCGGCGATAGCGTGGCGCAGCCCAGGCAATCAGTTCCCCAAGTTGGGTGAAGCGAACGCCGCCCGGAAACACCATCGAAAAGCCTTCCGCCAGGAACCCTTGCGCTGCGGCCAGATCACGACGTTCCATCGCCCCGAGAAAATCGCGCACGATGCGCTCAGGTGCCGGCGGCGGTGCCTTGGGGAATTTCAACTGGTTGCCGCGGCGGTAGCTGGTCTGCTTCACCTCTTCGATGAAGGTGGTGATGCCATCCGGCATCGCTTCCAGCACGGTGCGGGTTACCTGGCTGTAGCCTTCCAGCAATCTTCCGCGTACCTCGTCGTCATAGCCTTCGATCAGCGTGACGCGAATAACCGGCATGTCAGCCTCCCTGTTGCACCAGCGCCGCGGCACTGCGACCGGCCTTGGCACCCAGCACGGTCGCAGCCAGCAGGCCATTACCCGACAGATAGCCATCGCGGCCACGGCCTGAAATGCCGCAGGCGGCGCCCCCGCCGGCAAAGAGATTGGGCATCGGTTTGCCGTCCTGCCGCAGTACGCGGGCCTGGGTATCCACCGTCAGGCCACCCTGGGTATGGAACAGGGCACCAGTCACCTTCACCGCATAGAAGGGGGCTTTCAGCGCCTGCTTGCCGGTGAAGTCCCGCCCGAAGCGGTCTTCGCCCTGCCCCGCCGCCAATGCAGTGGCTTCTGCAAGGGTTTCCGCCAGCACA
Source organism: Ferrovibrio terrae (assembly GCF_943371255.1). Taxonomy (GTDB): domain Bacteria; phylum Pseudomonadota; class Alphaproteobacteria; order Ferrovibrionales; family Ferrovibrionaceae; genus Ferrovibrio; species Ferrovibrio terrae_B. The sequence goes on along the minus strand of NZ_CALRUC010000192.1, from coordinate 2,904 downwards.
TCCACCGGCAGACCACAGACAGCCGCCAGCGCCTGAAGACTGTCGGCACTTTTCACTGCACCGCCATTCACGGCCTCACGATAATCCTCGAAATCGAGGCCGAGCCTGTGCAGCCGTTCGTCGTAGATGTTCCAGGCCACGCCATCGGGCTGGGCAATCACGCGCATAGCCTGTTCGGAATAGCCGTCATGCTCACAGGAAAACCGCCGGCCCTCGGCATTGACCTGGAAGCCGCCTTCCATCATCAGCGCCCAGGTGATCAGGATGGCATGCGGCATCGCTACCGAGCCATGCCCCTGATAGGCACCGAGATTCTTCACCCCCGCCCCCAGCGCCTCACCCCAGACCAGCGCATCGCCACGGTTGCCGGTATGGCCGTAATACTGCGCGCCGGTGAGTTCCGGGATATAGCGGCTGACCAGGTCGGCATTGCCACCGAAACCAGAGCAGGCCAGCACTAGCGCTTCACAGCCGATCTGCTCGACCGATCCATCCGGTCGGTTGAGCAGCACACCACGCAGGCGACCATCAGGATCGGCATACAGCGTCGTCACCGTAGCATCGCAGACGATGTCGATGCCGGCAGCATTGGCCGCAGCCAGCAGCCCGGCAACTAGATCGGCGCCACTGCGCGAGACCGGGGCATGCATACGTGCCTTGCTGTGGCCGGGGTAGAGAAAACCTTCAACAAGTGTCAGCGGCACATGATGCTTCTGCACCAGCCAGTCGACCGTAGGACCAGAGGCCGCACAGATCGCAGCCACCATGGCCGGGTCGTTCTCACCATGGGCCTTGGCTTGCACATCGGCGACCATGATCTCCGGCGTATCCTCGACACCTCGGGCTGCCTGCAGTGCCGTGCCGGCAGCCGGAATCATGCCTGATGACATGGCCGTCGAGCCGCTGGGCGACGGATCACGCTCCAGCACCAGCACATCGGCACCGGCGTCGCGCGCGGCCAGCGCCGCAGTCAGGCCGCAGGCACCGGCACCGATCACCAGCACCGGCACACTGAGCGGGAACTCAATCCCGGCAGAGGGCAAAACGCGAGTCATGCGGCGCGAATCAACGTGGCCGCCTCGGCGCAGGTCAACTTCGGCGCCACGGTGCCTAGCGAGGCGATACTGGCGTCATGGGCTTCCTTCGAAAAGGCCGCACATCCATCGGTCAGCAGCATGGGATGGAAATCGCGCACATGGGCATCGCGCAGGGTGCTGGCAACGCCGCCATTGGTGACGATCCCGCCGATCAGCAGCGTCTCGACCCCCAGCTTGCGCAGCACAAATTCAAGCCGGCTCATATAGAAGGCCGAATAAGCCACCTTCTCGACCACGAAATCCGCCGGTGCTAGCTGATCGATCAGGCTGTGGCCCCAGCCACCGGGCTGGAAATCACCCTTGCGCAGGAAGGGCCGCAGCTGTTTCAGATGCGGGCTGATCAGTGGCTCTCCGCCACGGCCCGGAATCAGCGTGAACTGCGTCGAGATGATCCAGCCACCTTTCTCGCGCATGGCGTCGACCACCGCCTTCATATTGGCGATCAGGGCCGCGGCCCCCGGCAGGGTCGCCTTGCCGCGAGCATAGGCGCCATCCGCGTGCAGGAAGTCGTTCTGCAGATCGACAATCAGCAGGGCGGTCTGTTTAAGATCAAGTGTGGCGGTCATGCGGTTTTCCGGCGAACAATCAGGTTACCGAACTTGTCCACCTCGCCCTGCAGGTCGGGTTCGATCAGGATCGTGGTGTCGGACTGCTCTAGGATCGCGGGCCCCGGCACCACGGCGCCAAGCGGCAGTTCCAGCCGCCGATAAATGCCAGCCTCATGCCAGGCCCCATCGAGCCAGACCTTGCGCGTGGTGCGTTTGGCCGCTTCGACACTGCCACCTTCCGGTGGGGCCAGCAGGGCAAGATCGAATTTCTTGCGCCGACCAATGGCGGCCACGCGCAGGTTGAGCACGCGGATACCGATCTTGTCCAGCACACGGCCAAAGGTGGCCGCATAGGCGGTTTCAAAAGCGGCCTTGATACCGGCATGCGACAACCTGATTTGGCCACCAGCAAAATCGCCCTCTAGCGGCACGGCGACCGTATGCGTCTGCCCGAGATAGGACATATCGAGCTCGACGCTGGTTGCGCGTCCTTCAAAGGCGATGCCGGCCTGATCGAGTAGTCGCGCACCCTCGCCCTCAGCCTCGGCGATGGCACTATCGAGCATGGCGGTATCCAGCTCTTCCAGGGTGCGATTGACCGTGCGCACGAAATCATGCCGCATATCGGCGATCACGCAACCGAGCGCGGAGGTCACGCCGGGAAAACGCGGCACCAGCGCGGATGCCAGACCCACTTCCTTGATCAGGGCGCCGACATGCAGGGCGCCACCACCACCAAACGGCATGGCGGCGAAGTCGCGCGGATTGTGCCCGCGTTCGATGGAGACCAGCCGGATCGCCCCAGCCATGCGGGAATTCGCCACCTTGATGATGGCTTCTGCGGCCGCCATGACATCAAGGCCGAGCGGTTCGGCGATATGCTTAGCGATGGCCGCCTTGGCAGTTTCGACATCCAGCCGCTTCAGCTTGCCGCCGATCGGCCGTTCGGCATCGATACGGCCCATCACCACATTGGCATCGGTCACCGTCGGTCGGTCATTGCCCAGGCCATAGGCGACCGGGCCCGGATCGGAGCCGGCACTTTCCGGGCCGATCTGCAGTATGCCGCCGCGATCGATCCAGGCAATCGAGCCGCCGCCAGCACCGATGGTGGTGATCTCGATCATCGGCGCACGCACCACCATGCCAAAATCGATGGCGGTCTGCGCACTCATCGCCGGTTCGCCATCAGCGATCAGCGAGACGTCAAAACTGGTGCCACCCATGTCGCAGGTCACGACATTGGGATAGCCGGCCGC
>NZ_CALRUC010000191.1:0-4282 GCF_943371255.1 Ferrovibrio terrae | reverse complement strand
TCCGGCCGCATGCACGATCGCAATCGTCTGCACGTCAGCGACCGGCGCGATCATGCTAAAGGCCATCGTGGCGGCCGTGTTGCCGGCGATGCCATCGATCAGCGCCACGACGTCAACCGCCTGCGGATTGGCGGCGGTGATGACGTCGGCAATGGTGGCCACCTCGACGCCATCGGCGCGGCGAAGCGTGGTGCCGGCGGGAATCGGCGTGCCGACTGGCGCGGCGAAATTCAGCTTGCCGGCGGCCGCCGTGGCAGGCGTGCGGTAAATGCCCCACCAGCTCGCATGCAATTCGAGATAGGCGTCTTCGGCCGTGTAGGGGAAATACTGCTGCGAGAGATAGAGCTGCCAGCCATAGAGAATATGCATCTCGTCGGCCAATGCCGAGCCGAGGATACCTGTCGGGCTGTAGCGAAGCTGCAGGCCGGGCAAGTCACCCTGGATGCTGGTCGCGATGCGATCGCGCACTTCCTGCAGGGTCGGGCGATTAAACGGCATTGAAGCCCCCCAAACTGTCCCAGAGCATCTGGAATTTGTACGTCAGCGCCGGCACGCCGGGCCGATAGAGCGTGATTTCCGTCAGCACCAGGCCGCGCGACGGGAAGCTTTCGGCAATGTCGATCGACGAACACACCTTGTCCGTAATCAGCCATTGCAGGGCCTCGCGGTCGTAATCCTCAAGCCGCTGCAGAACTTCGGGAACCTGCTTTTCGCGGCACAGTAGCCAGCGACGCGAACCGATCTGCCGGTCGCCGTGCCAGCCGCGCCGATCGCGGGCAAGGCTGGCGGGTATGGCGCCTATGCGCGGCTCGTCGGGCAGGCGATCGTCAACCTTGGCGCGGGCGTCGGTGAACAGGCTGATCACGACGGCGTTGTACAGCTCTGCCTCATCATCGGTCGCGAGCGTGTTAGCCAGGTCGAAAACCTGACGGGCTTCATCGAAGGAAAAGAAATACTCGGCCATGTCACCCGTCCATGAGCTGGTTAGGGACATTGGTATTTGCCGGCGGGCCGTTTTCCTTGTGATCGTGTCCGTCGAAGATGCCGCGCATCTGCGACATGGTCTTGCCGCCCGAAGTGATCTTGTCCTGAATATCACCAGTGCAGCGCATCCAGGGTGCATCGATGAGCAAGCCCTCGGGTGCGATGATCTTTCCAGCGGTGACAGCCTTCATTTCAAAGGTGCCGTCATCCTTGAAATGCACATAATTGCCGAGGCGATCGTAAAGCATCACCTCGCCGCCCTTGAGGTTCTTCGGGCGGCTGTCCTGATCGTCGACGGCAACGGCGACCAGATGCGAGCGACTGCCACCGATCGCAACGATCAACGCCTGTGAACCTCCGGCTGGCACGCTCGACAGGCCGTAATTCTGGAAGCGCTCGACGTTGTCGTGCAGCTCGTCATTCATGACGACAACCTGCAACCGCTGCAGGCCGCCGCCATCGTTCACGACTTTCAGCACGGCGCGGCCGACCATGAGCGAGATCCGGTTGCTGAGTGGCATCAGCATGCGTCGGAATGCATCCAGCATCGCGGTCATTGCCACAGCCCCTTGACGGGCGGCGCCGGCAGCAGCGCGAAGGCTTCCTTGCGCACCAGGTTAAGCGTCGCCGTGGTGCCGGCATCGCTGCCGTCACCGTCTTTAAGGTTGTAGTCGACAGACTGGATCAGCAGCTCGCCGTCGAAATCCAGATCCGGGCTTTTCACCCTGACCAGGTTATTCGGCTTCCACAGCGGGCCGGTCAGGCCATGCTCACGCCAGCCGAATACAGTCGCGTCGACAGCATCGCCGCGACCTATCCGCGTATTGCATTCCCAGATGGCGCGATCTTTCAGGTTTCCGCCGTCGCCGGGCTGCTCGGCAACAATCATCAAAGGCCGGTAGCGCATCACGGCTGAGTCGGTCACACGAGCTGCGCCGTGCGCGAAGTCGGCGGCCGCGCCTGTCTCGAAACCGGGCTGCTGCCCGATGACGATGTATTCCGAATGGCGCTGATCCATTGAGAAGTCACCGCCGGCCGCTTTGAGGTTCTTGCCCTCTTCGAGCGCTGTTGCGTGGCGACCTATGCCGGCGCGGCACAGCACCAGGCCGCCGAGCCCGTCAGCCATCGGCAAGACGCCGCGCTGTTTGCAGGCACGGTCGATCGCCTGGAAAGCGGACTCGCCCGGCTGCAGTGCGAACCGCTCGAAGGGTCGCCCGATATCCGTCTGCACATGCAGCTTGATACCGAACGGCTTCACGATCTCGCCGACAAGGCGATCGAGCGTGTAACCGGACCATTCGGACGGCTTGTTGATCGCCGAGCAGTCGACAAGGTCGCCGGTCGTGTCCCTGCCGGTGACGCTGATAGACTTCGTCGTATCGGTGAAGCGCGGCCGCACCTTGCCGACATAGCCCGTGATCACCGTTTCACCGTCGATCGAGACGCTGCAGGCGTTACCGCGCTTGATGCGTTTCCCGCCCAGCCATTCACCGGTTTTCAAACGCGGATCGGTGATCGACAGATTGAAGCTGCCGGCGAGATCATCCATGCCGCGATGAATGCCCAGCTCTTTCCAGTTGCGATAGATCGCGCCGTTCACATGCAGGGCAACGTCAGGCATCGGAGATGACCTCGATGTTGCCCGGCGGTATAAAGCCGGGGTGGTGGATCTTCGGGTTGCGCGCAAGGATCTCGGCCTCGCGGCTGGCGCCGCCGTCCGGCTCGTCGCCATACAGCCGATGCGCCAGCACCAGGGCGGGCACCGGGCCGTTAAGCTTGAAGGTTGTCAGCTCCGGCAGTGACGCACTGCGTTCGCCCAGATCCCGCCCCGTTGCCGATCGCAACGCGACAAGCGGCCGATAGACGGTATCGCTGGCACGCGGCAGCACGGCCTCATAGCTGGCCGTCAGATCTTCGCGCAGCCTGACGCCTTCCTGCCTGGTCGGCGCAGTCGTCTCGGCCGACAGGGCCGAGGCTTCGAGGATACCGCCGCGCTGCACCAGATCCACAAAGGCAACCTGGTTGCTTGCCTGCTGCTGCCGCGAGATCGTCGTCGCCGGGATCTCGCTGTACTGGCTGCCATAGCTAGACCAGGTCAGGCCGCGATCGACGTCGCGGCGCCAGCTCATGCCCTGCAGGCTTTGCAGCGGATTGGTCGGCCGGTAATTGAGCAGGCCGAGCAGACGCGACGCCAGCGACGCCGGCTGCGTCATGAGGCCGTCGAGCTGGTTCACCGGCATCAGCCGGCCAGGCGTGCCAATGCGATCGAGCGCGCCGAGCAGATCCGTCACCAGGCCCTTGCCGGAGTCCTGCACGAAATTCGGTTGGTTGCTCACATTGAAGATCCGGGCGAAGTCGTCGATCGTCGCGGTCTGCGCTTCGCTGCGGCGCTGGCCGACGATCGATTGCGTATCGGCCGAGGCAGACGGATATTCGATTTCGCCGCTGCGGATGAAGGTCAGCGAAAACCGCGTCATGCGCTGCTCGCTGATCGATTCCGTCAGCTCGTATTCAGGAACCGATACCGTTAGCTGGCCGAACCGGGGATGCACCAGCTCGCCCGTACCCTTGGTTTCCAGCGCATCGAGCAGACGCTTGGCCTGGTCGTGATGATCGTCGCCGATCACATGGCCCTTGAGTGTGAACTTGGGCGGTGCGAGGCCGAGATCTTCAAACGCGCCATCGTCGCGGCGGGGATAGGTATGTGTCGGGCCACGGCGGCCGCCGCGCCGGCCGAACTCTTCCACCCGGAAGGGAACGCCCCGGAAGCTGGCCGGGCGCCAGTCGTAAGCCTCCGTCATGGCATCACCATCGCCGGGCCGCGTGCGAGCGTCGCTTCGAGATCCACGCCATCACTTGCGCGCATGCCCGAGATCTGCATGCCGGCCGGCGCGTCGATACGCAGATTGAGATCGACTTTCTTATCCTCGCCGCCCTGGAAGAACGCCGTCAGTTTTTTCGCCAGCATCTCGGCCGCCTCGGAACCGAACAACGCTCCAGCACCGCCGCCGACGACGGCGCCGGTCACGGTGCCAGCCGGCCCGAAGAAACTGCCCAGCATGGCGCCGAGCTTCGCGCCGGCCCATCCGCCCGCGAGCTGACCGGCCAGGCCCGAGCCTGCCGTTATCTTGTCGCCTGTGCTGGCATTGGCATCGCCGGCAATCATGCCGAGCTGCACGGCGCCGAGAGCGGCCGCAGCAGGGCCACCGAGCCGGCCGAGGGTGCGGGCAGCCAGGCCAGCGCGGCCGCGTGCTGCGCCCGGCAGCTCGCCGGGTGTGCCCTGGAAGCCCGCCGTCCG
>NZ_CALRUC010000190.1:0-4293 GCF_943371255.1 Ferrovibrio terrae | reverse complement strand
GTTCGCATTCCTTTTGAGCAGCTTGCGGATTCGTGCATCCGGCATGGCAGCCTCGACGATATGCTCGACTTCGGTTGCGGGAGCTGTTTGCATCAGGAATTCATTGGGTGTGATAGCCGTGAAATCGGCATCGAGATAGCCGGGGGCGGTGACCGGATTGACGAAGCGATCTTCCACCTGCAGCGGGATGCCATCGGCCATATGCACCAGTACGGAATGGTAGACGGCGGCATTGGCATTGAGGCCAAGATCGCGGGCAATATCCTGATTTGCCTTCTCGGCATTTAGCAACTCAACGCGCGCCGCATGGCGCTGGCCACGTTCGGCGATTTCCTCGGCAATATTGCGCAGTTCGACCAGATTGAAGATCGGGCGCTTCTCGGCCACGAAGGTGCCCGTGCCCTGCACGCGGACCAGCAGACCCTCATGGGTCAACTCGCGTAGCGCCCGGTTCACCGTCATGCGGCTGACTTTGAGCTGTTTGACCAGGGCACTTTCCGACGGCACTTGGTCGCCGGCGCGCCAGTCGCCGCCCTCGATATGCTTGACGATGAATTCCTTGACCCGGCGATACCGCGGCGTCGGCCCGTTCTGCGTGGCTGCTGACCCGGACATCGGTTTCCCTGCCCCTAAGATCCAATCGGAGCCAGTATAAGTTCAATTGTATATACAAGTCCAGTCGAGGCAAAACCTCGCAAGGCGCCGCGAATCTGTGTAAAACCCACCCACGCAACACCCCTAGCCAGAAACGTGACGCCCGCAGTGACCCAAACGGTGGCCCCAACGGTGACAGTCGTGACCGTAACCCATTACAGCGAGCGCGTGATCGGCGAGTTCCTCGCCCATCTGCCGCCCGGCCGGCCGCTGGTGGTGACCGACAATGCCAGCAGTGATTCGACCCGCGATATCATCCGCAGCCGGCTGCCGAATGCCACGATGATAGCCAATGATGTCGGCCGCGGCTTCGGCAATGCTGCCAATCAGGGCTTGGCCCGGGCAGCCAGTGACTTCGTGCTACTGGTCAATCCCGATGCCAAGCTGCAGCCCGATTGCCTGGATCGCCTGCTGGCTGCCGCCGAACGCTACCCAGAGGCTGGCGTGCTGGCACCGGCGCTGCGTACTCCGGCCGGCGACTGGGAGGTTTCGCATGATGTCGACATGTTCCGCCGGGCCCGGATGTCGCCCAAGCGCATTGATCCCGAGCCGGAAGGGGATATCTGCGCGGATTATGTGTCCGGCGCCGCCATGCTGGTGCGGCGGGCCGCGCTCGACGCTGTGCCGGGCTTCGATCCGGCGATTTTCCTCTATTATGAGGATGATGATTTCTGCATCCGCCTGCGCCGCGCCGGCTGGTGCCTAATCCGTGTCGCCGACGCCATCACCGATCACGTCGGTGGCGGGTCGATCAGGCGCAGCTGGGACAAACATTGGGAGAAGTTCTGGCATATGGCCTGGTCGCGGCTCTATATCGAGCGCAAATATTGCGGTCGTGCCGCGATGTGGCGGATCGCCCTGCCGGCCCTGCTGCGCTTCGGCCTCAAGGCGCCGCTTTACCTGCTCACTGATTTTCGCAACAAGGGCCTGCGTGATGCCGGCCGGTTCTGCGGTACACTGGCTTATTTGATGGGGATGAGTTCGCGATGAAAGCAGTCATTCTGGCTGGCGGGCGCGGCACGCGCATTGCCGAGGAAAGCGTGCTGCGACCCAAGCCGATGGTCGAGATCGGCACCCGTCCGATCCTGTGGCATATCATGAAGATCTATGCAGCCCATGGCATCACCGATTTCGTGATCTGCCTTGGCTACAAGGGCTATATGATCAAGGAGTATTTCGTCAATTATGTGCTGCATGCCGCTGATGTGACGGTCGATCTGGCCAATAACCGGTTGGAATATCTCAGTGGTGCGCCGGAGCCGTGGAAAGTCACTCTGGTCGAGACCGGCGAAGCGACCGAGACTGGTGGCCGGCTCAAGCGCGTGGCGCGTTGGCTGCAGGATGAAGACGCCTTTTGCATGACCTATGGCGATGGTGTTGCCGACATCGACGTTACTGCATCCATCGCCTTCCACCGCGCCCATGGCAAGCTGGCAACGATGACGGCGGTCAGCCCGCCGGGCCGTTTTGGCGCGCTGACCCTGGAGGATGGCGATCGCATCGCCGGCTTCCGCGAGAAGCCACGCGGCGATGGTGGCCTGATCAATGGCGGATTCTTCGTGCTGTCGTCCAAGGTGCTGGATTACATCGCCGACGAAGGCACGGTCTGGGAGCGTGAGCCGCTGGAAAAACTAGCTGCACAGGATCAGTTGCGTGCTTTCCGCCATGACGGCTTCTGGCAGCCGATGGATACGGTGCGCGAACGCGGCATCCTGGAAACCCTCTGGACCAGCGGCAAGGCGCCCTGGAAGACCTGGGTCTGAAGCATGGCGGTCAGCCGTGACTTCTGGCGTGGCCGCCGCGTCCTGTTGACTGGTCATACCGGCTTCAAGGGCGCTTGGGCAGCGCGCTGGCTGCAGCGGATGGGCGCCGAGGTGCACGGCTTCGCGCTGGTGCCCGACAGTGCCCCCAGCTTGCACGCCCTGCTGCGGACACCGCTCGCCGGCGAAACCATCGCTGATCTGCGCGATGCGGCCGCCGTGGAAAAAGCCCTGACGGCGGCGCGGCCCGAGATTGTGCTGCACCTGGCGGCCCAGGCGCTGGTGCCGGCCAGTTACCGCGATCCGTTTGGCACCTGGACCAGCAACCTGATGGGCACAATCAACCTGCTGGAGGCGATGCGGCGGCATGGCGCGCCGCTCACCGCCGTCCTGGTTACGACAGACAAGGTCTATGCCAACAGCGAAAGCGGCATGGCCTTTACCGAGGATGCAGCCTTGGGCGGCGATGATCCCTATTCGGCATCAAAGGCGGCAATGGAAATTGCCGTGCACAGCTGGCGGAAAAGCTTCCTGTCAGCCCGGCATCGCATCGTCACAGCGCGCGGCGGCAATGTCATCGGTGGCGGCGACTGGTCGGCCGAACGGCTGATCCCCGATATCGTGCGCGCAACGCAGGGTCAGCAGGCTGTGGTGCTGCGCCGGCCGGAAGCGACTCGGCCCTGGCAGCACGTGCTGGACCTGGTGCAGGGCTATCTGCTGTATGCCCAGGCGCTGCATGAGGCGCGCGCGGACCTGCCGGCGAGCCTGAATTTCGGCCCGCTGGACGACCAGCGCATCACGGTGGGCGCAATTGCCACCCAGTTTACGCAAGCCTTTGGCGCGCCGGCCTGGCGCCATGAGCCACAGCCGGGGATGCCCGAAAAGGGTGTGCTGGCGCTGGATGCGCGCCGGGCCGTTGCTGCGCTGGACTGGCGGCCGGGTTTTGCCACCCAGGCGGCGCTGGAAGCCACGGTGGCGTGGTATCGTGATTGGCTCGCGGGCGGAGATGCCGCCGCTTTGACCGATGGGCAGATTGCCGATTTCGAGGGACGCGTATGAGTGAGTGCAGATTTTGTCACGCGCCGCTGCGGCGTAGCTTTGTCGATCTGGGGATGCAGCCGCTAGCCAACTCCTATGTGCCGGCGGTGAAGGCCGGACAGGACGAGCCGCGCTATCCGCTGCATGCCCGGGTCTGCGAGCGCTGCTTTCTAGTGCAGGTCGACCACAATGTGCCGGCCGAAGCGATCTTTTCCGACTATGCCTATTTCTCGTCTTATGCCACCAGTTGGGTCGAGCATGCGCGGCGCTATGCCGGGGCGATGACGCAGCGCTTTGGCCTGACGCAGGATTCGCTGGTGGTCGAAGTGGCCAGTAACGATGGCTACCTGCTGCAGCATTTCCAGGCTGCCGGTATCGGCGTTCTGGGAGTTGAGCCGGCAGCCAATGTTGCTGTTGTGGCCGAGCAGAAGGGAATTCCGTCCGAAGTCGCCTTCTTCAATCGCGAGACGGCGCAGCGCCTGCGCGATTCCGGCAAGGCTGCCGATCTGATGGTGGCCAACAATGTGATGGCCCATGTGCCGGAACTCAACCAGTTCATCGCCGGTTTCACGATTCTGCTCAAGCCGCAGGGCGTGCTGACCGTTGAATTCCCGCACCTGCTCAATCTGATCGAGCAGGTGCAGTTCGACACCATTTATCACGAGCACTATTCCTATCTGTCGCTGCTGGCCGCTGAGAAAATCTTCGCCGCCAACGACTTGCGGGTTTTTGATGTCGAAGAGTTGCTCACCCACGGCGGGTCGTTGCGGTTGTTCGTCTGCCATCGCGATGCCGGCCATGCCGATGCACCCGGTCTGACGAATGTGCGGGCCAAGGAGCG
>NZ_CALRUC010000189.1:0-4358 GCF_943371255.1 Ferrovibrio terrae | reverse complement strand
TGGCATAAGGCAGTCCTGGCGGCAGCGCTGGGTCTCGCGGTGGTGTCCGTCGGCGGTCTAGCCTTTGCCCAGGCAGACGCCATCAAGGCGCGCAAGGACGGTTTCCAGGTGTTCCGCGTTTCGGCGGGCGCCATCAAGAAGGTGGTCGATGATAACGGCCCGGCTTCGGCCGCCGTTGCTCCGGCTGAAGCGATTGCGTCCCAGGCTGCCCGGCAGTTGCAACATTTCCCAGCCGGTTCCGACAAGGGCGACACCAAGGCCAAGCCGGAAATCTGGGCCAACATGGCCCAGTTCGAGGGCTACATGAAGGATCTGGAAGCCAAGGCGACCGCCGTGGCGACGGCTGCAAAGGCCGGTGACATTGCCGCCGTGAAGGCGGGCTTCGGCGCCATGGGCGGCGCCTGCGGCACCTGCCACAAGGCGTTCCGTAACGACTGACCCGATCTCTCGGGGTGCAGATCAGGCGCAGCCCATAAGGGGCTGCGCCTTTTTTGTTGTTACTTGATCAGGGCAATGCCGCCGAAGACTGTGGCGAGGCAGAGTGCGAAGATCGCCAGCGCCAGCAGCGGATGGCCGCCGGTGGCTTCGGCTGCGGCCGGGGCATCCTTTTTGCGGCCGGTCACCATCGGCGTCACCAGATTCTCTTTCTTGACCGTCAGGTAGAAGACGGTGGCCAGCAGATGCACCGCGATCACCGCCAGCAGCAGCCAGATCGCCCTGCGATGGATGGTGCTGAGCAGGGCGGCGGTGCTGCCGGAAACCTTGGAGAACAGCGGCCCGTCGGTGACGATATCGTCGCTGGTGAACAGGCCGGTGCAGGCCTGCAGCAGCAGCAGACCCAGCATGGCGAGCACGGCATAGCCGCCGACCGGGTTATGGCCGATGTATGTGGGACCGGGGCGGCCGAACAGGGTGCCGAGATAGCGCAGGCCGGACATCGGTCCGGCGACGAAATTGGCAAAACGGGCATAGCGGTTGCCGGTAAAGCCCCAGATCAGCCGGAACAGCACCAGGCTGAGAACCACCTGGCCGAGCGTCATATGCAGGTCCAGCTTGCCTTTCCAGGCGGTCGCGACCATGGCGATGACCAGGCCCACCAGGGCCCAGTGGAACAGGCGGGTCGGCAAATCCCAGACCCTGATCTGGGCCCGGATCGAAGCGGTGCCGGCTGAACCGGTGGCGGTGTGGGGCGTTTCAGTCATGAACCACTTGCATGAAGGGATACTGGGTCAGTGTTTTGCAGTGCAATTGTAAGGAATTGCAAACCTTGGGCAAGGTAGGGGTGTTGTATCGCCTCTGGCGAGGACTTAATCTCACGCGTCGTTCACAATTTTGCTAGCCGGGACAATCGGGTGCGGGGCAGTCGCTTCTTCTTCATTCTTCTCGCCGTCGCGGTTCTGGGCATCCTGGCCGTGATCTTTTTCGGCGCCGACGCCAACAAGCGCGGCATGACACCCACCGCCAATATCCCGCCGCCGCCGGTGCCGGCCGCACCGGTCGCGCCATCGCCGGACAGTGTCGCCAAGGCGCCGCCCAGCTTCGATGTCGTGCGGATCAGCCGCAACTGCACGTCTGTGTTCGCCGGCCGCGCCATGGCCGGATCGGTGGTGGTGATCAGGGCCGGCCAGCGCGAGCTTGGCCGTGTCACCGCCGATACCCGTGGCGAATGGGTGCTGGTGCCCGACCTGCCGCTGGAGCGCGGCAACCAGGAATTCACGCTCGAATCCCAGATGCAGGGCCAGGAGCCGATCAAGGCCGAGGCCTCGGTGGTTGCCGTGGTGCCGGAATGCCAGCCGGGCGAGGGCGGCGAGCAGGCGATTGCCGTGCTCACGCCGCTGAAGGGGGCCAGCCGCCTGCTGCAGCGTCCCGACGGCCCGCTCGATCCGGCCCGCAAGGGGCTGGCGCTGGATGCCATCGAATATGACCAGACTGGCAACCTGATCCTGTCGGGTCGCGCCCAGCCGGGCTCGACCGTGCAGATCTACCTGAACAACGAGCCGATCGGCGTTGCCACCGCCGACAACAATGGCCGGTGGACGCTGCGGCCCGACAAGTCGGTCGATCCCGGCATCTATTCGCTGCGCGTCGACCAGGTCGAACAGGCCGGCGGCAGGGTCGCCTCGCGCCTGGAAATGCCGTTTGCCCGCGCCCGGCCCGAGGATGTCAAATTCGACGCCAGCGGCAACAGCATCATCGTGCAGCCGGGCAACAGCCTGTGGCGCATTGCCCGCCAGATTTACGGCCAGGGCCCGCGCTATACCGAGATCTACCAGGCCAACCAGGCCCAGATTCAGGATCCGGACATGATCTATCCGGGCCAGGTCTTCGCCGTGCCGCGCCCCGCCGGGCAAGCTGGCGGCAAGTCGAACTGATCAGATAGCCGGCCCTGGGCATCCGGGCCGGCTGTCATCCCTTACCCCGCCGGCCCCGGCGCGCTACACTCTCCCCGATTTGCAATTCCAATTGCGCCGGCAGGTCGGACCCCGCCAGGCGCATCGAGGACCGGTTTCGTGAGCATGGATTCCCCCGTTGCCCGGCAGGGGCCTGCCGGGGCGGCGGCTGCGCCGGGCGCACCCGCGCCGGTTTTTGCCGCCATCGATCTCGGCACCAACAACTGCCGGCTGCTGATCGCGCGGCCGCTGCGCGAGAATTTCCGCGTCATCGAGGCGTTTTCCCGCATCGTGCGGCTGGGCGAGGGCCTCAGTGCATCCGGTCGCCTGTCGGAAGCGGCGATGGCGCGCACCATCGAGGCACTGAAAATCTGCTCCGAGAAGATGGCGCGGCGCAACGTGGCGATTGCCCGCGCGGTCGCCACCGAGGCCTGCCGCCGCGCCGCCAATGGCGCCGAATTCCTGCATGAGGTGAAATCCGCCACCGGCATCGACCTCGATATTATTTCGACGGCCGAGGAGGCACGTCTGGCGCTGGCCGGCTGTGCGCCGCTGCTGGAACCGCCGCATCGCCAGGCCATCGTCTTCGATATCGGCGGCGGTTCGACCGAAATTCTCTGGGCCCGCCTGCTCAGTGGCGGCCGCACCGAAGTGATCGACTGGATCTCGCTGCCATTTGGCGTGGTCAACCTGACCGAACGCTTCGGTCCCGGTGACAGCCACAGCGGCAGCTATGGCCAGATGATCGACATGGTGGCCGAAGCGCTGCAGCCCTTCGAGACCAAGCACGAACTTGGCCCGCAGCTGAAGACCGGCTTTATCCAGGTGCTGGGCACATCGGGCACGGTGACGACGCTGGCCGGCGTGCATCTCAATCTGCCGCGCTACGAGCGCCGCCATGTCGATGGCTGCTGGCTGGAATTTCCCACCGTGATCGAGCAGTCACGGCGACTGGCGTCGCTCAGTGTCCCGGACCGTGCATTGCATCCCTGCATCGGCGAGGAACGCGCCGATCTGGTGGTGGCGGGCTGCGCCATTCTTGAAGCGCTGTATCGCTTCTGGCCGGCGACGCGCCTGCGCGTGGCTGATCGCGGCGTGCGAGAAGGCGTGCTGGTCGAGCTGATGCGCCAGCGGCGCCGGCAGCAGCATGGGAGACGGCCATGAACGCGCCGCGCAAACCCGGCCCGAAGGTCAAGGTGAAAACCGCACGCGGCCGCAGTGTCGGCCAGGCGAAATGGCTGCTGCGCCAGCTCAACGATCCCTATGTGGCGGCAGCAAAGTCCGAAGGCTGGCGCAGCCGCGCCGCCTATAAGCTGATCGAGCTGGACGACAAGTACAAACTGCTCAAGCCCGGCATGCGCATCGTCGATCTGGGTGCGGCACCCGGCGGCTGGACCCAGGTGGCGGTGAAACGCGTGAAGTCGCTCGACAAGGGCCCGGGTGCCGGCGGCGGCTTCGTGCTCGGCGTTGATATCAATCCGGTCGATCCGATTCCCGGCGCCACGCTGCTGCTGCAGGATTTCCTCGCCGATGGTGCCGACCAGAAGGTGATCGATGCGCTTGGCGGCAAGGCTGATTTCGTGTTCTCCGACATGGCCGCGCCTGCCACCGGCCATCGCCAGACTGACCATATCCGCATCATGGCGCTGTGCGAGGTGGCGCTCGATTTCGCGATCCGGGTGCTCAATCCGGGCGGCGGCTTCCTCGCCAAGGTGCTGCGCGGCGGCACCGAAAACGAGCTGCTTGCCACCATGAAGCGGGATTTCCGCACCGTCCGGCATGTCAAACCGCCGGCCAGTCGGGCGGATTCGGCCGAGAGTTACGTGATCGCCACCGGCTTTCGCGGCTAAATAGCCTGAATTCCTGCGTTTATTGAGGCTGGACCGCGCCGGAAAGACGGTCTATATCCTCCGCGGCAAGGATACCTTCCTCCCAGTCAGGAGCCGCCTTGCCAATGACCGCGCCGGA
>NZ_CALRUC010000188.1:0-4454 GCF_943371255.1 Ferrovibrio terrae | reverse complement strand
TCGGCTCTTTTCCTGCGCCAACCCGGAGACCCATCTCCAGAACTCTCAATCACTTAGCTGCAATCCCTTGCACCGGCGCCGACCGCTTTGCATTCGGCAGTGGAGCAAAATTGGAGCAAATGGATCATAGCAGAACCGGCCCAGTCGGCCAATACGGCCTCTCTGGTCGCCCCACATATATAGATGTGCGAGATCGGCCTTATGGACAGTCGATCCGGAGCCGGCTTTCGGCAATCCTGCCGCCATGACGGCCGAAAGCACCTCATTCCCCCTCTCCAGCCGGCGACGATCCGCTTCTGACCAAGAAGGACCTCGCCGACCGATGGCAATGCTCGGTCTCCTTTATAGAGAAGCGCCAACCTGCCGAACTGCCGCCCCGTTGTTGGGTGATCCCCGGCCAGGCCCGGTACCGGCTTTCGGACATCCTCCGATTCGAGACATCCCGGGTCGACCAGTCCCATCCCGTGACTGCCGCGGCGATGGATCCGAATTGGCCGCCATTAGGGCCGGTCGAGCGGCTCGGGTCGGGTTTCCCGATTCGTCTGCCTGTGACCGCCAAGACAGAACGGCGCAGATCGGGACGGTGGCCGGTTCCAGCCATCCAGGAGGACCAAACGGGCTAATTGGCCAGACTGCTATTCAGGCTCTTTTCCCGGTACGCTTGCCTCAGCTTCCCAAGCTTACGACGGGGGTTCGATTCCCCTCACCCGCTCCAGCGCTTAGCTGATGAAGTGATCGTCAGAGCTTCCGGCGTCGACAGTCGCCCCGTCTCCGATGTTTAGGAACTGCAATTCAATAACGGGGCTGCCGTTTTTCGCGGAATGCCCGCAGTCCCTCCGCAAGATCACGGCTCGTCAGATGAGTCTGGAAAGCGACCAGTTCCGCACGCAGGCCGGTCTGCACGACCCCGTCATGAACGGCGCGCGCCAGCGATTTCATATGTCTTAGCACTGCAGGACTCTGCTGACTGTATTGCCGGGCGATATCCTGCACCCGGTCGTGCAGCCGCTCCGCCGGAACTACCTCATTGACCAGCCCCCAGTCCATGCATTGCCGGGCGGGGAACAGCTCCGCGCTGAACAGCATGTGCCTGGCATGCGCCCCATGCATCCGGGTCAGCAGTTGCACCGTCGAGCCGGCCGCGGGAACGATGGCATATCTGGCATGACCATCGCCGATTCTCGCCGTCTCGGCGGCGATAACGACGTCGCAGGACAGGATCATTTCCAGCCCTCCCGCCACCGCCACGCCGTTGACGGCCGCCAACACCGGCATCGGCAGTGCCCGCAGCTTTTCGAGAACTCGCTGGTTATAGGCGAGCGTGTCGATCAGAGACGGCGGATCGAGTGCCAGTTCCCGGCCAAAGCCGAGCAGGTCGCCACCGGCGCAGAACGCCCTGCCGGCACCAGTGAGGATGACGACCCGCGTCGTATCATCGGCATGCAGCGCGTCCAGAACGCGATCCAGTGCGCTCACGACGTCCGGCGACAACGCATTCAGGGCTGACGGCCGGTTCAGCGTGATGGTGGCGACATGTCCGGACCGGCTGAGCAATACAGGCTCTGCCTCCGGTTCACCGGCCTGCGCAATCACAATGTCATACCTCTGCGGCAATGGTTCCAGTGCAGCTTTCAGGGCCTGGATAGGGGCCTCATCCGTTGCCGCGATCTCAACACGGACCACCGTGTTCAGCATGTCGTCTTTCCCGACCTGGATTGTCGCGGCGACCGGTCTGCCGAAGACGGCTGCGATCTCGTTTCTCACCTTTTCCTCAATGGCGCGGTCGCGCAGATCGTTCTTGACGATCTTGCCGACGGCGGTGGTCGGCAGGGCATCGATCTGGAATACCCGCTTCGGTCGGGCCGGTGGCTCGGCGATCGCACTGGCGAGATGCCGGTCGAGAGCTTCCATGTCGATGGCTGCATCCGGCGAGGCCACAACGAATAGCACCGGCACCTCACCGGCATAGGCATCGGGCATGCCTACGGCCGCGCTGATCTGCACGCCGGGAAAGGTATTGGCGACATCCTCGATGTCGGAGGGATTGATGTTGTGCCCGCTGCGGACGATGAGATCCTTTTCCCGCCCGGTCAGCACCAGCCGCTGATCTTCGGTCAGATAGCCGACATCGCCGGTGATCAGCCAGCCATCCGGACTGAGGATGCCCCGATTATGCGCGGGATCGACGTAACCAGGGAAAACCTGCGGGCCGGTGACCTGTACCAGACCGCTTTCCTGCGGCGCGCAGACTGCATCCTGCCGTGCGGGATCGAGACTGGTGACGCGCGTGCGGGCAAAGGGCGCGCGGAATCCGACGCTGCCCTGCACCGGTGCGGCGCGGCCGGCGTTGAAGGCAATGGCCGCCGCGGTCTCGGTCATGCCGTAGGTTTCATACAGCCGGATGCCGGTGCGCGACTGGAACCGGTCGCTGACTGCCTTCGGACAGACGGCGCCGCCGGTCAGCCCCATGCGGACCGAAGAGATATCGGCGCCATTGAGCGGCACTTCGGTGATGGCGGCAATCGAGGTCGGCACGCCGCCGACAATCGTCACCCTGAAGGCTTCGACGATCTTCCAGTAGGTCGCGATCACGCCCTTGTCGCGCAACCCATACGGCGACGGCACGATCATATGGCCCCCGGCTGCCAGAATCGACAGCCCCGACGTGATGGTGCCGCCGACATGGAACAACGGAAAGCCGTTGATCACGGAATCCAGTTCATCCAGGCCATGCACCTGGGCGAAGCTCCAGGCGGCATGAATCTGGTTGCCATGCGTCAGCTGCGCCAGCTTCGGGCGGCCGGTGGTGCCGCCGGTGTGGAACAGGGCGCAGACCGTGTTGCGGCCGGCCGTGCTGTCGAAATCGAGACCATCAGAACGGCAGCGTGCCTGCTCCGCGTTGAAATCCAGTTGACCGGGCGCAATGCTGGTTGATGCCCCCAGCACCACAATATTGCGCAATGTGGGCGTCAGCGCGATGACCTCGTTCGCCTTGCGCCACACGTCCGCATCCAGCTCCTCCGCCGGAATGACCAGCGTGGTCGCGCCTTCTGCCGCGAGCAGATCGGCAATCACCGCCGCATTCAGCAGATAATTGATCGTGCTGGCCACCTCGGCTGTCTGCGCACCATAAAGCGCTTCGACCATGCCGGGCAGGACCGGCGTCAGGAATGCGACGACGCCACCTGTATCGTTGCTGAGTCGATGGAAGAAATTGGCCGCGCGAATAATGGCCCGGTACAGATCGGCATGCGTCAGCGTGGCGGATTGTCCGGCATAGCCGCCGGCGGCGATCATGGTCAGCGCCGGCCGCGACGGATGCAGTTCTGCCGTGGCGCGGAACAGATCGAGCAGCGTGTGCGCGCGGACCAGCGCGTCATACGGCATCGCCTCGACGGCCTCGACATCCGCAATCGATGTGATGGTCCGGATCGCGCGTGTCGTTCTCATATCCAACTCCGGTCTTCGTACTCAATCCGGCGGCTCAGTGGACCGCCGCATACATGATGGTTTCTTCATTGGCCTGCCCGCCGGTGAATTCCTCGACGATCCGGCCCTGGCGCGACACCAGGATGCGGTCCGACAGATGCAGGATTTCCGGCAGGTAGGAGGAAATCACCACCACCGCCATGCCCTCATCCGCCAGACGGTTGATGAGCTGATGAATCTCGGCGATGGCGCCCACATCCACGCCCCGGGTCGGTTCATCGAAGATGATCAGCTTCGGCTTTTGCACCAGCGCCTTGCTGACCACGACCTTCTGCTGGTTGCCGCCCGACAGTTCGATCACGCGGGCGTCCGCATTGATCACCTTGATGTTCAGCGCCTTCGTCCATGTTTCGGCCAGCGTCTGCATCTCAGATATGCTGACCAGCCTAGAGCGGCTCTGTCCGCCGGCCATGGCGGCGACGTAGATATTCTCCGCCACCGACATCGTCTCGAAGAAACCTTCGAGCTTGCGGTCTTCGGTGACATAAATAATGCCATCGCGGATGGCGGGCCGCGGCACCCGGTAGCGCACTGGCCGGTCCTCCAGGCGGATCTGTCCGCCATGGAAGAAATCCCGCTTCAGGATGCCGGCGATCACCTTGGCGGTTTCCGTGCGGCCCGAGCCGATCAGGCCGAAAATACCGGTGATCTGGCCCGCAAAGACCGAGAAGGTGGTGTTGCGCACCATCGTGCCCATCGATAGGTTCTGCACGCTCAGCACCTTGCGGCCCGCCGGCCGCGCACGGCGTTCGCCGGCCCCGCCATAGAGTTCGTCCGACAGTGTCCGGCCGACCATGGCGCGCACGATGCGGTCGCGGTCGAAACTGCCCGTCCGATCGGTGATGACGTGCTCGCCATCGCGCAGGATGGTGATGCGGTCGGAGATCTGCAGCGCCTCTTCCAGCGCATGGGAAATGAAGATGATCGAGACACCCCGCGCCTGCAGCCGTTTCACCAGGGCGAAG
>NZ_CALRUC010000187.1:0-4586 GCF_943371255.1 Ferrovibrio terrae | reverse complement strand
TCCGGCTTGGCATGACATCGACGGTGTCGATCGTGCGGCGTTCGGATGCGTCTGTGGTGGCGCTGCCGCTGGCGGCGCTGTACCAGCAGGGCGCAGAGCCGGCCGTGTGGGTGTATAGCGGCCCGGCCGAGGGCGAGGGCAAGGTCGAGTTGCGCACCGTGAAGGTTGCGGCCTATATCGAAAAGGCCGTGCTGATCGCGGCCGGCCTGAAAGACGGCGAGAAGGTGGTGACCGCCGGCGTGCACAAGCTGATCCCCGGCCAGACCGTGCGCCTGCTCCCTGAAGTGCAGTCTGCCAGTGCGGGGAAGAAGTCGTGAGTCAGCATCCGCCCTCTCCGGCCGGCGATGATGGCGTCGGCCGCTTCAACCTGTCCGCCTGGGCACTGCGCCACCGCTCGCTGATCGGCTTCCTGATGGTGCTGCTGCTGGCGGCAGGGGCGCTGTCCTATACCCAGCTCGGCCGCGCCGAAGACCCTGATTTCACCTTCAAGGTGATGATCGTGCGTACCAACTGGCCCGGCGCCACCGCGCGCGAGGTCGAGCAGCAGGTCACCGACAAGATCGAGAAGAAACTGCAGGAGACGCCGTATCTCGACAATGTACGCAGCTATTCCAAGGCCGCGGAATCGACCATTTTCGTCACCCTGCGTGATAGCACGCCGCCCAAGGCAGTGTCCGGCGTGTGGTACGAGGTGCGCAAGAAGGTGGGTGATATCCGCCAGACCTTGCCGGCCGGGGTGCAGGGGCCGTTCTTCAACGATGAATTCGGCGACACTTTCGGCACCATCTATGCCTTCACTGCCGATGGATTCACCCATCGCGAACTGAAGGACTATGTCGAGGATGTGCGTGAAGAACTGCTGCGCATCCGCGATGTCGGCAAGGCCGACCTGCTGGGCGTGCAGCCCGAACGCATCTTCATCGAGTTTTCCAACAAAAAGCTGGCCAATCTTGGCATCAGTCCGCAGCAGGTCATCGATGTGATCCAGGCGCAGAATGCGCAGACCGCATCGGGTGTGGTGCAGACCTCGTCCGACCGCATCGCCACCCGCGTCAGCGGGGATATCGAAAGCGGCAGGAATTTATCGGAACTCTCCATCCAGGCCAATGGGCGGCTGATCCGGCTCGGCGACATCGCCGATATCAAGCGTGACTATGCCGACCCCCCCAGTCCACGTCTGCGCTACAACGGTCAGGAATCGATCGGCCTCGCCATCTCGATGGCCAAGGGCGGCAACATGATCGAGCTGGGCAAGAAGCTCGATGCCACCATGAAGCGGCTGAAGGCCGATATGCCCATCGGCATCGAGGTGCTGCAG
The DNA here is from genome assembly GCF_943371255.1 of Ferrovibrio terrae. Lineage (GTDB taxonomy): Bacteria > Pseudomonadota > Alphaproteobacteria > Ferrovibrionales > Ferrovibrionaceae > Ferrovibrio > Ferrovibrio terrae_B. Next base: position 3,268 of record NZ_CALRUC010000187.1, on the reverse strand, counting down.
GTGGCGGACCAACCCACCGTGGTACAGCGCTCGATCTCGGAATTCATGCAGGTGCTGCTGGAAGCCGTGGTCATCGTGCTCGGTGTCAGCTTCCTCAGCCTGGGCCTGCGCAGCGGCATGGTGGTGATGCTGTGCATCCCGCTGGTGCTGGCGATCACCTTCGTGTGCATGCAGATCTTCGGCATCGATTTCCACCGCATCTCGCTGGGCGCGCTGATCATCTCGCTTGGTCTGCTGGTGGATGACGCCATCATCGCAGTCGAGATGATGCAGGTGAAGATGGAGCAGGGGTTCGACCGTTTCCGCGCCGCCAGCTTCGCCTATACCTCGACCGCTTTCCCGATGCTCACCGGCACGCTGATCACCGCAGCCGGCTTCGTACCGGTCGGTTTCGCCAAATCCTCGGCCGGCGAATACACCTTCTCGATCTTCGCCGTGGTCACCATTTCGCTGCTGGTGTCCTGGGTGGTGGCGGTCATTTTCACGCCCTATATCGGCTACACCCTGCTGCCGACACCAAAGGCCGGCCATGGCCATAGCGAGGACGTTTACCATCGCGGCATCTATCGTTTCGTCCGCCCGGTGGTGGAGTGGTGCGTACGGCGGCGCTGGATCGTGATTGCCGGCACGTTCGGTATTTTCGTGCTCAGCGTGGCGGGCTTTGGCCTGGTACAGCAGCAGTTCTTCCCGTCCTCCAACCGGCCCGAGCTGATGGTCGACCTGCGCCTGCCGCAGGGTGCCTCGATCACCGCCACCGAGGGAGAGGCGCTGAAGCTGGAAGAATTGCTGAAGAACGATGCCGATATCGTCAGCTACACCACCTATGTCGGCGCTGGCGCGCCGCGCTTCTACCTGCCGCTGGACATCCAGCTGCCGAACGACAACTTCGCCCAGGTGGTGGTGCTGACCAAAGGCGATGCCGAGCGCGAGCGCGTGCGCGACAGGCTGATTGCGGCCTTCCAGGAGGATTTCGTGCTGCTGCGCGGCCGTGTCAACCGCTTGGAAAACGGGCCTCCCGTCGGCTTCCCGGTGCAGTTCCGCGTCAGCGGCCCCAACCCGATGGAAGTGCGCCGGATCGCCTTCCAGGTCGCCGATGTGATGCGCGCCAATCCCAATGCGCGTGACGTCAACCTCGACTGGAACGAGTTGAGCAAGGTGGTCAAGCTGGATGTCGACCAGGCCAAGGCGCGCCTGCTCGGCATTTCCTCGCAGGATCTCGCCACCACGCTCAACTCCATCGTGTCCGGCCTGACCGTGACGCAGTATCGCGAGGATCGCGAGCTGATCGATGTGGTCGCCCGCGCCGAAGCCAGCGAACGCCTCAGCCTGACCGGCATCAAGGATCTGAACGTGGCCGGCGCGGAGAGTACGCGCCCGGTGCCGCTCAGCCAGGTGGCCGAAATCCGGTACGAGCTGGAAGAAGGCATCATCTGGCGACGCGACCGCCAGCCAGTGATCACTGTACGCGCCGATATCATCGACGGCATCCAGGCGCCGGTGGTGTCGATGCAGATCGAGCCGCAGCTGAACGAGCTGCGCAAGAGCCTGCCGCCGAATTACCGCATCGTGATGGGTGGTGCCATCGAGGAAAGCGGCAAGGCCAATGCCTCGATCGGCGCGGTGGTGCCGGTGATGATCGGCATCATGATCACGCTGCTGATGATCCAGCTGCAGTCGGTGTCGCGTATGCTGCTGGTGTTGCTGACCGCGCCGCTGGGCCTGATCGGCGTCACGCTGGGGTTGCTGACCTTCAACGTGCCGTTCGGCTTCGTTGCCATGCTGGGCGCCATCGCGCTGGCCGGCATGATCATGCGCAACTCGGTGATCCTGGTCGACCAGATCGAACAGGATATTGCCGGCGGCGAGGCGGCCTGGGATGCCATCATCAATGCCACGCTGCGGCGGTTCCGGCCGATCATCCTCACCGCGCTGGCGGCGATCCTCGGCATGATTCCGCTGTCCACCAGCAACTTCTGGGGACCGATGGCCTATACCATCATCGGCGGCCTGCTGGTCGCCACGCTGCTGACCGTCCTGTTCCTGCCGGCACTCTATGCCGCCTGGTTCAGGGTGAAACGTCCGGCAGGAACCCCGGCTGCCGCGTAAGGCAGCCGGAAGCGTCTTACAGAGTCGAGTCGATCTTCACCTTGTCGGCTTTGACCTTGCTGGGCATGGTGATCGGCTGATCGGTCCAGTCCTCGCCGCCGGTGACCACGCAGGCGCGGCCATCAGTGCTGGTGATGAGGATGGTCCAGGAGCCGGTCTGCGAGACCAGCAGTTCGACAACACGGTCGCCGACAACGCCGGCGGCCTGCGGCTGCTCGCCGAAACGCTGATCCAGCATTTTTCCCATGTCATCGCGCAGGCCACAGACCATGGCCTGTTGCGCCTGGGCGGGTGGTGTAAGGGCGGCAATGCCGAGCGAGACAGCGGCGATGGTCAGGGTGGTGGAAAGCAACGCACGGGATGAGATGGCCTTGCACATGGCTGGCCTCCTTCGGTGTGCGCGTCCGCGTCCTGCAGACGCTTCTTTCACACTCTCAAACTAGCAGGTGATGCTTAAAGTTCCGTTTTCAAGCCCCGTGCGGCCGTTACAACGCCGTGATCAGGCCGCGTCGTTGAGATGGCAGGCCGACAGGCGGCCGGGTGCAATCTCTTTCAGGGCAGGCACTTCCGCCCTGCAGCGGGCAAAAGCCTGCGGGCAGCGCGGGTGGAAATGACAGCCCGGCGGCGGGTTCAGCGGCGAGGGAATTTCGCCCTTGATCGGCAGGTAATCGCGGCGCTCGGCCACCAGCTTCGGGGCCTCGGCCAGCAGGGCCTGGGTATAGGGATGGTTCGGGCCGGCAAACAGCTGCTCGGTCGGCGCGCTTTCCACCACGCGGCCCAAGTACATGATCACCACCCGGTCGGAGATGTGCTCCACGACCGAAAGATTGTGGCTGATGAACAGGTAAGTGAGGCCAAGCTGTTCGCGCAGGTCCATGAACAGGTTCAGCACCTGGGCCTGGATCGAGACGTCGAGTGCCGCCACGGCCTCGTCGCAGACAATGAATTTCGGCTGCACGGCGAGCGCGCGGGCGATGCCGATGCGCTGGCGCTGGCCGCCGGAGAACTGGTGCGGATAGCGTTTGCGATAGCGCGGGTCGAGGCCGACCTGCAGCATGATCTTCTCGACATAGGCGCCCATCTCGCTGCGCTTGATCAGGCCATGCGCCACCGGCGCCTCGCCGATGATCTCTTCCACCCGCATGCGCGGATTGAGCGAGGC
>NZ_CALRUC010000186.1:0-4604 GCF_943371255.1 Ferrovibrio terrae | reverse complement strand
GCCTATACCCACACCTCGGTCGCCATTCTCGATGCCCTCAATGCGGCCGAGAAGCCCTGCGTCGAGGTGCATCTGTCCAACATCCACCGGCGCGAGAACTTCCGCCATCACTCCTACGTTTCGCTTGCGGCGAAGGGGATGATCTGCGGTTTCGGGCCGAAGGGTTACGTGCTGGCGCTCGAAGCGCTGGCCGATATCGTCTGAACCTTTTCGTCTGTCTATTTGAGAATACAGGAGTAGCGCATGGCCTCCGCGCCCAAGGATAAAGCCGCCAAGCCCGCCAGCAGCAGCCGGGTCGACCAGCAGATGATCCGCGACCTCGCCGATCTGCTGAACGAGACCGGCCTGACCGAGATCGAGTGGAGCGAAGGCCCGCTGAAGGTCCGCGTCACCAAGGCCGGCACGCCGGTCTATGCCGCCGCACCGGTCGCCGCTGCTGCTGCTGCCGCAGCCGTTGCCGCCGCTGGTGCCGCGCCGGCCGCCGGCGACGACGCCAGCCATCCGGGCGCCGTGAAGTCGCCGATGGTCGGCACCGTCTACACCGCGCCGGAGCCGGGCGCCGCCGCCTTTATCAAGATCGGCGACAGCGTCAATGCCGGCCAGACCGTGCTGATCGTCGAAGCCATGAAGACCATGAACCCGATCACCGCGCCCAAGGGTGGTCGCGTCGCGCGTATCCTGATCGAGAATCAGCAGCCGGTCGAATTCGGCCAGCCGCTGCTGATCATCGAATAACGTCAGCCCAAGCAACACAGAACAGGGCCGCGTATCATGTTTGAGAAGGTGCTGATTGCCAATCGCGGCGAAATCGCGCTCCGCATCCATCGTGCCTGCCGCGAGATGGGCATCCGCACCGTGGCGGTGCATTCCACCGCCGATGCCGATGCCATGCATGTGCGCATCGCCGACGAGTCCGTCTGCATCGGCCCGCCGCCGTCGAGCCAGAGCTACCTGAACATCCCGGCCATCATCTCGGCCGCCGAGATCACCGGCGCCGAAGCGATCCATCCCGGCTACGGCTTCCTCTCGGAGAATGCCAAATTCGCCGAGATCGTCGAGGCGCATGGCATCACCTTCATCGGTCCGACGCCCGAGCATATCAAGCTGATGGGCGACAAGATCACCGCCAAGGAAGCGGCGCGTGAGCTTGGCATCCCGGTCGTGCCCGGTTCCAAGGGTGCGGTGGAAGACGAGGCGCAGGGGCTCAAGCTCGCCGCCGACATGGGCTATCCCGTGCTGATCAAGGCCACCGCCGGCGGCGGCGGCCGCGGCATGAAGGTGGTGCGTTCGCCGGCCGAATTCGGCACGGCGCTGCAGCAGGCGCGCTCGGAAGCCCGCAACGCGTTCGGCAACGACCAGGTCTATGTCGAGAAGTATCTCACCCGTCCGCGCCATATCGAGATCCAGATTTTCGGCGACGGCCAGGGCAATGCCGTGCATCTGGGCGAACGCGACTGCTCGCTGCAGCGTCGCCACCAGAAGGTTCTCGAAGAGGCCCGCTCGCCGGCGCTGAACGACGCGCAGCGCAAGACCATCGGCGACATCGCCGCCAAGGCGATCTCCAAGCTGAACTATCGCGGCGCCGGCACCATCGAATTCCTGTTCGAGAATGGCGAATTCTATTTCATCGAGATGAACACCCGCCTGCAGGTGGAGCATCCGGTCACCGAAGCCATCACCGGCCTCGATCTGGTGCGCGAGCAGCTGCGCATCGCCAACGGCGCGCCGCTCGGCTACACGCAGGACGACATCAAGTTCTCCGGCCACGCCATCGAATGCCGCATCAACGCCGAGAACCCGCGCACCTTCGCGCCCTCGCCCGGCCGCGTCACCGACTACCATGCACCTGGCGGGCTCGGCGTGCGCGTCGACTCTGCGCTCTACACCGGCTACCAGATTCCGCCGCATTATGACTCGCTGATCGGCAAGCTGATCGTGCATGGCACCAGCCGCAACGAATGCCTGATGCGCCTGCGCCGGTCGCTGGAGGAATATGTGATCGGCGGTCTGGAGACCACGATCCCGCTGCATCTGGCGCTGATCAACGAACCCGATTTCGTCAACGGCGCCTATGACATCCACTGGCTGGAAGAGTTTATCGCCCGCCAGGGCTAGAATGACAGAGGTCGCGGGGAATGCATGATTGAGTTCACTGCTGCGCCGCCAGTGCCACTCGATTACGCCCCATTGAAGAAAGCGCTGCAGTCGGCTGAGATAGCTCAGGCAATTAAGCTGGGATACGTCGCCGATATTGCCAACCTGTCTCAGCCTGTTCTGAACTCCAGAGCCTTCAACGTTTTTTCCTCTCTCGGGAGAGATTTAAATGACTGGAGAGGCCGATTATTCCTAGTCTGGTTTTGCTACCTCTACGAAGAATTCCTTGTCATTCAGAAGCCCCTGGCAGCGATAGAGGAAATACTTTACGAATTTCAGGGTGGCCCTGAGGAGTTCGAGCTACGCGACATTGCTCTTGCATCGCTGTATGCCGGCGCAGCCGCACGAGAACCAAGCGATGACCCTGCGCAGGAGCTTGCTTTCCTGGAACCGTATTACAATCGGGCAATCGATCTCCTTGGAATTCTTCGGCACGCGACCTAGTTCCGTACCATGAGCGCGCATCCCGAGCCGCTGACGCCTGAACTGCTGCTGCAGGCCTATGCCCGCGGCTATTTCCCGATGGCCGACGCGGCCGATGATCCCGGCTATTTCTGGGTCTATCCGACCAAACGCGGCATCCTGCCGCTCGATGATTTCCATGTGCCGCACAAGCTGGCCCGCAGGGTGCGGCGCGGCGACTTCAGCGTGCGGATCGACACCGACTTCGCCGGCGTGATCGCCGCCTGCGCCGAGCCCACGCCGCATCCGCAGCGTGGCAACACCTGGATCAACCAGACCATCCGCGACGCCTATACCGAGCTGCATCGCTTAGGCTTTGCCCACAGCGTCGAATGCTATGACGAGTCCGGTGGCATGGTCGGCGGGCTCTATGGCGTGCGGCTGGGTGCGGCGTTTTTCGGCGAGAGCATGTTCAGCCGCGCCACCGATGCCTCGAAGGTCGCGCTGGTGCATCTGGTCGGCCGGCTGATCGCCGGCGGCTTCACCCTGCTGGATACGCAGTTCGTCACCGAGCACCTGAAGCAGTTCGGCGCCATCGAGGTGAAGCGCGACGATTATCTGGAGCTGCTGATGGACGCGCTGCCGCGCCGGGCGGATTTCTACTGCCTGGGCGCCGATGCGCCGCCGGAACTGGTCTTGCAGTCGATCAGCCACACATCGTAGACCGCGTGTTCCAGCGGGTTGAGGCCCGGACTGGACGCAAACATCCAGCCCTGAAACAGGGCAATGGCCTGCTGTTCGGGGCGCTGTTCCAGAATCTCGAGGAAGGCGGTGCTTTCCGGCGGATATTCCGGCGGGCGCTTGCGGCAGGCCCGCACCGTCACCTTCAGCGTGCCAAAGCCGATGGTCTGGTCCACCGGGGCCTCGAAGGTGTAGATGCGCGCGGTGATCTTATCCAGGCCCTGCAGCACGGCAATCGGCATCGGCGTGGAGGGGTATTGCGGCTGGGCATCGGGAAGCTGCGCCAGCACGGCCGGCGCCCACAGCACCGGCAACAGCATCAGACAGCGACACAGGAAACGCAGCACAGCAGCTTTCAGTTCGCCTTGGGCAGCGGACTCAGCTCGGCGCCGCCATCGCCGGACTTGTCCTTGCCGGCGCCGGTGGCGCTGAAAATCGCCTGCCCGATCAGATCCATCAGGTTGACCGACCCTTGCGTGAACTTGATCTCGGACCCCGGCTTCAGCACGGTGTTGCTGCCGCCCGGCTCGACCGAGATGAAGTTGCCGCCCAGCAGTCCTTCGGAGGCGATCTTCACCGCGCTGTCGTCGGGCAGCTGGTAGCGGCTGTCGACACTGAAGGTGACGATGGCATCAAAAGTCTTGGGATCGAGCGCCTGCTTGGTGACGGTGCCGATCTTGATGCCGCTGAGCCGCACATCGCCGCCGGTGACCAGGCCATCAGCGCGGTTGAAGCGCGCCTGCAGCTCATAGCCGTTCATGCGCCCGCCGCCGACGCCGCCGGTGGTGTAGGCAAAGGCCAGGAAAAAGCCTGCGACCAGCAGCACCACTGCGCCGATCAGCGTCTCAACCAGATTGCCGTTCATGCCTGCCGCCCCTGCCTGCTCTTGCCGTTATTCAGGCTGCCAGGCCTGATAGTCGCCGGTCGCCGCCGCACGCTGGCCGCCCTTGGCGACGCTGCCCTGCGGCCGGTAGGCATAGGGCGTGCCGCTGAGATTGGGCAGATGGTCCTTCTCCCAGGGCTTGCGCTCGACGCCATGGATCGGCGCGTCATCGATGGTGTAATGCAGCCAGGCATGCCATTCCGGCGGCACCTTGGAGGCTTCCGCCTTGCCGTTGTAGAGCACCCAGCGCTTCTTGGCCGCGCCGCTCTTGGTGCGGAAATAGCGATTGCCGAACCCGTCGGTGCCGACGAGTTCGCCCTTCCACCAGGTGAAAAGCTTGGTGCCGATCAGACTCATGGGACTGCCACCCTCAGGCCGGGAATCCGGCCGAAAAATCCTGCCGGACTATGGCATTACAGGCGCG
>NZ_CALRUC010000185.1:0-4753 GCF_943371255.1 Ferrovibrio terrae | reverse complement strand
CCGCCGGATTTCAGCCGTTCAGCGACCAGCTGGAAAATCTGTGCCAGGTCGCCGATATAGATCAGCGTGTCGGCGGCCACCACCGTGTCGTAGAGTGCGGCCGGCATGGCGGCCAGAATGCCGTGTGCCTCGCCGTGATGCAGATCGGTCTAGATGCCGCGTCGGCGCGCCTGGTTCAGCATACCCACCGACAGGTCGATGCCATCGAGGCGGGATGCGAAAGCGGTGAAAGGCTCGCCGCTCAGCCCGGTGCCGCAGCCGATATCAAGCACGGCGCGGCTGCTATCGGCCTGCCAGCCGGCCTGCTGGATCAGCTGCCGCAGCATTTCCGGGCCCCGATAGCCGAGGCGGGCCAGGTGATTGTCGAAACCGGCGGCATAGGTGTTGAACAGCCAGTTCACATAGGATTCCGGCGCGCGGGCCGGGTTATGGCCCTTCAGCGAGTCGAGCAGGTGGCCGATCACGCCTGATTTTGGCGACAGGTCGCGGGCGCGATACAGGCTGGCGATGGCTTCGGAGATGCGCTCCTGGTCGATCTGGCTCAGGGCCAGACCCAGCCAGGAAATCGCCCGGTCTGGCGCCTCGGCCACCGAGCGGGCGAAATGTGCCTCGGCCTCGACATGCTTGCCGGCATCCCGGGCAGAAATGCCGCGCTGTTCCCAGTTTGCAGCTTCAAGGGTAAGGGTGTGTTGCATCGGTTCAAGCTAGGCTTGTGTCCGCATACAAACCACGTATTTAATCGGATTTATTTTCCATCCGTTTACCCTGTGGTAACGCCGTGCGGCCGGAAAGGGACGCTCAGTCCTCGTCGCCCAGAGCGCGTTTGAGGCGATCGGCGTCATAATTCTCGCCGATCGACATGGCGCAAATCCGCGAGATATGCATCAGCGGCAGGCCGCTTTCCGTCTGCCAGGCCGTGAATTGCGCCTGGATTTTCTTCCAGTCGCCCTTGGAACTGCCCTTGTCGGTCAGCTCCAGTCCGGCATCGCGCAGGCAGAGCAGCACATCGCGCGACACGATGAAGCTGTCCTTGCCGAGGAAGCGGATCAGGTATTGCCCGGTATTGCCGCCGAGCCGCGAGCCGCGCTTGGCCAGCAGCTCCAGCAGGCCGATCTGGTCGGTGGCCGGCCAGGCCGCCAGGAACTTGCCGAAGCTGCCATGCTCCTTGGCGATATCCATGACGAATTGCGCATTGTCGCGCACGCTGCGGATTTTCTGCGGATTGCGCACGATTCTTTTATCAGAGGCCAGCTTCTCCCAGAATTCATCCGGCTTGTGCACCAGCTTGCGCGGGTCGAAGCCCTGGAAGGCGGTCTCGAAACCGTCCCATTTGTTCTCGATCACGCTCCACACGAACCCGGCGGAGAAGACTCGCTTGGCCATCTCGGCCAGCACGCGATCGTCCTTCAGTTTCGTCAACGCTTTCTGATCGGGAATTTTCGGCAGCAGCTTCTTCAGCGCGGCGGCGCCTTTGCGTTTCTCGGCGCGGGCACGGATGGTTTTGAAAGCGGTTGGCATGGTTGCAGTCTGTGGCTTCAGGTTGCGATGCAGGCGGATGAAATATTTGGTTGCCGGAGATTATCGTTGTTGACCATACTTTCCACCTGACGGCGTGTCAGCAGGTATCGGGCCAAGACCTTGGACTCCAAAGCCATAACGAGTGCCGGCCGAATGGGGAGCGTCTTCCGATCCCCGCGCAGGCTTCTCCTTATCCTCATGGCGCTGGTGCTGATTGCCGCCTGGGGCGTTACGGGTGCCGTGGTGATGGGCGACCGGACACGAATCTACCAGTCCGCCGCGGCCGAGCTGACCGGTGCCATTCCGGTTCTGAGGATGCATGCCCGTCGCAGCCTGGATGCGGCCCATGCGATCCTGGTGGCGATCGATGAAGCCCTGCAGGTGGGCGGGCAGGATTTCGATCTCCACCGTCTCAGCGACCTGGCGATCCGGATGCAGAGCAGCGACGATGATCCGATCGGCATCGCCATCATCGACAGCAGCGAACGATTGATCCGCATTGAAGGCGCCGGCGGCAATGTCTTTGTTGGCGACCGCGAATATATGACGGGCATTCGCAATGCGCCCCCCGGCACTCTGTATATGGGAGAGCCCCTGTCGAGCCGCACCAGCGGCCGTAACGTTATTCCGATGGTGATGAAAGCGCGCAAGAACGCGTCCGGTGTTGAAGTCGTCCTGGCTGCGATCCCGGTGGCCAGCTTCGAGGAAGCGTATCGCGACCTGCTGATTTCGGCGCCCTCGGCCATCGGTTTGTTGCGCAACGATGGTCTGGTGCTGCACCTCACCCCCGATCCGAAGGAGCGGGTGGGAAAGGTGCTGCCGGGTTTCGATCTCGACACGCTGAGACGGCAGTATCAGCCGGTGACGGTGTTCGACCAGGATCGGATCGCGGATTTGGGCCTGCGCATCAAGGCCAGCTACGCACCGGTCGATCCATATCCGGTTGTGGTGGCTGCAGCCTTGCGTGCGGGCGCGCTCGAGACAGTCTGGCACGACCAGGCCATGCCCAAGCTGGCTGGAATGTCGATTGCCACGCTTCTTATCGTGCTGCTGACGGCCTGGCTGTTTGTTCTGATGGCGCGTCGCGATGCGGCGCTGAAGCGGGTGACGGAAGCGTTGATTGAAGTCGATGCGGCGAACCGCGCCAAGCGGGATTTCATGGCGCGCATGAGCCATGAACTGCGCACGCCGCTGAACGCCATCCTCGGATTTTCGGAATTGATCTCCGGCGCCGTGGTCGGCCCGATCTCGAAGACCTACCAGGATTACGGCCGCGACATCAATCGCAGCGGCGCCCATCTGCTCGACATGATCAACCAGGTGCTGGACATCACGCGGATCGAAGCCGGCAATCTCAACCCAAAACCTGAAGCGGTGGATATCGACGCGATTTCAGCCGAGGTGGCAGCAATCCTGCGCCCGTTGGCAGAGGACCGCCGCGTCACCCTGCGGTTCGAGTTGGGGGGCGATGCCAAAAAGCTGAAGGTCGATCCGATGATGTTGCGGCAGATGCTGCTGAACCTGCTGTCCAATGCCGTCAAGTTCAGTCCGGCGGGTGAGGCGGTCACGGTTCAGTCGATGGCGGAGCAGGATGCGATCCTGCTGCGGGTTTCGGATCATGGCCCCGGCATCGCACAGGACAAACTGCAGCATCTGTTCGAGCCGTTCGGCAGCGGCCAGTCGATGCTGGCGCAACAGGCGGCGGGCATCGGGCTGGGCCTGCCGATTGCCAAGAAGCTGGTCGAGATGCATGGCGGTCGGCTGACCATCGCCACCAGCCGGCAAAGCGGCACCGTGGTGACGCTGGTATTCCCGCCGGAATGTCGGATCGCCGCCTGATCTACTGCCCGCGGCCGGTGCGGCTGGCGTAGCGCTCGGCCTCTTCGGCGGCGCGGATCAGCGCCTTGGCCTTGTTGACGCATTCGACATGTTCCGACATCGGATCGCTGTCGGCGACGATGCCGGCGCCGGCCTGCACATACATGGTGCCATCTTTCACCAGCGCGGTGCGCAGCGTGATGCAGGTGTCCATGGTGCCATTGGCGGAGAAATAGCCGACGCCACCGGCATAGAAGCTGCGGCGCACCGGTTCCAGCTCGTCGATGATCTCCATGGCGCGCACCTTCGGCGCACCAGAGACCGTGCCGGCCGGGAAGCCGGCGAACAGCGCATCCAGCGCGTCGAATTCGGGGCGGATCTTGCCCTCGACATTCGACACGATATGCATGACATGGCTGTAGCGTTCGATCTGGTTGCGCTCGGTCACTTTCACGGTACCGATCTGCGCCACGCGGCCCACATCGTTGCGGCCGAGATCCAGCAGCATCAGATGTTCGGCGCATTCCTTCGGATCGCTCAGCAGGTCGTCGGCCAGCGCCTGGTCTTCGGCAGGCGTCGCGCCGCGCTTGCGCGTGCCGGCAATCGGCCGCACCGTCACGGTCTCGTCGCGCAGGCGCACCAGAATCTCCGGGCTTGAGCCGACCAGGCAGGGACCGCCGAGATTGAGGTAGAACATGAAAGGCGAGGGATTGGTGCGGCGCAGGGCGCGATAGAGCGCGAAGGGCGGCAGCCGGAACGGCAGGCTGAACCGCTGGCCGACCACGACCTGGAAGGCATCGCCGGCGGCAATGTATTCCTTCGCCTTGCGCACCATCGTCATGTAGTCGTCGGGCGACATGTTCGACTGCGGCTCGGGCAGTGCATCCAGATCGGCGATCTGGTCGCGCACTGCGCCGAGCGGGCGGTCGAGATCGGACACGATGTCAGACAGCCGCTCGCTGGCCAGCGCATAAGCGGCGCGGGCATCCATGCCGTTCTGCGGCCGCACCGGCGTCACCACCGTGATCATGTCGAGCACGGAATCGAAAATCGCCATCACGGTCGGACGCATCAGGATGCCGTCGGGCAGTCCGAGCGTATCCGGGTTGTTATCAGGTACCTTCGGCTCGATCAGCCGCACCATGTCGTAGCCCATGAAGCCGACGATGCCGGCCGCCATCGGCGGCAGATTCACCGGCAGGTCGATATGACTTTCGGCCAGCAGCTTGCGCAGCGACTCAACGGTCGGCTCGGCGCAGGGTTCGAAAGCGCTCTGGTCGAAGCGGGCCTTGCGGTTGATCTCGGCCTTCTGGCCCTGGCAGCGCCACAGCAGGTCAGGCTTCAGGCCGATGATCGAATAGCGGCCGCGCACGGCGCCGCCCTCGATCGATTCCAGCAGGCAGGACCACGGCCGCGT
>NZ_CALRUC010000184.1:0-4763 GCF_943371255.1 Ferrovibrio terrae | reverse complement strand
TTCATGCCGCTGGTGCTGCAGATGATCTACCAGATGTCGGCCGGCGATTCCGGCCTGATGCTGATCCCGCTCACCTGCACCAGCGTGATGGGCGCCATCACCGCCGGCCAGCTGGTGTCGCGCACCGGCCGCTACAAGCATTTCCCCGTGCTGGGCATGAGCATGGTGCTGGCCGCCATGCTGCTGCTCGCCACCATCACCGCCGCCACGCCGCTCTGGCTCACCGGCATCTATATGGGCCTGTCGGGCTACGGCATCGGCCTGTTCATGCCGGTGATGCTGATCTCGGTGCAGAATTCGGTGGAACAGCGCGACCTCGGCGTCGGCACCGCCTCGGTGTCGTTTTTCCGCTCGATGGGCGGCTCGTTCGGCGTGGCGCTGTTCGGCGCCGTGCTGATCGCCCGTCTCGACCAGCTGATTGCCGCCCTGCCGGGCCATGAAGCCCTCGGGCCGCAACCGGCGGTGCAGCTGCTGCGCGCCGGCCCGGCCGCCCTGGCCGCGACACCGCCGGCGCTGCGCGATGCTGTCGGCCTGGCGCTGACCGATGCCTTCCACACCGTGTTCTGGCTTGGCGCCGGGATCGCGGCCCTGGCGCTGGGCATCATTGTCTTCCTGCGCGAGACACCGTTGCGCGGCGGCCCGGTGCAAGCCGCTCGCAAGACCGATCCGGCCGCCAGCATCGGGGCGCCGGCGGACTGATCCGGTGCGGCATCCAAGCTTATCCACACAGGGATTGTCGCGGCTGCCTCAAAGCGCTTGCAAGCTCCGGGGCTTCCCGGCATGAGTCACGCCATGCTCCGCATCCTGCTTACCCTGTGCTTCATTGCGCCGCTCCTGGCGTCGCACCCTGCCGCTGCCGCCAATGTGGTGGTCGACCGCGATGGCCTGCTGGTCGATGGCAAGCCCTTTGCCGTGGTCGGCGCCGCCGGCCAGACCCGCTTCGGCCTGCTCAAGCAGCTCGGCGCCAATACGGTGCGCACCTATGGCGATGAAACCGGCTATGTGCTGGACGAGGCGCAGAAGGTCGGCCTGAAGGTGATCGCCGGCTTCTGGCTGGAACATCCGCGCCGCGGCTTCAGCTACCGCGATCTCGCCCAGGTCGGGCCGCAGCTGCAGAAGCTCACCGAGTTCGTCAATCGCTACAAAAACCACCCGGCCCTGCTGATGTGGGCTCTGGGCAACGAGGTCGAGGCCGAACTGGCCGATGACAGCCAGGTCTGGACCGGTATCGAGGAGGCGGCCAAGATCGTGCGCCGGCTCGATCACCATCACCCGACGATGGCGGTGCTGGCCGAGGCCGGCAATGACAAGGTCGTGCGCCTGCGCCGCCATGCGCCCAGCATCCAGGTGCTTGGCGTCAACTCCTATGGTGACGCCCTGCCCTCGCTGCCCGGCCGTGTGCGCGCGCAGGGCTGGAAGGGTCCGCTGATCGTCACCGAGATGGGCCCGATGGGCCAGTGGCAGGCCAAGCGCACGCCCTGGGGTGCTGCGATCGAACCCAGCAGCGATGAAAAGGCGGCGATGCTGTCGCGTTGGTTCACCGCGCTGCAGCCCGAAGTGCAGGGCCAGATCGTGTTCTACTGGGGCCAGAAGCAGGAAGTGACGCCAACCTGGCACAGTCTGCTGCTGCAGGGTGGCGAATATACCAGAACCGCCGAGGCGATGGCGGCAGCCTGGGGCGGCAACACGCCGCAGGGCAACCGCGCGCCGCGCATTTCGCTGTTCCGCTTTCCGCAGGGCAATGAATGGAACAAGGACCAGACCGTGCGCGCCGAGATCGCGGTGGAAGATCCCGACAACGACCAGGTCGGCGTGGTGTGGCAGGTGATGGCCGAAAGCACCGACCTGAAAACCTCTGGCGATGCCGAAGCGGTGCCGCCGGTGTTTCCGCAGGCCGTGCGCGACCCCGGCCCGAAAGGCGCCGCCATCACCGGGCTGCAGCCCGGCCACTACCGCCTGTTCGTCACCGTGCGTGACGGCAAGGGCGCGGCGGCCACGGCGAATCTGCCATTCAGAGTGAAGTAAGCCAGGCAAAGAAAAAGGCGGACGCCAGGATCAATACCTGGGCGCCCGCCTTCCGCCTCTGCGGATGCTGTACTCTTACGCTACTCTGACTCTGTACTGGTACTCATACTCTTACTCACTCGTACTGTTACGCAGCAGCATCCAGCAGGGGTGTCTCGGGTGCATTCAGCGCAGCCGTCACGGTGCGGCCCTCGACCAGGCGGTCGAGATCGAGCAGCGACACCATGCGTTCCTCGCGCGCGGCCAGCGCGGTGAGGAAGCCATGCTCGGCATCCGCCACCGTATCGGGCACCGGCTGCAGCTCGGCCTCATCCAGCGAAACGATATCCGACACCGCATCGACCAGCAGGCCATACACACCGGCCTGCGCCTCGACGATGATCACCACGTGATTGGCCGTCGGCGGCGGCGCATCGGCATTGAGCCGGACGCGCAGATCGAAGATCGGCACCACCTCGCCGCGCAGGTTGACCACGCCGCGCACGCTGGTCGACGCATTCGGCAGCGGCGTTTCCTTGGTCCAGCCGCGGATTTCGCGCACGCTCAGGATATCGACACCGTAATCCTGGCCGGAGATGGCAAAGGTCAGATATTCGCTGCTCATCTCAGAATTCCTCCCAGGTGTCGCCTTCGGCCTTCAGCGCGGTGTTGCCGGAAACGGTCATGGCGACAGGGGCTGACTTAGCGCGCGCGGCCGGCTTTGTAACCGGGCGTGTTGTCGCAGGCGGCGCAAGCTTGGCTGTGGCGCGCGGCTTCACCGTCACCACATTGCTCTTGCTGGCCGCGGCGACCGCCGTTTCACCGGTGCGGAAGAAACCGACCAGATCGGCCAGTTCCTGGGCCTGGCCCGACAGGGCCTGCGCCGCCGCCGAGGTCTCTTCCACCAGGGCGCCGTTGCGCTGGGTGGTTTCGTCCATGCTGGCCACGGCCGTGTTGATCTGGTCGAGGCCAGTGGCCTGTTCGCGCGAGGCGGCGGCGATCTCGGCGACGATATCCGCCACCTTCTTCACCGCACCCACGATCTCGTCCAGGCTGCTGCCGGTCTGCTGCACCAGGCTGGCACCGCTGCGCACCTGCGCATTCGACTCCTGGATCAGGCCCTTGATGTCCTTCGACGCCGAGGCCGAGCGCTGCGCCAGCGCGCGGACTTCCTGGGCGACAACGGCGAAGCCCTTGCCGGCCTCGCCGGCGCGCGCCGCTTCCACGCTGGCATTCAGTGCCAGCAGGTTGGTCTGGAAGGCGATCTCGTCGATCAGGCCGACGATGTCGCTGATCTTCTGCGCGCTCTGCTCGATGCCGTTCATCGCGGTCACCGCATCGGTCACCACGCGACCGCCCTTTTCCGCCGTGCTGCGCGCCACGGTGGCGAGCTGGTTGGCGGCCTGGGCATTGTCGGCATTCTGCTTCACGGTGGCGGTGATCTCATGCATCGACGCGGCGGTCTCCTCGATCGAGGCGGCCTGGCTTTCGGTGCGGCTGGCCAGATCCTGGCTGCCCGCAGAGATTTCACCCGAGGCATCGCGCACCGCCGAGGAGGCATTGCGCAGGCGGCCGGCGAAATCCTTCAGCGTATGGGCCATGCGGTTGACGCTGTCTTTCAGCGTGCCGAACACGCCGGCATAGTTGCCCTCGACATGCTTGGTCACATCGCCATCGGCCAGCGCCGCGGTGATGGTGTCGAGTTCGCCGGTCATGGTCTTCAGCATGCTGGCCAGGCCATTCAGCTTCTGGCTCATGGTCAGCAGGAAGCCATCCTTGTCGGCTTCGTTCAGCCGCATGTCGAGGTCGCCGCTGGCGATCTTGTCGCACAGTTCGGAAATCTCGGCGATGGCGGCACGCTCGCGCGCCTCGCGGGCGTCGCGCTCGGTGGCCTGCTGCTGGCGCTGGGCTTCGATCTGCTGCTCGGCTTCGGCACGCGCCACCATGTTGTCCTTGAACACCTGCACGGTCTTGGCCATGGCGCCGATCTCATCGGTGCGCTGGGCGCCGTTCACGGCAACACCCAGGTCGCCATCGGCCAGCTTGCCCATGGTGCCGGTGATGCGGGTGATCGGCCGGGTGATGGTGACGATCACGATCACGGCAGCCAGCAGCACGGCCAGCAGCAGGCCGATCACCGTGGTCCAGATCATGGTCGGGCGCTGCACATGGTAGAAGTCGCTGAGCTTGTCGTTCATCTCAGCGACCGCCTTAGCGTTGCGCTCGGCGGCATTGCGCAGGGTCTCGATCACGCCATCGCGCTGCTTCAGCACGGCCGGTGCGCGGCCGATTTCGCGGGCGGCTTCAACGCCGTCGCTCTGCACGGTGGCGATGATGGCGCGGCGGTTGGTGAAATAGGCCTGCAGCGGCGCCTTCACGCTCTCGCCGAAGGTCTTCTGGGTTTCCGGCGGCAGCAGGCTTTCCCAGTAGGTCAGGATTTTCTCGACAGCACCGATCTCGGCATTCATCGCCTCGATCAGCGCCTTCAGCTTCTCGCCGTCCTCTGCCGCATAGATTTCCAGCGTGATGCCGCGGGTATTGATGATGCGGGCCAGTACACGCTCGCTGATCAGGGCGCGCTCGCTGAGCGCACCCATCTGGTTGCTCTGGTCTTCGTAGCGGTCCATCGAGTAGATGCCCATCCAGCCGATGCCGGTGGTGAGCAGGGCCATGATGGCGATGACGAGGTAAATCCGGGGGCCGATTTTCAGCCATGAGAAGAGGCGACGCATAAAAGTCTCCTGAAGCCGCGCGCGCTT
>NZ_CALRUC010000183.1:0-4855 GCF_943371255.1 Ferrovibrio terrae | reverse complement strand
CGCCAGTACAGGCCAAGCAGCAGCGGCGGGGCAAAGTTGGCCACCGCGCAGAACGAGATCATGCCGATCGAGGCGAGCGGCAGATAGCCGGCGATCCAGGTGTGATAGATATAGGCGGCGATCAGGATGACGACGACGGCGGCGCGGCGCACATTGAGCACGATCTGACCGACTTCATGCGAACCACCGGCGCGCGAGCGCAGCAGCAGCGGCGTGACCAGTTCGTTTGACACCATGATGGAAAGCGCCATGCAGGCAACAATCACCATGGAGGTCGCTGCCGACAGGCCACCGATGAAGGCGAAGACCGAGAGCGCCAGCTGGTTGCTCATCAGGGGCAGGGTGATGACGAAGAAGTCCGGGTTGGTGCCTTTCTCGGTCAGCAGCAGGCCGGCGGCGGCGATCGGCACGACGAACAGGTTGATGGCGATCAGGTAGGTGGGGAACAGCCAGCGGGCGGCCTTCAGGTGGTTGGGGTCGTTGCCTTCCACCACGGCGACATGGAACTGCCGCGGCAGACAGAGGAAGGCAAAGCCCGAGAGCAGCGTCATGGCAATCCAGTTGGTGCCCAGCCCCTTGCTCAACTGATCGGCCAGGCCGGGCGATGCCTCCACCCGCGCCAGCAGGTCGCTGCCGGAATCGAACAGGCCGTAAAAAACGAACAGGCCTACGGCGACGAAAGCTGCCAGCTTGACCAGCGATTCAAAGGCGATGGCGAGCATCATGCCGCGATGCTGCTCGGTTGCCTGCACATGGCGCACGCCGAACAGGATGGTGAAGAGGCCCATGATGCCGGCCACGAACATCGCGGTGTCGCGCCAGGGTGGCGGCAGCGTGGCATTGAGCAGATGCGCCATCTCGCTGCCGACCAGCACCTCGAAGGTGACGCTGACCGCCTGCATCTGCAGCGAGATATAGGGCAGCACGCCGACCACCGCGAGCAGAGTGACCAGCACGGCAACAGCGCGGCTTTTGCCGTAGCGCGAGCCGATGAAATCGGCAATCGAGATCACGTTCTGGCGCTTGGCGATGCGGATCATCTTGGCCATCACCGGATAGCCGGCGGTGATCGCCAGGATCGGGCCGACATAGATCAGGACGAAGTCGGGGCCTGACAGGGCGGCGCGGCCGACCGAACCGTAGAAGGTCCATGAGGTGCAATAGATCGCCAGCGACAGGGCATAGATCGTCGCGCCGCTGCGGCCGCTGTACCAGCGCGAGCCGAGCCGGTCGCCCAGATGGGCGACAGCAAACAGCAGCCCGAGATAGCCGAGCGACAGAAGCAGAATGGCGCTGCCTTGCAGCATCTGGTGTTTTCTCCCCGTTTCGGCCAGTAAATCTCCCCGGCCGGCCCCTGTCTATGGGATTAGGGGCGGGCCGGACAGTTGCGGCACCCGCCGGGGCAGGGTCTGCTGGATGGATGACGCTGCTGTTCAGGCTGTTGAAACTCCTTCTGATGGCGCTGGCGCTGTTCTGGGGCGGCGGCCTGCTGCTGTTCCGGTTTGTTGATCCGCCGGCGACTCCGCTGATGCTGATCCGCTCGGTCGAGCGCGGCAGCGCCGTGCAGTATCGGCCACTGCCGCTGACGGCCGTGGCGCCGGCTTTGGCCCGGGCGGTCATTGCCTCGGAGGATGGCCGCTTCTGCCTGCATCGCGGCATTGATCTTGATGCCGTGCAGGACGCGCTCGACGATTACGAGGAAACCGGCCGTCTGCGCGGCGCCAGCACCATTTCGATGCAGGTGGCGCGCAACCTGTTCCTCTGGCCGGGCGGCGGCTTTGTCCGCAAGGCGCTGGAGGCGCCGCTCGCCCTGGCCCTGGATGCCACATGGCCCAAGCGCCGCATCCTGGAGGTCTATCTCAGCATCGCCGAGATGGGCCCGGGCCTGTTCGGCGCCGGGGTTGCCGCACAGGCGCATTTCGGCATCCCGGCCAGCCGGCTGAGCGATACCCAGGCGGCCCGGCTGGCTGCCATCCTGCCCAGCCCGAATCGCTGGAACGCGGCCAGTCCAACAGCCTATATCGAACGCCGGACCGGCATCATCCGGGGGCGCATGGGCCAGCTCGCCCCGACCCAGCTTGGCTGTATCAATTGACGCACCCCCGGGCCGGTCGGCGCCCCGGGGGCTGTACGGCGCTGGGGCCTGTGGGATAATTGATCATGACTTCGCCCGCTGCCCTTCATCTGGCCGGAGACGAACCCGCCCGCGTGCCGATGGGCAAGGTTCTGCTGCAGAGCCTTGCCGCCGCCAGTGTGGTGGGGCTCGCCGGTATCGGCGTTTTTGCACTCAGTCGCGCCATCGATGTCAGGTCGGCCTCGATCCTGTTCGTGCCGGTGATCCTTGGCGCCGCGATTTTCGGCGGCATGATCCCGTCGCTCACCGCAGCCGTGGCCGCGCTCGCGGTCTGTTCAGTGCTGTTCTACAACCCGGCCTTCAGCCTGCCGGATGCCGATCCGCAGGAATTTGCCGACATCTTCGTTTTCGCCGGTGTCGCCATCGCCTCCAGCCAGCTGGCCGGCTATGCGCGCCGCGCTGCGGCCACCTCGCGACGGCGCGAAGCCGTGCTGGAATACCTGCTGGCTTTTAACCGCCGCATCAGTGCCGTGGTCGACCCCGCCGAAACGCCGACCGTGCTGGCTGATGAACTCAGTCGCGGCCTGGACTGCGCTGTTGCGATCTATCTGGCCGATGGCGCGGCGCTGACCTGTGCAGCGACCGCGGGATCGTTTGGCGAGATGACCGCAGATGCCGTGGCGCAGGCGGCCTGGCAACGAAGCGATGGCGGTGACGGTGACGCTTCAACCTATGTGCTGCGCAGTGGTGGCCGGCCTTTCGGTATCGTCGTGCTGGGGCCGGGCCAGGCAGACCGGCTCGACCCGCTGGCGATTGCGGCCATGATGGAACAGTCCGGGCTGGCGCTGGCGCGCATGCGTCTGGCATTGCGGGTGGAAGAGGCGCGGCTGCAGGCCAAGGCCGAGGGCCTGCGCGAGGCGGTTCTGGGTTCGATTTCCCATGACCTGCATACCCCGCTGGCCTCGATCCTCGGCTCGGTCACCACGCTGGAGAAATTCGGCCCGATCTGCGATGACGCCACCCGTGCCGAGTTGCAGTCCACCATCCGTGAGGAAGCCGAACGACTGGAGCGCTATATCCGCCGGATGCTCGATCTCACCCGCATTCGCGCCGGCCGTCTGGCGCCGCAGGTCGAGCCGGTGGATGTCGCCGATATTGCCAATGCTGCCCTGAAGCAGAGCCAGAAGGCCCTGGCGCGGCATCACCTGGAGTCGGATGATCTGCTCGACCTGCCGATGGTACAGACCGATCCGGTGCTGATCGAGCAGGCGCTGGTCAATATCCTGGAAAACGCGGCCAAATATTCACCGGTCGGATCGACCATCGCACTGCGCGGGCGTGTCGAGCAGGATCGGGTCGTGCTGAGCGTGCAGGATTCCGGTATCGGACTGCAGATGAGTGACGTCCAGGAGATATTCGCACCCTTCTACCGTGCGGATGCCTCGTCGGGCCAGGTGGCCGGTAACGGCCTCGGCCTGATGGTCAGCAAGGCCTTTGTCGAGGCCGCGGGCTGCGAAATCTGGGCAGAAAGCCGCGGGGCGGGGCAGGGTGCCGCCTTCCATATCGGCATGCCGCCGGCCAAGACATTGCAGGTGGCAGATGAAGGGGAAGCCGCATGAGTGACAAGCGCAAGATTCTCATTGTCGACGACGAGGTGCAGATCCGTCGCTTCCTGCGCCCGGCGCTGGCCATGCACGATTTCGACGTGATCGAGGCGGCGACTGGCGCCGAGGCATTGGAGGCTGCGGCCAAGGAAGAGATCAGCCTGGTTGTGCTCGACATGCAGCTCGGCGACCAGGATGGCCTCGACGTGCTGCGTCGCCTGCGCGAATGGAGCTGGACGCCGGTGATCGTACTGACCGTGCGTAACCGCGAGGCCGACAAAATCCGCGCCTTCGAATGTGGCGCCGACGATTACCTGACCAAGCCCTTCAGCATTGCCGAATTCCTCGCCCGGGTGAATGCCGTGATGCGTCGGGCGCCGCCGGCCGCCGACGAACCGCTGTTCGAGGTGGGCGGTCTGACGGTCGATCTGGCGCGCCGCCGGGTGGTGGTGGATGGCGCGGAGGTGAAGCTGACGCCCAAGCAGTATGGCCTGCTGCAGCATCTGGCCCGCCATGCCGGCAAGGTGGTCACGCATGAGCAGTTGCTGCGCGGTGTCTGGGGCGATGAACATGCCGAGGACGTGCATTACCTGCGCATCTTCATGCGCAAGCTGCGGCAGCGGATTGAGCGCGATCCGGCGCGGCCAACCTATGTGGTGACGGAGCTGGGGGTCGGCTACCGCCTGCTGGCGGCTGACCAGCTGGAGACCGCGGTCCCCTGATGACAATTAAAACGCGCTGAACAGGCCCGGCTCCGGCCGGGAGGCTTGCGCGGACCGGGGCGGGGACGATTAAGTACGGGCGTCCGATCCGCAACTGAAGCGCAAGCAAAAATGTCCGAGAATCTCTACACCCTGATCCGTTCCCGCGTCGCCGATCCGGCCAAGACCTTCATCGAGACCGGTGAGGGGCGGATATTCAGCTATGCCGATGCCTTTGCGCTGGCCGAACGCTTCGCCGGCACGCTGGCGTCGCTCGGGGTGCAGCCAGGCGACCGAGTTGCCGTGCAGGTCGACAAATCGGCCGAGGCGCTGATCCTTTATCTCGGCGTGGTAGCCGCCGGCGCGGTCTACCTGCCGCTCAATATTGGCTATACGCTGACCGAACTGGAATATTTCATCGGCGATGCCGAGCCGCGCGTGGTGGTCTGCCGGCCATCCGTCGAGAAGGATCTCGG
>NZ_CALRUC010000182.1:0-4864 GCF_943371255.1 Ferrovibrio terrae | reverse complement strand
GATTGCACCGACTATAAAACGGCAGGGGGTGGGTTTTGTCAATCGACCCCCCTATATCTGGGGCTGCGATCGCCAAATTGCGGCAAGATTGTGAAATCTTAGGCCTTTTCGAATAGTAACCTTGAATTAAGGGATAGAGTGCTTATCTTTACTCATGGTCGTTGAGACCAATGATGATCGCCGTCCGCAAAGCGGGATGCAGTGACCCGCCGGCGCATCATCAGCCTTTTCCCCATCTCCCTAAAATTTAGCCTGTCAGCAACCCGTGGAAGCGCGGGGTTGAATTTTAACGCGTTTCCAACGCGGTAAGTATACCATGCTGCGTTGCGAACAGACGATGAGACCTGCATTTCATGACTGCGGTACAGAATCCGCACCGACGACATAGCGACAAGCCCTTTGTCAGCGATCCCGGGTTGAATTTCTGGGCGCTGCGGCCACGCGCTTTCGCCGCAACCTGGCAGGCGCGCATTCCGCCCGGCCTGACCGTGCCACCGCGTCAGGCCTTCACGCCGGAAACCTTGATCGAGTTTTTGCCGTATATGCTGATCATCGAAATGGATGCGACGCGGCAGCGCTATCGCAACCGCCTGGTGGGGACCGAAGTTGTGGCCCATGCCGGGCGGGACACCACCGGCCAGTGGTTTGAAGACATCTATTCAGAGGCGACCCAGTCTGGCCATCACCAGGCACACCAATGGGTGCTGCAGCATCGCCGGCCTTTGCGGGTGCATGGCACGATGGCCTACGTGGATCGCGGCTATATGGCAGTGGAATCCGTCGTGACACCGGTGTCGCTCGACCGGCCTGACTATATCGAGCAGTTCCTGATCTGCGTCGCCTATGGCGATGTTCAGCAGAACTGATCGCACTTTAGGCTAGGGCGGCGGCTACCTGATCCGTGGTGGCGGTCCAGCCGACAATAGCGCCCTGGGCGCGGATCATCTCGATCGCGGCGGCCTTGAATTCCGGGAAATAGCTTTCGGTGGCATCTTCCACCAGCAGGCATTCATAGCCGCGGTCATTGGCTTCGCGCATCGAGGTCTGCACGCAGACTTCGGTAGTAACGCCGCCAAAGAGAAGATGCGTGATGCCGCGCGCTTTCAGGTCATCCTGCAGGCTGGTGGCATAGAAGGCGCCTTTCCCGGGCTTGTCGATCACCAACTCGCCGGGCAGGGCAACAAGATCGGGCACGAAATCATTGCCGGGTTCGCCCTGTACCAGGATGCGCCCCATCGGGCCCGGATCGCCGATGCGCAAGCTGGCATTGCCGCGCGTCAGCTTGGCGGGCGGACAATCCGACAGATCGGGCTTGTGGCTTTCGCGGGTATGGATCAGCGGCAGGCCGGCCTTGCGCCAGAGCCCGAGCAGCCGCGCCACGGTGGGCACGATCACGGCGAGCCGGCTGACATCATTGCCCAGCGCAGCGCCGAAGCCGCCGGGTTCGATGAAATCGCGCTGCATGTCGATCACCACCAGTGCGGTGTGCTGCAGCGGAAACGCGTAGGGGTAAGGTTTGGCGGCAGCGATGGTCGGCATGTCAGTGTCCCGCCATATGGCGGCCGATCACGGTGAGATCGGCAGCGGCGATGGCATCCTCGTAGACGATGCGGCCGGAAAACATTACGGCAATCCGGTCGGAGAGTTCGAACAACTCGTCGAGATCCTCGCTCACCAGCAGCACGGCGGCGCCGCGGTTGCGCGCGGCCATGATCTGGCCGTGGATATCGGCCACGGCGGCGAAATCGAGACCGAAGCAGGGATTGGCGGCAACCAGCACATTGACCTCGCCGCCGATCTCGCGACCCAGCACGGCGCGCTGCACATTGCCGCCGGATAACTGCCCGATGGCGGCATCCGGCCCCGGCGTTTTGACGCGATAGCGCGCGATCACCTGTCGGGCGGCCTCGCGGAAAGCGGCCGGCTTCAGCCACCAGCCGCCGGCGGCGAAGGGCGGCTCATCGAAGCGGCGGAAGGCGAGATTCTCGGCCACGCTCATAGCGGCGACGCAGGCATTGCGCAGCGGCTCTTCCGGCAGGCAGGACAGCTTGTGGCGTTTCATCGCCGCGCGGCTGCAGTCGAAGACCTCGCCATGCAGCGCGATGCTGCCATCGGTGATCTTGCGCTGGCCGGCAATCGCCTCGACCAGTTCGCGCTGGCCGTTGCCCGAGACGCCGGCGATGCCGAGGATTTCACCGGCCCGTACGCGCAGCGAGATGCCCTTCACGGCCGGCTGGCCGGCATCGTCGGCCACATTGAGCGTGTTGATCGCCAGCCGCGTGTCTTTCGGCTCACCGCTGCGCGGCGCCGGATCGGGCAGCTTCTGCTCGCCCATCATCATCTTCGCCATGTCGTCGGCGGTGAGATCGGATACCTTGCCACTGCCGGCGAACTTGCCGCGGCGCAACACTGTCACACTGTCGGCGAAGGCAAAGACCTCGCGGAATTTATGCGTGATAGTCAGAACCGTGAGCTGCTTCGACCTGGTCATGTCGCGCAGCAGGCCGAGCACTTCATCGGCCTCGCCCGGCGTCAGCACCGAGGTCGGCTCGTCCAGGATCAGGAAGCGGCGCTTGAGATAGAGCTGCTTGAGGATTTCGGTCTTCTGCTTCTCGCCGGCCGAGAGCGCCGCCACCTTGCGGTCGAGCGGCACGCGGAACGGCATGGTGGCGAAGAAGGATTCCAGTTCGACATGCTCGGCCTTCCAGTCGATCACGGCGGGCAGGTCGGTGCGGGCCAGGGTCAGATTCTCGGCCACCGTCATGTCGGGGACCAGGGTGAACTGCTGGTAGACCATGCCCAAGCCAAGGGTATGGGCCATGCGCGGGCTGTCGATCGGCTGTTCATGGTTGCCGATCATCACCTGGCCGGTATCGGGCGTGTAATAGCCCATGACGCATTTGACCAGCGTGCTCTTGCCGGCGCCGTTCTCGCCCAGCAGGGCATGGAAGCTGCCGGCGTCTACCTTCAGCGTCACATCGTCCAGTGCCTTCAGCGCACCGAACTGCTTGCTCATGCCCAGCGCTTCCAGCGAGACGGCGCCGGTGCCGGGTGGCGCGGCGGGATCTGGAACGAACATCACCATCAGGCGATGCCTTCGAGGAAGGCGGTGGATGTGGCGACGGCGCCGAACACGCCACCCTGCATCTTGATCATCTTCAGCGCAGCATCGTGGTTGCCTCTGTCGGTGGCGCCGCAGCAGTCTTCCAGCAGGATGCATTCAAAGCCACGGTCGTTGCCTTCGCGCATGGTGGTATGGACGCAGACATCGGTGGTGATGCCGGTCAGTACGATATTGCGGATGCCGCGCAGATTGAGGATCAGCTCCAGATCGGTGGCGCAGAACGAGCCCTTGCCAGGCTTGTCGATGATGACTTCGCCGTCTTTCGGTGCCAGTTCCGGGATGATGTCCCAGCCCGGTTCGCCACGCACCAGGATGCGGCCGCAGGGGCCGGGATCGCCGATGCCGGCGCCGATGCGCTGCGAGCGCCAGCGCTTGTTGGCCGGCAAATCGGCCAGGTCGGGGCGGTGGCCCTCGCGGGTGTGGATGATGTGATAGCCCTTGGCGCGCATGGCGGCGAGCAGGCGCCGGATCGGTTCGATCGGCGCACGGGTCAGGGAGAGATCATAGCCCATCGTATCGACATAGCCGCCCTTGCCGCAGAAATCGGTCTGCATGTCTATAATGACCAGTGCGGTATTTTCCGGCCGAAGGTCGCCGTTCCACGGCCAGGGATAGGGATCGGCGGCGACATGGCGGCCTGTGGTGGCGGTGCTCTGATAGGTCATCGTGTCACTCCCAGTTCACCCGGCGCGCCGGCCAGCGTGCGGTCGCGCGAGCAGGTCAGGATCATGATGAGCAGGGTCAGCACATAGGGCGCGGCGTTGAACAGGTAGTAGCCCTGGGTGATGCCGACCGACTGGAGTGCCGGGCCAAGTGCTGCGGCGCCGCCGAACAGCAGCGAGGCCCAGAAGCACAGCATCGGATTCCAGCGCGCGAAGATCACCAGCGCCACGGCCGTGATGCCCTGGCCCGAGGAAAGCCCTTCGCTCCAGCTGCCGGGATAGGACAGCGAGAGGAAGGAGCCGCCGATGCCGGCGAGAAAACCGCCGCCGGCGGTAGCGAACAGGCGTACCCGGTTGACGGCGTAGCCCAGCGCGCGCGCCGCATCGGCACTGTCGCCCACCGTGCGTACGACCAGGCCCCAGCGCGTGTTGCGGAAGGCCCAGAGCAGCACCGGCGCCAGCACCACGCCGATCAGGAACAGCGCGTTGATGCGCAGCGAATCCCGCACCTGTGCATTGTTGCTCCAGTCACCGAAGGGAATGGAGGGCAGGTTGGGGGCCTGCGGCTGGATGAAGGGCTTGCCGAGGAAGAAGGCGAGGCCAATGCCGAACAGCATCAGCGCGATGCCGACCGCGATATCGTTGACGCGCGGCAGGCTGCAGATCAGTGCATGAAGGATGCCGAAGACGGCACCGGCGCAGCCCGCGGCCAGCACACCGAGCCAGGGCGAACCCGTGAGATAGGACACCGCATAGCCGCTCATCGCGCCCATCACCAGCGTACCTTCAAGGCCGAGGTTGATGCGGCCGCTTTTCTCGGTGATGCATTCGCCGAGGCTGACGAACAGGAAAGGTGTGCTGACGCGGATGGCGCCGGCCAGCACCGCCAGCGGCACACCCCACCAGCCGAGCAGATCGGCACTCATGATTTCACCTTCTTCAGCCATGGCAGGCGGCCGTAGAGCACTTCGCTGGTCAGGATGGCGATGAAGATCATGCCCTGCAGCACCAGCACGGTGGCATCGGGCAGGCCCAGCCGGCGCTGCAGCAGGCCGCCGCTGGCGCCGATGCCGCCCAG
>NZ_CALRUC010000181.1:0-4949 GCF_943371255.1 Ferrovibrio terrae | reverse complement strand
CGCTGGGGCCAGCAGATCTACGACATCATCTTCCCCTTCTAAGACACGAAAGGGATTTTCCGCCCCGCCCGAAGTTCGGGCACGCCAGAAAGCGCGTCAGGATCGCAGGATGCGAACCGCGGCAAAACGCCAGGGGCGAGAGCAAACGCAAAAGGCCGGTCAGAAGACCGGCCTTTTCGTTTTGGTCGATAGGGCGGACGACTAGGTATCGTCGCGATGCGTGCGCTCGCGACGCTCATGCCGCTCCTGCGCCTCGATCGACAGCGTGGCGATCGGCCGGGCCTCAAGCCGCTTGAGCGAGATCGGCTCGCCGGTCTCCTCGCAATAGCCATAGGAGCCATCGTCGATCCGCTTCATCGCCGCATCGATCTTGGAGATCAGCTTGCGTTGGCGATCGCGAGTGCGCAGCTCCAGCGCCCGATCGGTCTCGGTCGAGGCACGGTCAGCGATGTCGGGCTCCTGCGAGGTGTCCTCCTGCAGGTGCTGCAACGTCTGGTTCGACTCCCGCAAAATCTCTTCCTTCCAGGCCAGCAGCTTGCGGCGGAAGTATTCCTTCATGCGCGAATTCATGAAGGGCTCACTCTCGGTCGGCCGATAATTCGCCTTCAATTGGATACCCATGTAAGAGACCCTCCAGGCGCCGCGGCGACTCCGAAAACCCCGTCCGCGGCGCGCGGAGTATATGAATCGGCCTCGCCCGGAGCAAGGCCGTCGAGCGACTCGGAAGTCATTGAATTGTTGAAAGAATTATGAAAACTCCGCATTCGGAGCAATAAAATTACAACCCGAGCTTGGCCAACTCGACTTCGCAGCGCAGCTCGATCTCGGCCATCACCTCGGCCAGCTTGGGGTCTTCGACCATCAGCTTTTCGCTCCGCAGCGCCCGGGCCAGCGTCTGCAGCCGCTCGGCCGGGATGCTGCCCATCAGCAGGCCGTGGCGAATATCATCGAGTCTTTCGAGCAGGGTCGAGCCGCGCTGGAAAGCGCGCTGGCGGTTCTGCCGTCCACCGCCCTGTTCATCCACCGCCTGGATGGTCAGCATGGCATCCAGCGCCGCCACTGGTGGGGCCTGCGACACCTGCCCGGCGGGCTTTTCGACCCCCTTCAGCATACTGGCAAAGCTGGGGCCGCCGGCACTGCTGCTGCCGGTCGTGCGCTTGGGGCTGCCGGGGGCTACACCGCCCGGGCCTTTGATCTTGTCTATGCTCATGGAAAATATGGTCTCTTAACGGGCTGCATGGTGCCCGATAAGATTGACCGGGTAAAGACGGCATTTTTTGCCGGGCAAACCCCATTTCCAGCTTCAATCCACATATAATTCAAAGAGTTATCCTCTGGCACGACAATCGCATTTAACGGTGCGAGAGAACCGGCATGCGTGTCCGGTTCGCGTGAAGGAAGATGACGATGATCCGTTTCGCCAACACTGTGATCCGCCGCCTGCTGCTGGCCGCCTGTGCCGCAGCACTCGCCCTGACCCTGCCCATGCAGGCGCAGGCCGGCTCGCGCATCAAGGACATCGCCGATTTCGAAGGTATCCGCGACAACATGCTCGTCGGGTATGGCCTGGTGGTCGGTCTCGACGGCACCGGCGACAGCCTGACCAACGCTCCGTTCACCCGCCAGAGCCTGCAGGCGATGCTGGAGCGCTTTGGCGTCAATATCCGCGACGCCGGCACCTTCCGCACCCAGAACCTGGCCGCCGTGATGGTCACTGCCGTGCTGCCGCCGTTTGCCCGCCATGGCGGCCGCATCGACGTCACCGTTTCCACCATGGGTGATGCCAAGAGCCTTCAGGGCGGCACCCTGCTGGTCACCCCGCTGCTCGGCGCCGATGGCGAAGTCTACAGCGTGGCGCAGGGCGCCGTTGCCATCAGCGGCTTCAAGGCCCAGGGCGCCGCCGCCCAGGTCACGCGCGGCACGCCCACCTCGGGCCGCATTGCCAATGGTGCGATCGTTGAGCGCGAAGTCGGCTTCGAGCTGACCTCGCTGCCGGTGCTGCGCCTGGCGCTGAAGAACCCCGACCTCACCACCGCGCGTCGTATCAGCCAGGCCGTGTCGACACTGGCCGGCATGCCGACCGCGCGTGCGCTGGATCCCTCCACCGTGCATATCGACATCCCGGACCGCTTCCGCCGCGACGTCGTCGGCTTCATGACCGAAGTCGAGCAGCTGCAGATCGAAACCGACCAGATGGCCCGCGTCATCATCGATGAACGCTCCGGCACCATCGTGATGGGTCCGAATGTTCGCATCGACACGGTTGCGATTGCCCAGGGCTCGCTCACCGTGCGGATCACCGAAACCCCGCAGGTGTCGCAGCCGAATCCCTTCGCGCCGTCCGCCACCGCCATTGCCGGCATCTCCGGCACCTCGGCCTCGACCGGCACCGTGCAGGTGCCGCGCATCGGCCCGGACGGCCAGCCGGTCAAGGATTCTTCCGGCAACTTCGTGTTCGACACCATCACCCAGGCCGTGCCGGGCACCGGCACGCCCACCGTGGCCGGCTCGGCCGCAGGCGGCGCGCAGACCGTGGTGGTGCCGCGGACCGATATCCAGGTCGATGAGCAGGCCGACCGCCGGCTCGGCATTCTGAAGCGCGGCGTATCGCTGCAGGAACTGGTCGATGGTCTGAATGCACTGGGTGTCGGCCCGCGCGACATGATCACGATCCTGCAGGCGATCAAGGCCGCCGGCGCGCTGCAAGCTGAAATCCAGGTGATGTGAGGCCGCCATGTCCGCACTCGTCGCATCTCCCGCCATCAACTCCTACGCCATCGAACAGGCGCAGGCGAGCCGCGCCCAGCTCGACAAGCTGGGCCAGCCGAAGGAAAACGCGCGCAAGACCGCCCAGGATTTCGAATCCTTCTTCCTGACCCAGGTATTCGAATTCATGTCGACCGGCATCAAAACCGATGGTCCGATGAGCGGTGGCCAGGCCGAAGCCAAATGGCGCTCGTTCCTCAACGACCAGTATGGCCGCGAAATGGCCAAGACCCGCACGGTCGGGATCGCCGACATGGTCTATGACCAGATGCTCAAGATGCAGGAGGCCCAGTCGTGAACCAGAAGCAACAGCCTGCCGCCCGCCAGCCGCTCTCGCCCCGTGCCGCCCAGCGCCTGGGCCTCGATGCCGGTCCGCGCATGATCGACAATATCGGGCCCGGTGCCGTGCCCCCCACCGTCGCCGAACTGAGCGACCTGGTGATCCAGCTGAAGGATGTGCTGATCGAGGAAACCGCGGCGCTGGAACGGTTTGCCTATGATGGCCTCGACCGTTCGACCGAACAGAAGCGCATCATCTCCGGCCTGTTGCGCGACAAGCAGAAGGTTCTGCGCCAGCATCCCGATGCCCTGCGCCAGGCGCCTGAAGCCGAGCGCCGAAAACTGGAAAAGCTGCTGTCGGAAATGCAGACGGTTGGCCAGCGCAATGAGATCGTCGTGCGCACCGCGCGCGATGCGAACCAGAAGCTGCTGAATGCCGTGATCCGCGGCGCCACCAAGCAGAGCCAGCTCGGTACCGGCTATGGCCAGTCCGGCGCGATGACCGCGCTGACCACCAATTTTGGCGCCCGCCAGGCGGTTTCGCTGTTCAACAACGAAACCTGCTGAGCGCCTTTCGCCTTTCCCCCCGCCAGTACCCCCTCACCCCGTCCGGTTCGCCGGGCGGGGGCTTCTTTTCTCGGCCGGGCTCAGCCGCGCATCAGCTGCGGCAGGGCTGTTGCCAGGCCGGGCACGGCGATCAGCAACAGGGCGAACAGGATCATGATGATCGCATAGGGCAGAGCGCCCCAGATCACATCGTCGATCCGGCCGCGATCGGGGCGGATGCCCTGCACCACGAACAGGTTCATGCCGACCGGTGGCGTGATCAGGCCAAGTTCGCACATCAGCACGATGAACACGCCGAACCAGACCGGATCGACGCCGACGGCAGCAACAACCGGGTAGGACAGCGGAATGGTCGCCACCATCATCGACAGCGTATCCATGAACATGCCGAGCACCAGATAAAAGCCGATCAGAACCAGCAGGGTCTCCACCCGGTTGAGGCCGAAGGACGTGACCCATTTGGTCAGCGCCTCGCCGATGCCGGTCAGCGATAGCGCCAGGTTGAGCACGAAGGCGCCGATCACGATCAGCAGGATCATTCCGGTGGTCTTGGCGCTGGAAATAAAGCAGTTCTTCAGCAGGGCGAGGCTCAGCTTGCCCTGCGCAATCACGAAGCCGAGCACCACCACAAGACCAAGCGCCGCGGATTCGGTCGCCGTGGCGATGCCGAGATAGAGCGACCCCATCACGACGCCGAAGACGCCGACCGGCTCGACCAGATAGCGCAACAGGCGCACGCGCTCCGCCCAGGGCACGTTCACGGTGGCGACCTTCTCCTGCCGCAGCGAATGCGACAGATAGATCCACAGCATGAAGCAGCCCGTCAGCAGCAGGCCGGGCAGGATGCCCGCAATGAACAGCTTGCCGACCGAGGTGTTGGTCATCGAACCGAAGACGATGAAATTGATGCTGGGTGGGATCATGATGCCAAGCGTGCCGCCGGCCGCCAGGCTGCCGAGCGCATCGCGCATCGGATAGCCGTGGCGCTGCAGCGACGGCAGGGCAACCGTGCCGATGGTTGCCGCCGTGGCGACCGATGATCCGGATGTGGCGGCAAACAGCGCGCAGCAGCCGATATTGGTGTGCAGCAGCCCGCCCGGCAGCCGGCCAAGCCAGGCGGCAAACACGGTATACATGCGATCCGCCATGCCGCTGCGCAGCAGGAACTCGCCCAGCAGGACAAACAGCGGAATGGCGGTCAGGCCATTGTCACTCATGGTGCCCCAGGCCACCGAGGCCGACGACACCAGGAAGGCATTGCCGAAGGCCAGCATGCCGCCGCCCAGGCCCATCAGCAGCATCACCGCGCCGATCGGCAGGCCGATCAGCATCAGCGC
>NZ_CALRUC010000180.1:0-5016 GCF_943371255.1 Ferrovibrio terrae | reverse complement strand
TAGGCAGCATCGAGGCCGGGCGTGACATAGGCTTCGGCCCAGTTGCGGCCGCCCTTGCGCCGGCCATGCGAGGACAGGCTGCCCAGGCCGTTCTGCGCATTGCTGACGCCGAACAGGCCGAGGCCGGCATCCAGCGTGAGGCCGATTTCGAGATCGCCGAAGCCAAAGCGCTGGCCGGCCCTCTCATGTTCGTCCTCCGCGGCAAGTGCGGGGTTGATACTGCAGATCAGCGCGGCAAACAGGCCGATCACTCCGGTTATACGCCAGGCCATTAAGACATCCCCCCACCGCAGGCTGCCGGTTGCTGGTCCGGCCTCCACCCTTCGGTTATGCTGCCGGTGATATTCGATTGGCGCTGGCTGTCAAGGTGGCTTGTCCGCTGCAGCCAGATCGACTAGAAACCGCTGACGCTTTTCAGACTTATTCGCGAGGAAAAACCATGCGTCCCAGTGGCCGCACCGCCGATCAACTGCGCCCGGTCCGCCTGGAGCCGGGTTTCGCCAAATATGCCGAGGGCTCCTGCCTGATCAAGTTCGGCGAGACCCATGTGCTCTGCGCCGCCACGGTTGAAGAGAAGGTGCCGCCCTTCCTGCGCAACACCGGCCGCGGCTGGGTGACGGCGGAATACGGCATGCTGCCGCGCTCGACCCATACCCGCACCGACCGCGAGGCCTCGCGCGGCAAGCAATCGGGCCGCACGCAGGAAATCCAGCGCCTGGTCGGCCGCAGCTTGCGTGCCGTCACCGATCTTGCCGGCTTCGGCGAGCGCCAGATCCGCCTCGACTGCGATGTGCTGCAGGCCGATGGCGGCACGCGCACCGCAGCGATCACCGGCAGCTGGGTGGCGCTGCATCTGGCCTTTGCCAAGCTGGTGAAAGATGGCGCGATTGCCAAGATCCCGCTGATCGGCCAGGTCGCTGCCGTCAGCTGCGGGCTGTGCGACGGCGTCGCCGTGCTCGATCTCGATTACCCGGAAGACAGCACGGCGCAGGCCGATGCCAATTTCGTGCTGACCGATACCGGCGCCATCGTCGAGGTGCAGGGCACCGCCGAGAAAGAGCCGTTCTCGGAAGCGCAGTTCACCGCCATGCTCGGCCTCGCCAAGCTGGGCGTGAAGGATCTGATGACGCTGCAGCGCCAGGCGGTAGGGCTGTAGGCATGAGCCGCCGTCGCTTCAGTGGCGACACGCTGGTGATCGCCAGCCACAATGCCGGCAAGGTGCGCGAGATCGGCGACCTGATCGCACCGTTCAAGGTGCGCGCGGTGTCGGCCGGCGAACTTGGCCTGCCCGAACCGGAAGAAACCGGACTGACATTTATCGCCAATGCCGAGCTGAAGGCGCTGGCGGCGGCGCAGGCCGCGCAGATTCCCGCGCTGGCCGATGATTCCGGCATGGCTGTGGATGCGCTGGATGGCGCGCCGGGAATCTACTCCGCGCGCTGGGCCGGGGCGTCGAAGGATTTTTCCAAGGCGATGGACAAGGTCTGGCGCGCTGTCGAGGATAAAGGCGCCGAGCCGCCGTTCGGCGCGCAGTTCGTCTGTGCGCTCAGCCTCGCCTGGCCCGATGGCCATGTCGAAAGCTTCGAGGGCATCATCCAGGGCCGGTTGGTCTGGCCGCCGCGCGGCCTGCATGGTTTTGGTTACGATCCGATGTTTCTGCCAACCGCAAACGATGAGACGCGCACCTTCGGCGAGATGCCGGCGGCCGAGAAACATGCGATCAGCCATCGTGCGCTGGCCTTCCGGCAGCTGATCGATGCCTGTTTCGGCTGAGGGCACTATACCGCGGCGCGGCTTCGGCCTGTATGTGCACTGGCCCTTCTGCGTCTCGAAATGTCCCTATTGCGATTTCAATTCTCATGTGCGCGAACGCGTCGATGCCGTGCGCTGGCAGGCGGCCTATCTCACCGAGATGGCACAGTATGCTGCTGCCGGTGTGGGGCGCGGTGAGACGATTACATCTGTGTTCTTCGGTGGTGGCACGCCGTCGCTGATGCCGCCGGAAACCGCAGCCGCGATCCTGGAGGCGGCGCGCGGCCACTGGGCCTTTGCCGAGGATGTCGAGATCACGCTGGAGGCCAACCCGAACTCGGCCGAGGCCGGCAAGTTCGCCGCCTTTGCAGCGGCCGGCATCAACCGGCTGTCCATCGGCGTGCAGAGCTTCGACGAAGCGGTGCTGAAGTTCCTTGGCCGCGCCCATGATTCCGGCGAGGCGCGCCGCGCCATCGAAGCTGCCGCGAAAGCCGTGCCACGCTATTCCTTCGACCTGATCTATGCCCGGCCGGAGCAGACGGCGGAAAGCTGGCGCGCTGAACTCGGCGATGCGCTCATCCTCGCCGGCGATCATCTCTCACTCTACACGCTGACCATCGAGCCCAATACCGGCTTTGCCGGTGCGGTGGCGCGCGGCGTGCTGCAGCCGATGCCATCCGATGACCAGGCGGCGCTGTATGACCTGACGCAGGAGATTCTGGAGCAGGCCGGCATGCCAGCCTATGAAATCTCCAACCATGCCAGGCCGGGCGGCGAGAGCCGGCACAATCTCGTTTATTGGCGCAGCGGATCCTATCTCGGCCTCGGGCCTGGCGCGCATATGCGGCTGCAGCAGCCGGGCGGCTGGCGCGCGGTGCAGAACCGCCGCAAGCCGGAAGCCTGGCTCGAGCAGGTGGACAGCGAGGGCCATGGCCGCGAGAGCGAAACCCCGGTCGATGCCGTCGCGCGCGCCGAGGAAGCCCTGATGATGGGGCTGCGCCTGCGCGAGGGCGTTTATGCCCAGAATTTCCATGCCGCCACCGGCCTCGATCTCGAGAGTTTTGTGCCCGCCGCGCGCAGTGCGCCGCTGGAGGCCGCCGGGTTGCTGCAGCGCAGCCCGGCGCGGATCGTGGCCACAACCGAGGGGCGCGCCGTGCTGGATGGCCTGCTGGCCCGGCTGCTGGCCTAGAATCCGCGGCGGGCGGCTTTTCCAACACCGGCCATGTCGATAAGCTGGCATCAACTTTTGAGGAAACCCGAGCCAGCATCATGACCGAATCCGTCTTTCCCGGCCTGTCCCAGGCTGTCAGCACCCTGCGCGCCTCTGAAATCCGCGAACTGCTGAAGCTGATCAGCCGGCCGGAAATCATTTCCTTTGCCGGCGGCATCCCCGATCCGGCGCTGTTTCCGCTGGATGCCATCGGCGCATCGTATCAGCGGGTGCTGGCCAATCCGGCGCTGGCGGGCGAGGCTTTCCAGTATTCGATCAGCGAGGGCTATCCGCCGCTGCGCGACTGGATCGTGGGATATCTCAAGACCCACGGTATCGGGACCGGCCCGGAGCAGGTGCTGATCACGTCTGGCGCGCAGCAGGCGCTCGATTTTCTCGGCCGCGCCCTGATCAATCCGGGCGACGCCGTGGTGATGTCCTCGCCCAGCTATCTCGGTGCCATCCAGGTGTTCGGCACCTACCAGCCGAAGTTCCTCTCGGCGCCGATGGATGACGAGGGCGTGGTGCTCGACGCGCTCGAAGCCGCGTTTAAGCAAAAGCCGAAATTCTTTTATCTCACGCCGGATTTCTGTAATCCGGCCGGCATTACCACCTCGCTCGCGCGCCGCAAGGCGATCCTCAAGCTGGCGCATCAGTATGGCGTGGCCATCCTGGAGGATTCACCTTACGAGGAACTGCGCTACGAGAATGCACGCATTCCCAGCTTTGCCGCGCTGGAGCTGCAGGATCTCGCCGCGCCCGGCAGCGACGGCAAGCGGCTGGTGATCTATGTCGGCAGCCTGTCGAAAGTGCTGACGCCGGCGCTACGCATCGGCTGGGTCTGTGCCGATCCGGCACTGATCAACAAGCTGGTGCTGGTGAAGCAGGCGTCTGATCTGCATTGCAGCACGATCAACCAGATGGTGGCCTGCGATATCGCGTCCTCCTCGCATGCCAGCCAGGTGGCGAAGCTGCGCAAGGCCTACAAGGAACGCCGCGACGTGATGCTGGAAACGCTGGAGCGCTGCCTGCCCAAGGAAGTGCGCTACACCAAACCCGATGGCGGCATGTTCATCTGGCTGGAATTCCCCGACAGCATCGACGGCACTGAACTGCTGGCGGAAGCGGTGAAGGATATCC
Organism: Ferrovibrio terrae; assembly: GCF_943371255.1. Lineage (GTDB taxonomy): Bacteria > Pseudomonadota > Alphaproteobacteria > Ferrovibrionales > Ferrovibrionaceae > Ferrovibrio > Ferrovibrio terrae_B. The sequence continues at coordinate 914 of NZ_CALRUC010000180.1, read as the reverse complement.
AGGTGGCCTTCGTGCCGGGCTCGGCCTTCTATGCCACCGATGTGAAGCGCAATACGGCACGGCTCAGCTTCTCGCTGGGCGAGCCGGCGCGTATCCGTGAGGGCATCGAACGGCTGTCGGCCCTGCTGCAGAACAAGCTGCGGGCCAATCGCGCGGCCTGATCGGCGGGCTGTTTATTCCCACAGGCTGAGGATGTGGCCCTCATCGGGCTTCAACTGGCCCGCCAGCGTCGCGCGGTAGGTCGCCTCCACGGCGGCACGGCCGTCGCCACGAATGACCCTGATCCAGCCCTGCAACAGCGGCAGGAAGTCGGCCCAGGCGGTGTTCAGCTTGCTTTCCAGGCCGCCGCGGCCCCAGTCCTTGCTGCGCTTGACGATCCGGTCGGGTGCGAAGAAGAACAGCGGCTTCGGCCCTGGCAGGCCCTTGCCTGGTGGGTTCATCTCTCGATGCGACAGCCCGACGGCGCAGCTGTATTTCAGGCCGTCGCCATAATGCTCGTGGATTGCGCGGCGCAGATCGGCGCTGCCGGCGAAATCGACATAGACGGACTCTTCCATAGGCTGGTCGGCGATCTGGTCATAGGTCACCACGCGGTCGTAACAACCCAGGCCCTCGACGAAGGCGCGGTTGCCGGCTGAAGTCAGCCCGACCACGGTGATGTCCTTGCGGCGATGCAGCAGATGCGCCAGGCCGAAAGCGGTTTTCGCCGAGGCACTGGACAGCACAACGGTCTGCGCACCGAAAAAATTCTCATCCGCCAGGAAGTCGTCGATCAGAAAAGACGTGACGAACAGCGGCCGCAGCAGCGCCTGATAGGGCTGGAACGATTCGGCAAAGGCCGGTTCGGTGGTGATGCGCAGATAACTGTTATAGGCCGGCGGCAACTTGGCGCGATGTGGCATGCCCTCGATGAA
>NZ_CALRUC010000179.1:0-5059 GCF_943371255.1 Ferrovibrio terrae | reverse complement strand
TCGCCCTTTGCGGAGGCGGTGGCCGGCTAGCGTGCGAGTACGGTGTAGCCGCGCTCGATCACGCGTTTGGTGGCCTCGAAGGCCTGCACCAGTTCGTCATTGGCCTCGCGGGCGGCCTTCAGCCGGCCGATGTCGGCGGCGCTCGGATTGGCGATGGCGGCCAGTTCGAGGGCGATCTTGAGGTAGCGGGCACGGGCTTCGGCAACGCGCACGGCAAAGGCCATGAAGGAATCGCGGGTCAGTTCCGGCACCGCTTTCTTCATCACCTCGCGATTGGCGCTGAAGATGCCCATCTCGACCTCTTCGAGGAATTTTTGCAGTTTGCGAGTTGACTCCCGGTCCAGCATCTCCTTGCTGACCAGGTGGTCGACCTTATCGTTCTTGCCGTAGCCAAGGATACGCATCGCCGCCTCCTGCCGCGATAAATGTCTGATATTCCAAGATAGACAGGCGGCGACGGGTATAGAAGGGGGTGTTACCGCTAATTAAGGTTCTGGCCGGCCGATTGCCGGCGGTCAGTTGCGGGGGGCAACGGCGCTTTCAGCGGTCTTTCGCGGGGAAAATTGGAGGTCTGGGCCGGAATTGAACCGGCGTACGCGGATTTGCAGTCCGCTGCGTCACCACTCCGCCACCAGACCTCGCGAGCGCGCCCCTTACTAAGGGTTGCTGCCCTGCGGGGTCAAGGCTTTGCCCGGGACTGGTCGGGGTGCTGTCAGGACTGTCGCGGGGCTGTGATGCCGGTTACCGCCGGTGCCGGGGAAACCTGCTAACCCACAATAGAACCGTTGTTTTTGCGGCATCGCAGCATTATAAACGGCGCCTGTCCCAACCCCGTGTTCCAGCCCCGGATTCCGCCCCATGGCTCAAGCCGAACGCCAATTCGCCGAAGCGCGCCGCCAGATGGTTCTGACCCAGCTCCGACCCAACAAGGTCATCGACGAGCAGGTGATCGATGCCATGGCCGCCCTGCCGCGTGAGCAGTTCGTGCCCAAGACCTATCGCGGCGTCGCCTATATGGACGAGGACGTGGCCGTGGCGCCCGGCCGCTATCTGATGGAGCCGATGGTTCTGGCCCGCCTGCTGCAGGAAGCCGAGATCCAGCCCAGCGAAGTTGCGCTAGTGGTGGGCGCCGCCACGGGCTACGAGGTTGCGGTGCTGGCTAAACTGACCAGCACGGTGATCGGCCTGGAAGCCGATGCCGTACTCAGCCAGCTTGCCGGCGCGACGCTGCAGGGCCTGGGCATCGACAATGTCGCCCTGGTCGAGGGCGCCCTGAAAGACGGCCTGGCCAAGCAGGGCCCCTTCAACATCATTCTGCTCGCCGGCGCCGTGCCGGAAATCTCTCCCGCGCTGCTCGACCAGCTGGCCGAAGGCGGCCGTCTGATCGGCGTGCTGCGCGCAGCCGATGCGCCGATCGGCCAGGCGGTGATCGTCAAGCGCAACGGCAGCCTGTTTCCGCAGCGCGTACTGTTCGATTCCGGCACGCCGGGCCTGCCCGGTTTCGATCGTCCGGCCGGCTTCGTCTTCTGATCCCCATGGCCGACGCTCCGCTGGAAATCGACGTCGCCGACCTGGATGCCTGGCGCAAGGCCGGCCAGGATATCGCGGTGCTCGATGTGCGCGAGGACTGGGAGATCGCCACGGTAGCGCTGCCCGGCACACTGAATATTCCGATGCGCCAGGTGCCGCAGCGGGTAACCGAATTACCACATGACAAACCGCTGGTGGTGATGTGCCATCATGGCGGGCGCAGCCGTCAGGTCACCGGCTGGCTGCGACAGAACGGTTTTACGCAGGCGAGCAATCTCGCCGGGGGTATCCATGCCTGGGCCGAGCAGATCGATCCGGGCATGCCGACGTACTGAGTGCATAAACAAAACAATAAGAGTTTGGGGAATACGGTCGGGACGCGCCGCGGCGAAAAACGATGAAACAAGATGAAGGACGGATGCGCGTCATGAGCTTCACAAGAACCCTTCTGGCAACGGCGGTCGCCGTGAGCTGCATGGCAATGGTGCAGACTGCCCAGGCGCAGTCGCTGAACGAGGTGTTCAGCGCGGCCTACAACAACAACCCGACGCTGCTCGCGGCCCGCGCCGCGCTGCGCGCCACCGACGAAGGCGTGCCGCAGGCGCTGTCCAACTGGCGCCCGACCGTCAATCTGAGCAATGAGCGCGGTCGCCAGTGGCTGGAATACGATCCCCAGTCGGCGGCCAACCGCGATGGTGTGATGAACCCCAACACGCTGCAGCTCACCGTATCGCAGCCGCTGTATCGCGGCGGCCGTACCGAAGCTGCCACCGATTCAGCCGAAGCGCTGGTTCTGGCAGGTCGCCAGGATCTGGCCAGCACGGAACGTCGCGTGCTGCTGGACGCCGTCACTGCCTATATGGATGTGGTGCAGAATCAGGCGGTGCTTGACCTGAACCGCAACAATGAGGAAGTGCTGCGCCGCCAGCTTGAGGCCGTGCGCGAGCGTTTCCGTGTTGGCGAGATCACCCGCACCGACGTGGCGCAGTCTGAATCCCGTCTGGCCCGCGCCACTGCCGACCGCATCTCGTCTGAGGGCGCGCTGGTGTCATCGCGTGCCGTGCTGGCACGTGTGATCGGCGAGATGCCGCGCGTTCTGACGCCGCCGCCGCCGCTGCCGCAGCTGCCGAAAAGCGAGGAAGAGGCGCTGGCGATCTCATATGACGAGAATCCCGACCTGCTGGGCGCGCGGTTCCGTGAAGTCGCGGCCAAGAATGACGTGCGCACGGCCTCTGGTGCCCTGCTTCCGACTGTGTCGCTGAACGGTTCCGTTTCGAAGGCCGACGAAACCATCCGCAATAACTTCGAGACCGAGACCAAGAAGGTTGCCGTCACGGTAACGGTGCCGCTGTATGAAGGTGGCGCGGTCTACAGCCAGACGCGCCAGCGCAAGCAGGTTCACAACCAGCGCCGCATCCAGGTCGAGGAACAGCGCCGCGCGGTGCGCCAGGCTGTTGTCCAGGCCTGGGAAAATCTCAGCACGGCACGCTCGAACATCACGGCGCGCACCAGCCAGGTCGATGCCGCCCGCATCGCGCTGGAAGGCGTGCAGCAGGAGGCCGAGGTCGGCTCGCGCACCACGCTGGATGTGCTGGACCAGGAGCAGGAATATCTCGACGCCCGCGTCGCCGAAGTGCGTGCCCGTCGTGACGAATATGTTGCCGGCTTCACGCTGCTGTCGTCGGTTGGCCGCCTTGGCGCCCGCACGCTGGCACTGCCGGTCGAGTATTACGATCCGACCGACAACTACGCTCGCGTGCGCGGCAAGTGGTTCGGCACCGATGGCGGCCTGAACGCCGACGAGTGAGTGACAGTTCGTTTTCCGGCCCGATTCGTGGTGCAAACGACCGCGAATCGGGCGAAAAACGCAGCCGGACCGGGAATTAGGGGAAAATCCCCTTAACCCAGGTTAACAGTTCGGTTATCTTTCCCGCGCATACCATTGACCTGATTGATTCGGCCCCGGTTCCTAAGCCCTGGCCGGATCGGCGATGGCCTGCATGCCATGGACTGTCATACTGACGGCGACCATAAACGGCCACGCGTAACAGAAGAGTATCGGGCAAGGGATGAGCGACCCCAAGGCAGGCCAAAATGAACCGACCATGGAGGAAATCCTTGCCTCCATTCGCCGGATCATTTCCGAAGACGGGGCTGATCAGCCGGCTGCGCCCGCTGCAGAGCCGCCCCCGCCGCCAGCCCCCGAGCCGGAGCCTGAACCCGAGCCGATGATGGCGATGCCGGATCCGGAACCCGAGCCGGAGCCGGAACCCGAACCGATGATGCTGGAGCCCGAGCCCGAGCCGATGATGGCCGAGCCGGAACCCGAGCCCGACTTTGACGAACCGCCGCCGATGCCGCCGCCGCCGCCGCGCCCCCGCCGGGCTGCGCCGCCGCCGCCGCCGCAGTCAGGGCGCAACGACGACGTTTTCGAACTCACCGATGTGGTGCGCGACGAGATGGAAGGTCTGGTCTCGCAGCCGACCGCCACCCGTGCCGCCGCCCATCTGGGCCAGCTGTCCAGCGCCATTGCCGGCTCGCGCGCCATGGCGATGGGCAACAGCCAGCGCACGCTGGAAGAACTGGTCAAGGAACTGCTGCGCCCGATGCTGAAGGAATGGCTGGACGCCCATCTGGCCACCATTGTCCAGCGCATCGTCGAGCGTGAGGTCGCCCGCCTGACCATTCAGGCGGAAGAAGAGCAGGACCACCTCTAAAACCGCCTGTTTTGCCGCCGGACCGGCCCCGCCCAAGTCTGGACTTGCGCGGCCGGATCGTCTTTATTTTCGCCCTTTCCCGAATGATTGCCGAGTTGTAGCCCAATGCTGGACAAGAGCTTTTCGCCCCAGGATGTCGAAGCCCGCCTGTACAAGGCCTGGGAAGAGGGCGGTGCGTTCAAAGCGGGCGTCAAATCCGGCAAGCCCTATACGATCGCGCTGCCGCCGCCGAACGTGACCGGCAGCCTGCATATGGGCCATGCGCTCAATCACACCCTCCAGGACATCCTGATCCGCTATCAGCGGATGCTGGGCCGCGATGCGCTGTGGCAGCCGGGCACCGACCATGCCGGCATCGCCACCCAGATGGTGGTGGAGCGCCAGCTCGCTGCACAGCAGATGAACCGTCACCAGATGGGCCGCGACAAATTCGTCGAGCGCATCTGGGAGTGGAAGGCGGAATCCGGCGGCATGATCACCGGCCAGCAGCGCCGGCTCGGCGAGAGCTGTGACTGGAGCCGCGAACGCTTCACCATGGACGAGGGGCTGAGCGCAGCGGTGCGCAAGGTCTTCGTCGAGCTGTATCGCGAAGGCCTGATCTACAAGGACCAGCGCCTGGTCAACTGGGACCCCAAGCTGCTGACCGCGATTTCCGATCTGGAGGTCGAGCAGCATGAGGTGAAGTCTTCCCTGTGGTATCTGCGCTATCAGGTCGAAGGCACCGACACCCACATCATCGTGGCCACCACGCGCCCGGAGACTATGCTGGGTGATACCGGCATTGCCGTGCATCCGGAAGACGAGCGCTACAA
>NZ_CALRUC010000178.1:0-5381 GCF_943371255.1 Ferrovibrio terrae | reverse complement strand
TCAAGGATATCCGCGACCGCCTCAATCTCACGGTGGTGCTGATCACCCATGAGATGGCGGTGGTGAAGGATATCGCCGACCGCGTCGCCGTGATGGAACGCGGCCAGATCATCGAGCAGGGCGCCACCTTCGATGTCTTCACCCGGCCGCAGCATGCCACCACGCGCAGCTTCGTCGCCGACCTGATCGGCTTCGCCCTGCCGCCGGCGCTGCAGCAGCGCCTTGCCGCCCAGCCTGTCACCAATGCGCGCCTGTGGCGCATCCTGTTCACCGGGCCCCATGCCGACGAGCCGGTGATCGCCGAGCTGTCGCGCAATCTCGGCCTCGATCTCAATATCCTGCATGGCCGGATCGACGAGATCCAGGGCCGCCCGTTCGGCGTCATGGTGGTGCAGGCCCGGGGCGACGAGGCCAAGCTGCTCGCCGCCAAAGCCTATCTCGCCAGCAAACAGCTCACCGTTGAGGAACTTCAAGATGTCATCGCAATTGATCGCGCTGCTGTTTGACGGCCTGATTGAAACCCTGGTGATGGTCGGTGTCTCCGGCAGCATCGGCGCGCTGTTCGGCATTCCGCTCGGCGTCATCCTGATCCTGACCGACCGCAACGGCATCCTGCAGAACCTCGCCGTCAACCGCGTGCTCGGCCTGATCATCAATGCCGCGCGCTCCACGCCGTTCATCATCCTGATGGTGGCGATCATTCCCTTCACGCGCCTGGTCGCCGGCACATCGATCGGCACGGCGGCCGCCATCGTGCCGCTGACGATTGCCGCGATTCCCTTCATCGCGCGCCTGGTCGAGACAGCTTTGCGCGAAGTGCCCTCGGGCCTGATCGAGGCGGCCGAGGCGATGGGCGCCACGCCGCTGCAGATCGTGGTGAAGGTGCTGCTGCCGGAAGCCCTGCCGGGAATCGTGGCCGGACTCACCATCACCTTCGTCAGCCTGATCGGCTATTCCGCCATGGCGGGCGCGGTCGGCGGCGGCGGCCTGGGCGATATCGGCATCCGCTATGGCTACCAGCGTTTCCTGCCCGAAGTGATGCTGGCTGTCGTGGCTGTCCTGATCGTCTTCGTCCAGGGCGTGCAGTCGGCGGGCGACCGCCTGGTGCGCCGCCTCAGTCATCGTTGAATTCTAAGAATCCGTCTCCCCACCAGAAAAGGAAACCACCATGTCGATTACCCGTCGTTCGCTTGCCGCTCTTGCCTTTGCATCTTTCATCGCCGCGCCAGCTCTCGCGCAGGACAAGCCGATCAAGGTCGGCGTCACCGCCGGACCGCATGCGGAAATCTTCGAGCAGGTGAAAAAGGTCGCCGAACGCGACGGCCTGAAAATCCAGATCGTCGAATTCAGCGACTATATCCAGCCCAATGCCGCCCTGAATGCCGGCGACCTCGATGTGAATTCCTACCAGCACCTGCCGTATCTGGAGGCGCAGGTGAAGGATCGCGGCTACAAGATCACCCATATCGGCTACACCGTGAACTTCCCGATGGGCGTCTATTCCAAGAAGGTGAAAGACCTCGCCGCGCTGCCCAGTGGTGCCCGCCTCGGCATCCCGAACGATCCCACCAATGGCGGCCGCGCCCTGCTGGTGCTGGAAACCGCCGGCCTGATCAAGCTGAAGGCCGGCGCCGGCCTGAAGGCGACGCCGCTGGATATCACCGACAACCCGAAGAAGATCCGCATTGTCGAACTTGATGCCGCCCAGCTGCCGCGCGCACTGGATGAACTCGATGCGGCGGCGATCAACACCAACTACGCGATCCCCGCCGGCCTGTCGCCGGTGAAGGACGCCATCGCCACCGAAGGCGCCAAGGCGCCCTATGTGAACATCATCGCCGTGCGCATACAGGACAAGGACAAGCCGGAATATCTGAAGCTGGTGAAGGCCTACCAGTCGCCGGAGGTGAAAGCTTTCGTGGAACAGAAATACCAGAAGGCCGTCGTCACCAGCTGGTAAGCGATTTTCAGACTACCGTCCGCCAAGCCTCCCCGGCACGGACGACAGAAGCCCGTCGGTCGCAAGACCGGCGGGCTTTTTTAGATTTTAACTTGGATTCTGTAATGCCGAGAAATGAGTTGACGTTAGAGCAGTTTATTTGAGGGGCGGAGGGTTCAAGAGTTTATTGTTATACATGTCACTCAATATGTCTTGTGCGGACATTGGATTTCCTTTGAGCTTGCTGTCAATCCACTCCCAAACGAGTGGTGACATAAAGCCGTATCGATTCCCCATATTAACCTCAGCAATCAGTATATGGTCGTCGTGCGTGAGTATCTTTTGGAAAACCGAACTATAAATCCGGTCCGCGGACGAACTGGACCACACTAACCAACAAGCCGGGGCATATCTCAGCCAATCGTCAATGAAGCCGAGGGCGCTAGAAAAATTAAGGGATTGATCAATCTGTAGAGTTTTGGCGGCTCCGCCGAACATGCAAGAAGCATGGTAAAATCTACGGTTCATTTTTGAACGTCCTCTACAATACGTTCAATTTTGGGCGCTTCTACAGGTGGCAGGACAGGAATCTCTGAAACACCCTTGGCTGATTGTTTAAGTTGGAGGGCCTGTAAAAATTCGGAACCTCCGAGCATTGCTTGTTCAGGATTGCGCTCAGCAAATATCCAAGTACCGAGAAGATAAAATAAGTACGTTCCAATAAGCAGTGCAGATACACCAAGTGCAAGCAACGGATTATCTCGTAATCCCCATGCAATAGCTGCAACTGCGAACGCCACGCCAATTAGGGCGGATGTAGTGTTGTTCACCACGCCACGACCGAGACGAATTCTCACTTCGCTCGGTAAGCGGCTAAGAATGCTCCGTATAGGATCGTTTAAAGCCTTCATTCTAACATCCTAGCAGGTGCGTAACGCTCCGACCACTTACTGTGCTAGATTCTCCTCGCCGCATTCACCAGTCGCACCAGTTCGATGCGGGCTTCCTCGGCCGTTGCAATCATCTTGGCGAAATCGAGCCGCGCGACCTCACCCATCTGTTCGCCTTCATGGCGCAGTAAATCCGCACCCTCGGCGTCGATGCCGCAGAGGCTCCAGCCGGCGCCGCTCCGGCCCAGCAGCCTGGTCGCATAGAGCTGCACGGCATCCGTATGGTCGGTGTTCATATGCTGCAGGATATCGGCTTCGGCCTCCGCCAGTGCCGCGGTGTCGCCGGCATAGAGGTAATCATCCAGCCAGTGGATCCTGCCGAAGCCGGCGACGATATGCGCGCGCTCGACATGCACTTTGTAAAAGGCGAAATCGCCGAAGCCGGCATACATTTCGGCTGAAGGGTGGCGTGCGAGGTAGCGGGCACGATGGCGCGGGTCGTCGGTTTTCTCGGCCATGCCGAGCAGGCTGACGCGCGGGCCGGTCAGTGGTTCAGACAATCCCGCCGTGCCGTCGCAGAGGAGGCTGACGCGGTCATGGCCGAGGATATTCTTGGTATGGTCGGCCAGCCGCGAGATCAGCAGCAGCGGCGCGGCATCGTGATCGAAGGCCACCAGCACCAGCGAGGCATAGGGCTGGCCGTTTTGGCCCGCCATCTGCGTGGCGAGGCTGGCGGTGCGGCAGGCGCGGGCGACGGCGCGGGCCTGCTGGGCGGGGGTTTTGGGATCGACGGGCGGCGCGGCCATGTCAGAAACGATCCGCGCGAGAAACCTCGACATCGGAGGTATAGACCACGGCCACCGCATCGGCAAAGCGGGCGTGGAAGCCATCCAGCACGGCGCGCGCCACCGCCTCGGTGGCGATGGCGACAATCATCACATTATCAAAAGCGCGGGTGATGTCGTCGCCGCTGCGTTCGCCATGGCGGCCGCCGCCGATCACGCGCGGAAACACGCTCCAGCCTTTCACGCCCTGGCCCGACAGCCAGTCGAGCACCGGCTTCTGCAGCGGCGCCTCGACGATGATCTCGATCTTCTTGCGCGGATGGGCCATGGCTTAATTCCCGAACAGGCGCTGCGCCACGATCAGATACAGCGGCAGGCCGATGGCGACATTGAACGGGAAAGTGATCGCCAGCGCCAGTGTCACCGACAGCGAGGGATTGGCAGCGGGCAGCGCCAGGCGCATGGCGGCCGGCACGGCGATATAGGAGGCCGAGGCCGACAGCACCGCCAGCAGCATGGCGCCGCCGACCGAGAGACCCAGCGCTGCCGCCGCCAGGAAGCCGCAGGCGGCGCCGATCGGTGGCATCACCAGGCCAAAGAGAATCAGTGCCCTGGGGAAGTGTTTGGCGGCGCGGCCCTGGCGCACCGCCACCAGGCCCATATCGAGCAGGAAGATGCAGAGCGCGCCGTTGAACAGGTCGGCCACGAAGGGTTTGATCTTGGCCAGGCCGGCATCGCCGGTGATCCAGCCGATGAGGAAGCCGCCGACCAGCAGCATCACCGAGCCGTTGACCAGCACCTCGCGCACCAGGGCGCCGCGCTCGCTGGCGCCATGCTGCATGCCCTGTTGCGTCTGGCGGCCGGCCAGCAGCAGGCCGATCAGGATGGCCGGGGTTTCCATCACCGCCGTCATGGCAACCAGATAGCCTTCATAGGGGATATCGCGGCTGCGCAGGAATTCTGCCGCCGTCACAAAGGTGACGATGCTGATCGAGCCATAGTGGGCGGCGATGGCGGCGGCATTGATGCGCGGCTGGCGCCACACCCCGCGCAGCAGCGCGAAGGCCAGCACCGGCAGGGCCAGGCTGAGGGCGAGGGCGGCGACAATGGCGCCGACCAGCGCCCAGCCGCTGGCGCTGTGCATGGCGACGCCGCCCTTGAAGCCGATGGCGAACATCAGATAGATCGCCAGCGCCTTGGCGGCGCCTTCGGGGATTTCGAGATCGGAACGCAGGAAAGCCGCCACCGCGCCCAGCACGAAGGCGAGGATCATCGGCGACAACAGGTTGCCGGCGGCGAGGCTGAGAAGGTCGGTCATGGCGGCGGGACAATGGCAAAAGCCCCGCCGGGGCGAAAGGGGTAAATCGCTACCGCGTGGCAGTGGCGGGCTGGGCGGTCCAACCCATAAGCCGGGCCACGCCGTAAACCGGGCCACCCCATAAATCGTCACCCCCGGATTTATTCCGGGGGTCCATCTGCGCGTTCCGAGGCGCGGAAGGTTGGGATGGACCCTCGGGACAAGCCCGAGGGTGACGGTCTTTGCTGGAGTGACGATCTGTTGTGGGCTGACGGTCTTTGTTGTGGAGTGACGATCTATTGCGAGGGTGACTGTCTGTGTTGTGGTTGCATCTATCCTTTTACGGCAGCAGCAGCGTCGAGCCGGTGGTCTTGCGCGCTTCCAGGTCGGTATGGGCCTGGGCGGCATCCTTCAGCGCATAGGTCTGCGGGATTTCCACCTTCACCTTGCCGCTTTTCACCACCTCGAAC
>NZ_CALRUC010000177.1:0-5572 GCF_943371255.1 Ferrovibrio terrae | reverse complement strand
GGAACATCGGCGTGTGCGTCATGTCGTAGTCGCTGCGATAGGTGCGGCCCGGCACGATGATGCGATAGGGCGGCGGCCCGCCGCGCATGGTGCGCACCTGCACTGGCGAGGTATGCGTGCGCAGCACCATCTGCTCGCCATCGGCGCCGCGATTGGGCAGATAGAAAGTGTCCTGCATCTGCCGCGCCGGATGCTCGGGCGGAATGTTCAGCGCGGTGAAATTGTGGAAGTCATCCTCGATATCCGGACCTTCGGCGATGCTGAAGCCCATCGCGGCGAAGATCTCGGTGATCTCGTCGATCACCTGGCTGACCGGATGGATGCGGCCCTGCTGTTCAGCGCTGTCGTTCAGCGGCAGCGTCATGTCGAGCGTTTCGGCCTTCAGCCGCGCATCGATCGCGGCATCGCCCAGCGTGGCCTTGCGGGAGTCGATGGCAGCCGTAAGGCTGTTCTTCACTTCATTCAGGGTCTGCGCGCGCGCCTTGCGGTCATCGGGCGCCAGCGTGCCGAGTTCCTTCAAGGCGGCCGACAGCCAGCCCTTCTTGCCGAGCACCGCAAGGCGGGCCTCTTCCAGGGCATCCAGAGTCTGGGCGGCGGCAATGGCGCCTTCGGTTTCGGCAGCCAGCCTGGCGATCTCGGTCATGCTTCCTCTTTACTGCTCAACTATAAGCCGGCGACGCGACAGCGGTGTTGCAGACAAAACAAAGGGGGCCGTCATGACGGCCCCCTTCGCAAACAGTCGCTTATCTTAGAACTGCGAGTGCGGGCCGATCAGGCCGCCGCGGCAGGCAGGGCCGCTTTGGCCTGCGCCACCAGGGCGTTGAAGGACTCGGGCTCGTGGACGGCGAGATCAGCCAGAACCTTGCGGTCGATCTCGATGCCGGCGAGCGCGAGGCCGTTGATAAATCGGCCGTAGGTCAGACCCTGCTCGCGGGCCGCAGCGTTGATGCGCTGGATCCAGAGCGAGCGGAAGTTGCGCTTCTTGGCGCGACGGTCGCGGAATGCATACTGCAGTCCCTTTTCGACCTTTTCGATCGCGACGCGGAAGACGGTGGAATTGCGGCCACGGTAGCCCTTGGCGAGCTTCAGGACCTTCTTGTGGCGGGCATGGGCGGTAACGCCCCGCTTAACACGTGCCATGTCAGTATCTCCTCAGCTCAGGCGTTGGGCAGGTAGTTCTTCAGGATCTTGCGCGCATCACCCTCGACCATCACGGCGGTGCCGCGATGATTCCGGATCTGCTTGTTGGTGCGCTTGATCATGCCGTGACGCTTGCCCGCATGGGCCCGCTTCACCTTGCCGGTCGCCGTGAGCTTGAAGCGCTTTTTGGCCGAGCTCTTGGTCTTCAACTTGGGCATTTCATAACCTCCGAAGGTATGGAGTGATCTTCAAGGCGAACTCGGCAGCCCTTCCGGCCGGAACGCCCGATACGAGCGCGCGGTTTTAGCGGCCAATCCCGGGGATTGCAAGGCGCATTGCCGGCCCGGCCGCAGATGGATTTCGCTGTGGTTTTCCGGCCTCAGCGGCTGTTAACCGGTCAGGCCGCCCGCCGGGGGCCGCACCGCGCCCTACGGGGGCAGGTTTCCGTTACGGAAAGGGCCTAAATCCCGGTCACCCGGGCAGGCCGAGTCCCGCCCTGCCCGCCGGGTCACCCCGTTAACCATTTCCGAGTCGTCTGCTCAGACAGCCGTTTCACCCGTCCGGCGCGCAGCCCGGCCGCGGCGGCGCAGCCGGCAGGCGATAGCACGGAAAAGACTCCGGAATCTGCGCCCATGGCCTTGAAAAACAACGCTCTTGTCACCATGTGACTGATCGAGGGCAGGTATGAAAAAACGGCATTTTTGGCTGCTTTTACATGATTGTCGCACCATGAGGTTTCGCGCTTGCAAAACAGGGAACGGCCGCTAGTATCACGCGGGTTCGCGGTACCCCGCCGGACGCCGCCGTACCTCATGATCCTGGCTTCCGTGACATGACCCCCCGTTCGCCGCCGCGCTTCTGGCGCTGCCGGACCGGGACGAACTGTCACTCTAAACCAGTTTCACGGTGCCCGGTCTTTTAGTGGTAACCTGCCGCGTAACTGAACCTTTGCAGGCCGATGTTGAACAGCAATCAATTCTCCTCGCTCGATCTCGTTGAACCCATTCAGCGTGCCCTGACGGCTGAAAAGCACGTCGCGCCAACGCCGATCCAGGCGAAAGCGATCCCACATCTGCTTCAGGGCCGTGATCTGCTCGGGCAGGCGGAAGCCGGTGCTGGCAAGACCGTCGCCTTCACCCTGCCCATCCTGCAGCACCTGTCCATCGACCGTCATCCGGCCGGCCCGCGCAAGGTGCGCGCGCTGATCCTGACCACGTCGCGTGAGCGCGTGCAGCATATCCAGGAAAGCTTCCGCGCCTACGGCCGCTTCGTCCGGCTGAGCCAGGTCACGGTTTACGAAGGCCCCGGCAAGGCAGCCCAGGCCCAGGCGCTGTCGCGCGGCATCGACATCCTGATCGGCACGCCCGGCCGCGTGGTCGAGTTGATCAATGCCGGCCAGCTGGAGCTGAACAAGCTCGAGATCATGGTGCTGGACGAGACCGACCGCATGCTGGAACTCGGCGTCACCAACGAGCTGCGCGCCATCTTCGAGGCCGCACCGACCGAGCGCCAGACCATCGTGTTTGCCACCACCCTGCCGGCCGAGATCAAGCAGCTGGCCGACAACCTGCTGACCGATCCGGTCACCGTGCTGGCCAACCCGCCGGCGCCGCGCCTGATCACCACCGCCCAGTCGGCCCGTATCCGCGACACCGAAGCCCGGCGTCGCGTGCGCGACCTGCTGCCGGAACGCATGGCCGGCCGCCGGTAAAACCGGCGCCACCGCCTGGCGATTCCAGGTTGACCGAAAGGTCAGGTAACCAAATCTAAAGTATACTCAAGCGCCCGCCCCTTCGGCGGGCGCTTGTTTTTGTGCGTCCCGTGATCCAGATTTTTCCACAGGGACAAGGCTGTAACCCGCGCCGGCAACAGAAAATCAACCATATCGGCGTTACAGCAGACTGTCCGAATCTGAATCTGGATACGACAGTGGTGGTGAAGGAGAACTCTGAGCAGTCCGAGGAAGTGACCTGGCGCGAGAAGCTGCGCGCCTGGTGGCATGGCGACGACTATGTCATGCAGCACACGCTCAAGGACTACGCCCCACAGCCCGTGGAGACGGAAGGCGAAGGCGTCGACGAGGCACCCAAGGAGGTCCCCAGCATCGACAGCTGGTCGCCGCGCCGCCGCCAGGTGGTGCAAAAGCTGTTCGGCGAAGGCTTCAACCAGCCGGGCGGCGAAGAGCTGATGAAACCGCTGGTCGCCCCGCTCGGCCTCAATCCCAACATGTCGATCACCGAACTGGGCAGCGGCATGGGCGGCATGACCCGCCTGATGGCCCGCGAGAATCTGTGGATCGATGCCTATGAGCCCGATCCGGAGCTGGCCGCCGCCTCGATCGACCTGGCCAAGAGCCAGGGCGTGAAGCAGCGCACCAATATCAAGGTCGGTTCGCTCGATGACATGAATTTCAAGCGCAAGAGCGTCGATGTCTTCCTGTCCAAGGACGGGCTGATGAGCGTGCAGGACAAACGCCTGCTGCTGGCCAAGCTGCGCGCGGCGATGAAGCCGAACGGCCAGCTGATGTTCACCGATTTCCTGCTGACCGGATCGACCGAAAGCCGCGTCTATGAAGTGTGGTGGGACCGCGAGCCGGTGAAGCCACATCTGCTGACGCCCGAAGGCCTGCAGGCCGAACTGGAAAGCCTGAATTTCATCATCTGCTACATGGAAGACGTCACCCATGAGCTGAAGTCCGCGGTGATCGAGTCCTTCGCCAACTATGCCGAGGAAGTGAAGCTGAAGGGCAAGGCGGTGGATGAGAACGAACGCGAATGGGCGATCTGCGAGGGCGAGCACTGGGCGATCCGCGTCAGCGCCATGGATGCCAACATCATCCGGCTGTATCGCGTGTTCTGCCGCGTGGTGGACTAGACTAAAGCTTCCTGAACATCAGGACGACCGCCGCCACGGCCGGCAGTCCGAACACCACCAGATGCACCAGCAGCTCGGCCTGCACCGAATAGCCGGCTTTCGTCACCCCGATATAGCCATTGTAGAACGACACCGCGGCCCAGACGGCTAAAAACAGCCGCGGGCCGTTGACGACCATGCGGCCGGCGCGAGCATTGAGCAGGCGGCCGATGAACCAGAAGGCGGCCAGCACCGCTAAGCCCAGCGCCGTCATCATCAGCATATGCATGGTGACATCTCCAGAATATTTGCCGCCATCATAGCAAAGAAAAAGGGCCGCATCGCTGCGGCCCTTTTCAAATCGTTCGACGCTGAAGCGTTCAGTGCAGCTTGGCCTTGACGTCGCCGATGGCGCGATCGATCTGCGCGGCGGCGGCGGCACCCTGCAGCGACTGGCCGAGCACCTGGGTCGCGGCAGCGATCGCCAGTTCCACGGCCGTGTCGCGAACTTCCTGCACCGCCTGCTTTTCGGCCTGGGCGATCCGGTCCTCGGCCTGCTTGCGGCGACGCTCCAGGCTGAGCTTCAGCTCGGCCTCGGTGTCCTTCAGCAGGGCCTTCGCCTCGGCTTCGGCCGCGGCGACGATCTCCTCGGCTTCCTTCAGGGCGTTGCGCTGCTTGCGCTGGTATTCGGCGAAGAGATGCTGCGCGTCCTGGTGCAGCTTCTCGGCCTCATCCAGGCCCTGCTTGATGCGGGCGCCACGCTCGTCGAGCTGCGCCAGCACCTTGCCCGGAACCTTCAGGTAGAAGATCAGGGCAAAGAACAGGACGAAGGCGACCAGAACCCAGAATGTCGGATCTTGGAACATATCTGACCTCCGGTCCTACGCGCTGCGCTTGGCGAGCGCCTGGGCAACGGCGGCTTCCACCGCGTCGTTGCTCGGCGCCGTGCCGCTCAGCCGGGCCACGACATCGGATGCCGCCTGCGCCGCGACCGATTGCAGCGAGGCGAGCGCCTGCTGCTTGGCCACGAGGATGCTGGCTTCCGCCGCCTTGGTCCGCTCGGTGATCTCGGCTTCGAGCTTGGCCCGCACCGCAGCCTGTTCGGCCGCGATCCGGGTCCGCGTCTCGCCGGCAATCGTCTGGGCCTTGGCCCGCGCGCTTGCCAGCGCCTGCTCGTAGTCGGCGATCGCCTTCTCGGTGTCGCGCTTCAGCCGGGCCGCTTCCTCGAGATCGTGTTCCAGGCGCTTGCGGCGCCCGTCCACAACCTCAGCCACGCGCGGCAGCGCCAGCTTTGCCATCAACAGATAGAGAATGGCAAAGCTGATCAGCAGCCAGACGAGCTGCGGCAGGAAAGTGGCTGTTTCGAGCTGAGGCATTTAACTCAGACGAACAGGATCAGCAGCGCGATCAGCAGCGCGAAGATGCCGAGCGCTTCGGTCACGGCGAAGCCCAGCATCAGGTTGCCGAACAGCTTCGGGGCAGCGCCCGGATTGCGCAGCGCGCCATTGAGGAAGTTCGCGAAGATCAGACCCACGCCGATCGCCGCGCCGCCCATGCCGATCGCCGCAATGCCGGCACC
>NZ_CALRUC010000176.1:0-5794 GCF_943371255.1 Ferrovibrio terrae | reverse complement strand
TTGATACGGGCGCCGATGAACTGCGGCTGGCGCTCCAGCAGCTGGCG
Source organism: Ferrovibrio terrae (assembly GCF_943371255.1). GTDB lineage: Bacteria > Pseudomonadota > Alphaproteobacteria > Ferrovibrionales > Ferrovibrionaceae > Ferrovibrio > Ferrovibrio terrae_B. Next base: position 5,747 of record NZ_CALRUC010000176.1, on the reverse strand, counting down.
ATACTCCACCGCCGCCGCGGCATGCGCGCCACTTTCGCGCAGCAGGTTGGCCAGGTTGAACTGTGCCTCGATGAAGCCGGCACGCAGGCGCATGGCCTGGCGATAGGCGGCCTCGGCGGCGGCCGGGTTGCCCAGCATGGCTTGGGCGAGGCCGAGATTGTTGGCGGCGTCGGCGGCGGCCGGATCGAGCGCCAGCGACTGCTCGGCCGCACGCACCGCCTCTGCGGCCTGGCCGGCGGCGATGAACAGCAGGGCGGCATTGTTCAGATAGGCGGTCTGGCCCGGCTGCAGGGCAATGGCGCGCTGGATGTATTTCACCCCTTCGGCCGGCCGGCCGGCCTGGTGGTGCAGCAGGCCGAACTGGTGCAGCACATCGGGTTGCTGCGGGTTGCCGCGCAGCATGTTCTGGTAAATCTCGGCCGCCTGGTTCAGGCGGCCGGCCTGCTGGTGCTGCAGGGCGGTCTGGAAGGGGTCGGACATCGGCGGGACCATAGCCGCTTCGTCCGTCCAAGGCGACTGGCGGACCCGGCCCGGCAGGGGCCTGCAGGGGACCGGCAGAAATTGCCGCCCGGCAAAGGCGCCGGCCCAGAAAGACTCGGGCCGTTTCAATTATTCCAATAAAAACAAAATCTTATAAGGGAAGCCGGAGTTGGCCCGTCGCTTGCTTCTACCCCGTCGACGAATGAGGTTACCCATGCAAGTTACCCAGGTTAACAACGCCGCCTCCACCGCCCTTGGCCAGACCCCGGCCGAGGACACTGCGAGCCGTGCCGACGAGTTTGCCCGGGTGCTGCAGAGCGCCTTCAGCGGCAAGGGCAGCGAGGCGGTGACCAAGGCCGCCGAACGTGCCGCCCCGGAAGCGGCCACCCGCACCGAGACCCGTCGCGAGACCCGCAGCCCTGAGCGTCCGGTTGCCGACCGCCCAAAGTATGAAGCGGTCGAAACCCAGCGCAGCGAAGACGATGCCGCGCAGCGCAGCGAGTCGGCCCCCCGCGAGACGAGCCCGCGCGAAACGACCGCCGCCAAGCCGGCTGAAAAGCCGGCCAAGAGCGAGGCCAAGCCGGTCAAGGATGCGGCGCAGCCGACGGAATCGACCAAGGACACCACTGACCAGGCCGATCAGGCCGACAAGACTGCTGAAGCCGCGCCGCAGACCGAAGCCAAGGACACCGTCCCGGCCGGCGAACAGGCTGAAGTCCCGGTCGATAGCACCGCCAGCACCGATGAAACCCTCGAGACGGCCGAGCCGGTCGTCGCGGTGGATGCCGATGCGGCCCTGATTCTTCTCAACCTGCTGACGCAGGCGCAGCCGGTGGCGACCCAGGTCGTGGCACCGGTAACCGAAACCGTTGTCGCAGCGCCGGTCGTGCCGACCGCCACGGTGCCTGCGGTCAATCCGCTGGATGCGGCGGCTGCTGCGCTGGTGGCGGCTGCCGATGCGCTGCAGGGCGAAGTACCCGAGCAGACGGCTGCCGCGGCCGCCGCGGCTGCTGCGGCCGCAACGATGCAGATGGCCGACGATGCCGCCGCCACGGTCACCGCCGATACCGCCGCCACCATGGCCAAGACCGCGACCGAAACCAGCGCCGCCGCCCTGCTGCCGCAGCAGCAGACGGTGACACCGGAAGATTTCGCCGCCATCCAGCAGGCGCTCGTCACCCAGGCGCAGGCGCAGCAGGGCGGCAAGCCGGTGGTCACTGCCGAAACCGCCCCGAAGGCCGAACCCAAATCCGCCGACAAGCCGGCGCTGACGATTGACGTGCAGGGCGCGACGACCACCGCGGCGGTGAAGCCGCTGGTCGATCAGGCTGCGCTGTTTGCCATGCAGGGCGATGAGCAGAGCGCCGACGATGCGGCTCTGCTGCAGCAGCAGGCCCAGGCCGCGCAGACCCCGGCGCAGCCAGCGATCCCGGAATTGAAGTTCAATGCCGCATTGTTGCAGGCCAATGCGGAAGCCCAGTTGCAGAGCAATACATCCACCACCACTACCAGCAACAACAGCAGCCAGTCCAACCAGCAGGCGATGTCGGTCAGCGCTTCCTCCGCGCCGGCAACGCAGGCCACTCAGCATACCGCCGCGCAGACCGCCGCCCGTCATCTCAATCCTTATATCCCGGCCGGTGAACAGGTCGCGGTGCAGATCAAGAAGGGCGTTGCCGAAGGCGCCGACAAGATTTCGATCAAGCTCGATCCGGGCAATCTCGGCAAGGTCGAGATCAAGCTGGAAATCGGCCATGACGGCCGCCTGATGGCGGTCATCTCTGCCGACAAGCCGGATACGCTGCTGATGCTGCAGCGCGACGCCAGCCAGCTGGAACAGTCGCTGCGCGACTCCGGCCTGAAGACCGATCAGCAGTCGCTGAGTTTCACCCTGCGCGACCAGGGCCAGGACAACAATGGCCGCGATGGCAACGGCGGCGGCAATGGCCGCAACCGTGGCCGCGGCGGCGATGAGTATGCCGAAACCGGCCTGAAGACTGATCCGGCACAGGTTGCCGCCAACAATGCACAACGGGCAGCCGCGGCACGCGGCGGGCTCGATATCCGCATCTGATTTTCCGCAAGGAGAAGAGTCATGGTCACCGCAGTCACCTCCACCGCAACCACCAGCAGCACACCGCAGACGGCGTCCGAATCCTCCAGCGTATCGCTGGCGAAGAATTTCGACACCTTCCTCACGCTGCTGACCACGCAGCTGAAGAACCAGGATCCGACCTCGCCGATGGACTCGAAAGAGTTCACCACCCAGCTGGTGCAGTTCAGCCAGGTCGAACAGTCGATCAATCAGAACAAGAACCTGGAAAAGCTGATCTCCATGTTCTCGGCCCAGCAGAGCAGCAACAACCTGAACTTCATCGGCAAGATCGTCGATGTCGACGACAACCAGGTGAAGCTGCAGCAGGGCGGCGCGGCCTTCTGGTCCTATGAGCTGCCGGCCGGCGTCAACAACGTGAAATACAACATCATCAATTCAAGCGGCCAGGTCGTGCGCAGCGTGACGCAGACCTCGGAACAGGCGGGCGGCTTCAAGACCGGCAAGACCGAAATCGCCTGGGACGGCAAGGACGGCCAGGGCAATGCGCTGCCGGCTGGCACCTACAAGCTGGAAGTCGTGGCCAAGGATGCCGGCGGGAAGACCGTTGATGGCGTCAAGGTTTATGCGCGCGGCTATGTCGAGGCACTCGAGACCGTCGACGGCACGCAATACCTGGTCGTGTCGGGCAACAAGTTCCTGCCCGAGAAGGTGGTGTCGGTGTTCCCGGCGCCGACCAACGACAACACGGGCGATGACGAGGAAGAAGAGGCGGCGAGCTGATCGCCATCGGGTCAGCACGGCATTTCAGGGTTTTTGTAAGAGGCGGATGACCACCATGCAGAACATCATCGAGACTGTGAATCCCCAGACGCGTGCGGCGACGGCGCCGACCAGCGTGATCGGTCCCGAGGGCCAGCGCATCACCCGCGAAACCCTGCCGCCGCCCAATACCAAGCGCTGGGTGATCCGCCGCAAGGCTGAAGTGGTGGCTGCCGTGCGCGGCGGGCTGCTCACGCTCGAAGAGGCCTGCGAGCGCTATATCCTGACCATCGAGGAGTTCCAGTCCTGGCAGCGCGCCATCGAGCAGCATGGCCTGCCCGGCCTGCGCGCCACCCGTCTCCAGGACTATCGCCCGGGCACCCTGCGCGATCCGCCAGCCCGCTCGCTCTAATTTCCCTAACTATCAGATTCTGTTCAATATATTTAGGTTAACATTCCGGTAGGCAAATTTTGCCGGGATGTTAACCTCTCTTTCATCCCGGCTTCCTACTTTGGCGTCGAGGGACAGGTGGTGCCTGTCCGCAACGCGTGCCTGGTGCATGGGGTGATGCCGTGAACGGAATTATGAACATGATGCGGAACATCGGTCCCGCCCGGCTGGCAATGCTGGCGGCGACCGCTGCGATTCTGATCGGTTTCTTCGTATTCCTCGGTATGAAGGTCACGCAGCCCAAGATGGCGCTGCTGTATGGCAATCTGGACCTGCAATCCTCGGGCGAGATCGTCGCCCGCCTCGAAGCCCAGAAAATCCCCTACCAGATTGCCGCCAACGGCGCCCAGATCCTGGTGCCGGAAGACCGCGTGCTGCGCGCCCGCATGCAGCTGGCCGAGGGCGGCCTGCCGTCCGGCGGCGGCGCCGGCTATGAAATCTTCGACAAGGCCAATGCGCTGTCGGCCACCAATTTCATGCAGAACATCAATCATCTGCGTGCCATGGAAGGCGAGCTGGCCCGCACCATCCGTTCGATCGACCAGGTACAGTCGGCGCGCGTGCATCTGGTGCTGCCCAAGCGCGAGGTGTTCAGCCGCGAACAGCGCGAGCCCTCCGCCTCGATCATCGTCAAGACCAGGGGTGGTCGCCTCGACCAGCCGCAGGTGCGTGCGATCCAGAATCTCGTCGCCTCCGCCGTGCCCGACCTGAAGCCGTCCCGCATCTCCATCGTCGATGACCGCGGCAATCTGCTGGCCGGCACCAGCGAAGAGCCCGATGCGGCCACCGCCACGGCCAACCGCATGGCCGACATGCGCCGGGTCATGGAAGAACGCCTGCGCAAGAATGTCGAAGCGCTGCTCGAGCGCTCGGTTGGCGTCGGCAATGTGCGCGCGGAAATCTCGGTCGATATGGATTTCGACCGCGTCACCACCAATCAGGAACTGTTCAACCCTGACCAGCAGGTGGTGCGTTCGACCCAGACCATCACCGAAAACAACCAGAGCCAGGAAGGCCAGCAGAACGTTTCGGTGGCCAACAACCTGCCCGAGGCCCAGGGCCAGGGCGGCACCCAGGCCACCACGACCGGCAACCGCACCGAGGAACTGGTCAATTACGAAATCTCCAAGACCATCCGCACCCAGGTGCGCGAAGCCGGCGTGCTGCGCCGCGTTTCCGCCGCCGTGCTGGTCAACAACATCGTGCAGGTCGACGGTTCGGGCCAGCGCTCCTACCAGGCGCGCTCGCCCGAAGAAATGGCGCAGCTCAATGCGCTGGTGCGCAATGCCATCGGGTTCGACCAGGCGCGCGGCGACGCCATCGAAGTCGTCACCATGCGCTTTGCCGAGCCGGGCGACATTCCGGAAGAGATCGACCCCAACAATCTGCCGGTGCTGCTCGGCCTGACCAAGGCTGAACTGTTCCGCATCGGCGAGATCGCCGGCTATGTGCTGCTCGGCCTGCTCGCCATGCTGCTGGTGGTGCGCCCGCTGATCCGCCGCGTGCTGGAAGCCTCGCAGGAAAGCGAAGACATTCCGCCGGGCATGCTGACGCCGGCGATGCCGGGCCTGCCGATGGTGGTTGGCGGCGCGCCGATCGCCGAATTGCCGGCCGCGCCTGACGCCGGCATGGCTCCGCCGACGCCCGGCATCGAATCGATGATCGATATCGCCCGCATCGAAGGCCAGGTGAAGGCCTCCAGCTTGAAAAAGATCGGCGAGATCGTCGACAAGCACCCGGAAGAAGCCGTGTCGATTATCCGTAACTGGCTCTATCAGGCCGCCTGAACGGTCGCTAGGAGCGCACGATGGCAGAAAAAGATTTTCGTCAGCTGAAGGGGCCGGACAAGGCCGCCATGCTGATGCTTGCGCTGGGCGAGGAGCATTCCTCCAAGATCTGGCCGCTGCTGGACGACGAAGAGATCAAGGAAATCTCGCAGAACATGGCCAACCTCGGCGCGGTGAATTCCGACGTCGTGGAAAAGCTGTTCCTCGAATTCGT
>NZ_CALRUC010000175.1:0-5846 GCF_943371255.1 Ferrovibrio terrae | reverse complement strand
ACTTCATCTTTTTTCAGGCGCTGCTTGAAGGCGGCCATCGACCGCTGTGCCATTTCCGGAGTCGCCACCCCGGCTTCCGACACCATGATCAACGTCACCACCTTGCCGTCGATCTGATAATTAACGAACGGGTATTGCTGCCCCATTTTAGTCCCCCCGGGATGAACCCCTGCGTGCAGCGTGAGCGAAATTTTATTCCATTATACGGGAAATACCTAACGATTTGTGACCCTAAGGCGATTACTAAGCGCGCTTGTATTGAAAACTGTGACGCTCGCCGCAGAGTGGTTGCATTCACACGGACGTGACCTTTGCGGTGCCCGGATCACGCCATACTTGTTGCCTGCGGTCCGGCCGGTGCTTCGCACTGCAATATGGACGGCATGGAGAACCATCATGTTGAACATCAAAACCGTCGCTTCCCGCCTGGCGCTTGCCGCCGTGTTCGCCATTGGCCTTGCTGCAGCTGCACAGGCCGGCACTATCACTGTCGCGCCCGGCGCAACTGCTAAGCTCGATGTGGGTGACCGCTACGGCTACACCACCATCACGGTGGTCAATGCCAGCGGCAGCGCGGGCAGCCTGCAGCTTCCTGCCGGCAGCAGTGCGATTACCGTGCCGGCCGGCGGCAAGGTCGAGCTGTATGATCGCTATGGGCGGGGCGCCAGCGGCGCGGCCTATGTGGACGTCACCAACAGCGGCAGCGTGCCGCTGACGCTGACCAGCCGCTATCAGACCAGCTATCCGGCGCCGTGACGCACCGGGTCAGGGTTCACGCCGTAAACACCTGTGCCACGATGATCTGCCCGACGCGCTGCGCTGCGCTGTCGCCGCTGTCGATGCCAAGCGGCAGCATCAGCGCCTCGTAGCGCAGGATGCGGTTGTCCTTGACGAAGCTGCGCAGGCGGCGGAATGGCCGCCCTGCCGCCGCCACTTCACGGTAGGACGCATTCATCACCGCGCGGTATTCCGGCGCCGGCCAGTCATCGATCATGCGGCCGGTCATATCGAAGCCGAACCACTCGACAAAGCCGGTGCCGAACACGCGATAGCGGAACCGCGGCGGCGCGGCGACATCCGGCTCATGCACAACATCAAGCAGAGCGATGTTGCCGAGCAGCGGCTTGAGATCGAGCGGATCGATATCGGCGCGTGCCGGCCAGCGCCGCGCACCGCGCCTGTCGAGCCAGTAGCGATGGAAATCGCGCAGGATCGGCTGTTCAAGATCTTCCGCGCGATCAGAGCCCGCAATAATGCGGCCATCGGTAAAGTGATTCATGTCAGGGCTTGCTGCCGCCTGTATCGGGCAACGGCTGGAAGCTGTCGGGGTCCAGGCGCAGGAAGAAGCCATCCTTGAAACCGCCGCTGCGGCTCAGGTCGCTGATGCTGCGTGGCTGGATCGGCATCGCGCTCGGCCACACCTGAATGCTGAACACCAGCGCCGGCCGGTCCGTCTCGCCCTGGCTGAGCGGCAGCATCAGCCGTCGCGTCATGGCAAAGCCGGCGGCATCCCAGCGGAACACGCTTTCCGAATAGACCGGCACGGCGTCATGGAATGTGGCGTGGTAGATGGCGCCCATGTAGTCGCGATAACTGCCCTGCATGATGTCATGCGTGGTCTTGCCGGTGAAATCCATACCGTAGCGTTCGACATGGGCGGACCCGACCAGACGATAGCGCCAGGCGCCGCCCTCGGCCGGCTCGGTGATCAGCAGGTTGGGCCAGAAGGTCGGCGGCAGCTCGAGCGGATCGATATCGGCGCGGTCGGGCATGCGGCGTTTGCCGCCATCCTTCTGGCGCTTGTGCGTCCAGTACCGCGCGACGGCATCGATGGCCGGTTCGTCGGAGAAGGGGGTGGGTAACGTCATGGCCTAAGTGTAAGCCATTATGGCCGGGTAGCGTCAAATTACCTTCGACGGCAGTGTATTTCCGGGTGCTGCTGCAACGGCGGGAATTGCGATCAGCAATCCTAGCAGGAACCAGAAATTGCGCTGGAAAAAGAAGTCATGGACAAGATTGCCGGCGGCGAAACTCAGCAGCAGGATCAACAGTCCCAGTGACCAGCCGCTATTCGGTTGACTGAGGCCCGTATGGGCATGGCGTAAAAGAGCCAGGAAGAAAACCGCGACGACGCCAAAACCCAGTAGTCCGGTTTCTGCCAGCAGCCACACCGGCACAGAATGGATGATTAATGCGCGGCCGGTAATGTTGAGATGCTGCTCGATATAGGCACCCAGGCCCTTGCCGAAGACCGGATGCTGCAGCCACATCTGCCAGCCATCGATAATACTGCGCCAACGCTCAAGATCACCTGAATCGCGTGTCATATCCACAGCGAGCATCAGGGTGACAAAAGAATTCTCCGTGAGCATGTAGCCGTAGATCTGATCGTAGAGGAATGAAAAGACCGCAATGGTCAGTGGCGGCAGCAGGATCGCTGATATCAGCTGGCGCCGGGGTAAGTGGCCGGGGAAGATCAGCATGCAGGCCAGGACGATACCGAGCATGCCGATGCCGGCTCTGGAATGGCTGTAGTAAATGGCAAGGCTCAGCACGCTGAGGATCGATGGCAGCATGTATTTCCAGCGATCGAACAGTCCGAGATGTTGCGCGGCAACGGCGGCAGCAGTGGTGATGGACATCTGAACTGCAAAGGCATTGGGATTACCTGCATAAGCCTGCAGCGGCAGCGCGAAGACATCGCGTGGGATCGACACTCCGAACAGAGAGGCAATCAGCAGGGCGATCTGCAGGACGGCAAGAGTGGTTCCCGTGGCAACGAAGGTGCCAAGAACAGTATTGCGATACTGCGCCTTGCCGCTCAGGGCAATCGACAGCCCGGTTGCGGCATATCCAAGAATAATCAGCCAACCCAGCCCCCGGTTGACAAAGGCCCAGCGGGTCCAGCCGAAGCTGGTGTAGCCGTGCAGCAATGAAAAGATTAAGAGGACCGAGATGGCCAACAGGCCAGCAATCAGGACGCTTGGCGCAGGCAGCGCATTGCGATGAATCCAGAGGGCAATCGGGGCCAGGCCCAGGCCGGTCAGGGCGATGATATCGGCAAGGTTGCCGGTCAGTTCAACGTCTTGCAGTGGTATGCGAACCTGAAAGAACAGCAAGATGGCGCATAATGTGGCGCTGGCTGCCAGGGCCGCGCCGCTCCAGTTGAGGTGCATGGGCGCAATGGAGGGTGGCGGGCCTCGCGCGGGAATGCGCCAGTGCAGCAGCAGCATGCCGCTGCAGACGAGAGTCAGCAGCATGACCAGCAGGCCGATCAGGCCGACAGCAACGGCGCTTGCCACGGCAACAGATTCGCTGATGCCGATCACGCCAAGGGCCTGAGCGGCACTGAATTCACGGATACCCCAGCCGGAGAAACTGATCGGCAGGCTGGCGGTGAACATTACGATGAACAGTGCCGCCATCACGCGGCTGTCGAATGGCGATATCCCCAATCCCCATAGCAGGCTCAGATAGGCGGCCAGCATGCAGCCATGGGCGGCGAGGGTCAGCAGCAGGCTGGGCCACAGGCGCAGAACGCCACGCATCTGGCCAGGCAGATTTTGCAACAGTCGTGCTGATCGAAGCGCGGTGAGCGCAACAACCAGTACGGTGATGAAGAGGGCTGCTGCCATCGATGCCATGTATTGCGTGGCAGGCAGGAAGTCGAAATGCACGTTGATGAACAGGTAGCACAGGCCGCCAAGGCTGAGCAGAAGCAGGATCGCGGCCGCCTGCGCACGCTCCAAGTAGGTCGCGAGTATCGAAATACTGTATGGCACACCATTGGAAGCCAGAACTGCCGCGCGGCTGAGGCTCTGGCCAATCACATTGAACAGAATCTGATTCGAGACCTGACCGACCGAATGGGAAAAGAACAGGCTGTGCCAGCTCGGTCTGAAGCCGAAGGTCCGGAGCACCGAGCGAAAGCGCAGCAGTGAAAAATAGTTATTTGCCAGCACCAGCAGGGTGGCAATCAGAATGCCATGCCAATGAATGGAGCGGAGGCTAAGGGCAACAGCCTCTGGGTCGACCAGATAGAATGTTGCGAGCAGCGCGCCGAGGGAAGTGATCGCAAAAAGGACATTGCGAAGAATGCGAGTCATGAGGTGCTGATTTCAGGCCCGGTGATGCGGGCCGGGGATCAGCGTGCATGGGGATACCTCATTAGTTGCATGCGGCGACTATGCCGTGTGGCACCATTCCCATGACAAATACGAGGTATTTGATCAAACCCGCAGGCCTGCCGATCTCATCGCGCGCAGATCGGCCGCATGTCATCAGGCCGGTGCGGCGATGAGGTTGGCAGGTCGCGTGATCGCCGGGGATGGTGCTGCTGGACAGGATTGAACTGTCGACCTCCTCATTACCAATGAGGTGCTCTACCACTGAGCTACAGCAGCCCCGTAAGGGCCAAAAACGACAAACCGGCCCTCGCGCCCGAAGGCCCGGCCGGCGTCGGGCGCGGAAACTGCCACAGCCGGCCGGCTGGCGCAAGCGCGACATGGCGGCTTTTGGCCGGCTTTTGCGAAATCGCAGATTTCGTCGTGTTCCCCGCGATTTGCCGCCCGAACCTGGCCCGGCTGCGGGCGCGGATTCCGGTTGACGCCGGGGGGCGGGGCTGGCTATCGCTGGATTGCGCGCGCCGGCCATGGCCGGTGGCGCCAGAGGGTGCATGGCAGACAGCGACAAACCTGACAGCGCGCCGGAAACGGTGTCGGACAACCGCCAGCGCAAAGCCAAGCACCGCGCTGCCCGGGCGGCGCGGCTGGCGCAGACCCTGCGGGCCAATCTGGGCCGCCGCAAGCAGCAGGCCCGCGGCCGGGATGGCGGCTCCGACGGTGGCCCAGGCGGCGGCGGCGCGCCGGCGGCTTGACGGGCTGGGTTCGCCCGCTTAAGCCCGAAGACACTGTTTTCTGCCGCCGAAGGATCACCGCATGTCAGTCATGTCCGATATCTGGATTCGCGAAATGGCGAAGACGCAAGGCATGATCGAGCCATTCGTGGAGGCGCAGAAACGCGAAGGCACGATCTCCTACGGCCTGTCCTCTTACGGCTATGACGCCCGCGTGGCGCGCGAGTTCAAGATCTTCACCAATGTGAACAGCGCGGTGGTTGATCCCAAGGAATTCTCGCCCGAATCCTTTGTCGACCGCGACACCGATGTCTGCGTCATTCCGCCCAATTCCTTCGCGCTCGCGCGCACGGTGGAGTATTTCCGCATCCCGCGCGATGTGCTGGTGATCTGCCTGGGCAAAAGCACCTATGCGCGCTGCGGCATCATCGTGAATGTCACGCCGCTGGAGCCGGAATGGGAAGGCCATGTGACGCTGGAATTCTCCAACACCACGCCGCTGCCCGCCAAGATCTATGCCAATGAAGGCGCCTGCCAGTTCCTGTTCCTCAAGGGCGATCAGCCCTGCGAGGTCAGCTACGCCGACCGCGCCGGCAAATATATGGGCCAGCGCGGCGTCACCCTGCCCAAGCTGTAGGGCTGTCGGCAGGCCACCGGCCTGCGGCTTTTCCTGGCGCATCCGGGCGTTACATCCGCCCGCACTGGCGATTCGGCCCCCGTTGCGCTAGACAATCGGTGCCCTATTTAGCTCTGGCCGGCGGTTTCAGCCGGTAGTTCTTTGGAATCAATGCGTTATGGATAGAATTCGGTTGCGCGGCGGCAAGCCCCTGGACGGCAGCATCGGCATCGGCGGCGCCAAGAACGCGGCCCTGCCGCTGATGGCGGCCAGCCTGCTGAGCGACGAGACGCTGACGCTGTCCAATGTGCCGCATCTGGCCGATATCGCCACCATGGCGCATCTGCTGCAGCAGCATGGCGTCGATGTGTCGAT
>NZ_CALRUC010000174.1:0-5917 GCF_943371255.1 Ferrovibrio terrae | reverse complement strand
GTCTGGTGACGCGGGGCCATCATGCAATTTCGACGGACTACGACATTGATGCAGGTCAATGGGCGGCCGGCCGTATGGGGGCAGTATGTCGCAGTTGCTGTGACCGAATGCCGCAGAGAGGCTCGCATGAGCACTGACACCGAAACCCGGGCTGCCGCCCAGATTCGCACCATCCCCACCGACCAGCCCTGGCTGTGGCTGCAACAGGGCTGGCGCGACATGGTGGCAGCGCCTGCCGTCAGCCTGGCCTATGGCGCCACCATCGTATTACTGAGCTGGGTACTGGCCGGCGTGCTGTCGGTCGCCGACTGGACCTGGGCGGTGCTGCCGATGGCCGGCGGCTTCCTGCTGGTCGCGCCCTTCATCGCGGTCGGACTGTATGAATGCAGCCGGCGGCTGGAAGCCGGCCAGCCCGTCACCCTGCGCGACACCGTCAATGTCTTCCTGCGCAATCCGCGCATCGCCTATTTCGGCATCGTGCTGCTGCTGCTGCACTTTGCCTGGATGCGCGCCGCCATGCTGTGGTTCGTGCTGTATTTCCATGGCGGCACACCGCCACTGGGCCAGATTCCGCTTTATCTGCTCGATCCCGTCAACCTGCCCTTCCTGATTGTCGGTACCGCCATGGGTGGCGGCTTCGCGCTGCTGACCTTTGCCATTTCAGCCGTGTCGCTGCCGCTGCTGCTGGACCGCGATATCGATGTGATTTCAGCGATCCTGCTGAGTGTGCGCGCGGTGCTGGCCAATCCGAAGGCGCTGCTGCTCTGGGCCGGGCTGATCGCGCTGTTCACCTTTGTCGGCCTTGTCACCTTCTTCTTCGGGCTCGGCCTGCTGTTTCCGCTGGTGGCGCATGCCAGCTGGCACGCCTACCGCAACCTGGTCGGCTAGGCGGAAGCCGTCAGCCAGCGCAGCGCCAGCAGGATCAGCAGCACGGCATTGAGCAGCAGCACCGGCACCAGCAGGCGCTGTAGCACGTGGCGCCAGCGCTGGCCGGCTGCCGCACCCAGAAACCCGACAACCAGCAGCCCCGGCATGGTGCCCAGTGCAAACGCGGCCATGCCGAGCGCGCCGGCCTGCCAGCTGCCGCTTGCCCCCGCCAGCAACAGGGCCGAATAGAGCAGGCCGCAGGGCAGGAAACCGAGCGCAAGGCCAAGGCCGTAACCCTGCAGACCAACCGGCTGGCGGAACAGCGGGCCCAGCCGCGCGAGCCACCAGTTGCGCAGGGCGGCAGCCCCGCTGCCGCTGCCCTGCGCGATCAGCTGCGTTGAGGCGAACACCAGCAGCAATGCGGCGGCGAACAGCAGCGCCAGCGCCGGCAGATAGCCTTGTACCGTCAGCCGGCCGGCACCGCCGGCCAGACCGGCGGCTGCGGCACCGAGCAGGGTGTAAGTGGTGGCACGGCCGGCATGATAGGGCAGCAGGGCCATACCGCGCAGACGGGTGAACACCGTGGCCTGCGCCAGCGGCAGCGTCGCCAGACGGCTGCCGACCTGGCCCAGCACGAAGGGCCCGCACATGCCGGCGCAATGCACGGCACCGCCGACCAGGCCGAGCAGCAGCATGCCGAGCGGATGCGATACGGGCAGCCAGGTGGACAGGCCGCTGCCATGCAGCGCCGTTGTGCAAGCAGAAAGAAAATTCGCCCAGGAGTCGGCCATCGGCGCACCATAGCCGGCAGAGACCGGGCGGCCTTGATCCGGATCAAAGAAATATCCGTGCCCGGTCTTTTGCGATTGCCAAACCCCGGCCTGCCCTTCCACTCTGTTGCTGGCCTCCCTCCGCTGCAGCGCATGGTGCAGCGCAGTGCAGCTCAGGCGACACAGAGTGCTGCGCAAGATGGCGTAGAGCGGTCAAAACCGCGGCAGGCGGCTCAGAAAAGCGCCAACATGTTTTAGATATGAAAATATGTATTTTCATATTTATTCGATGTGGTAGCGTGTCGCCAGACACTGTCCTGCTGCACAAGAGCTGAGAGTTTCGGGCGTCGGTTCGACGGCCGGATGCAAGGCCAGCCGGTGCTGCAGAGACGGGATCTTACTGGACGATTTTCCAACAGGGGGAATGGCATGAAAAAGGTCGCTTGCGCAGTTTTCGCCTCGGTCACGGCATGGGCTGTCTTCCCGACGCCCGCCCAGGCACAGGAAACCATCCGGGTCGGCTGGACCATCCCGGCGGAAGAATCGAAATACTGGATGATGCGGCGGCCGACGGAATTCGCCGATCTGGGCAAGAGCTACAAGATCGAATGGGTGCAGTTCCAGGGCACCGCACCGATGGTGCAGGCCATGGCCGCCGGCGCACTGGACTGCTCGACGCAGTCCGTGCTCTCGGCCGCCCAGGGCGCCATCGAGGCCAACCTGCAGACCTATATCGTCGCCCAGCATGTCTCGGAAAAGCCAGGCAGTTTCTCGGTCTACTGGGCGGTGAAGGATGATTCGCCGATCAAGACCGTCGCCGATATCAAGGGCAAGAGCGTCGGCACCAATGTGTTCGGTTCCGGCATTCTCGGCCCGATGGCCATGCTGCTCAAGCGCAACGGCATCGACATGGAGAAGGATATCAAGCTGGTGGAAACCGGCTTCCCCGGTTCGGAAGATGCGATCCGCAGCGGTCGCGTCGATGTCGGCGTGCTGAACCAGCCGTTTGCCGCCCGCGCCGAGGCCAAGGGCGGCCTGCGCAAGCTGTTCTCGCTGTCGGACCAGCAGCAGAATATCGTCCATATCATGGAAGTCTGCCGCAAGGACTTCGTCGACAAGAAGCCGGAGCTGGCCAAGCTCTACATCCGCGACATCACCAGCGGCATGAAGAAGGCCCTCGCCAACCGCGCCGAGACCCTGAAGGTGGTGTCGGAAGTGACCAAGGCGCCGGTCGAGGTGCTGGACACCTATCTGCTGAAGCCGAACGACTTTGCCCGTGACGAGAATGCCCGCCCGAATTTCGAGGGCGTGCAGGCCATGCTCGACATCTATGCCCAGACCGGCATGCTGTCGCGCAAGCTGGATGTGTCGACGATGCGTCACCCGACCATGGTGGCGCCCATTCAATGATGCTGTCTCCGGGTCTTGTGAGGAAGGAGCCAGTTTCCGCAGTGTCAGAGAGCGCGATCCAGATTGCCGGGGTGTCGAAGGAATTCGGCACCACCCGGCATGCGCGCCATCTGGCCCTGTCGGACATTTCCGCAGACATCCCCGAGGGTCAGTTTGTCTCGATCCTCGGGCCTTCGGGCTGCGGCAAGTCGACCCTACTTTATATTGTCGGCGGCTTTGTCGCCCCGACCGGCGGCACCGTCACGGTCGGTGGCCGGCCGGTGACCGGCCCCGGCCCGGATCGCGGCCCGGTGTTCCAGGAATTCGCGCTGTTCCCATGGAAGACCGTGATCGGCAACGTGATGTATGGCCTGCGCCAGCAGGGTGTCGGCCGCGCCGAGGCCCGCGAAAAGGCCGCGGCCCTGCTGCGCCGCGTGCATCTGGCCGAATACGAGAATTTCTATCCCAAGGAACTGTCGGGCGGCATGAAGCAGCGCGTGGCGATTGCCCGCACGCTGGCCTATGACCCGAAAATCCTGCTGATGGACGAGCCCTTCGGCGCACTGGATGCGCATACCCGCACGACCTTGCAGAACGACCTGCTGAACCTGTGGGAACGCGACCGCAAGACCGTGCTGTTCGTCACCCATGGTGTGGACGAAGCCGTATATCTGTCGGACCGGGTGATCGTGATGACGCGCTCACCCGGCCGCATCAAGGCCATTGTCGATATCGACCTGCCGCGCCCGCGCCAGCGCGCCGATCTTCTGCTCAACCGCCGCTACCAGGAATATATCGTCGAGATCGAGCGGATGATCGAAAGCCCGCCGGACCAGGCCTGAGCATGCGGCAGCTGCTGTATCTGCCCGGCGTTCCGCCGCTGCTGGCCTGCATCGGCCTGCTGGTGCTGTGGGAGGCTGGCGCCTGGCTGCTGCAGGTCAATGGCCTGCCCCCGGCCTCTGCCGCCCTGCGCGAAGTGCCCGCCATCCTCGGCGATCCCGAATCCCTGCTGCATATTCTCGACTCCCTGCGTCGCATGGTGCTGGGTTTCGGCCTTGCGCTGGCGGTGACCATTCCACTCGGCCTGCTGATGGGGCGCTTCCGCAGTGTCGCCGCCACCGCCAACCCGCTGCTGATGGTGATCTATCCGGTGCCGAAAGCGGCGCTGATGCCGATCATCATGCTCTGGCTCGGCATCGGCGATGCCTCAAAGATCCTGGTGATCTTCCTCGGCGTCAGCCTGCCGGTGATCTATCACAGCTACCAGGGTGCGCGCGCCGTCGATGAAAAGCTGCTGTGGTCGGCTGCCGCCATGGGCCTGGGCCCGGTGGCGCGATTGTTCCGCATCGTGCTGCCGGCGGCGGCGCCGGAGATATTCGTCGGCTGCCGCACCGGCCTGGTGCTGGCACTGATCACCATGATCACCAGCGAGATGATCGCGCGCCAGAGCGGAGCCGGCAACATCCTGTTCAACGCGCTCGACATGGCACAATACGAAACCGTCTATGCCATGATCATCGTGATCGGCCTGCTCGGCATCGTGCTGGATGCCGGTTTCGAGCGGCTGCGCCTTTTGCTGATCGCCTGGTCCGAACCGCGCCAGGATTTCGCGGTGGGAGGCGGCTGATGTGGGCGCAGCGTAGCCGCGACACCCTGCTGGGACTGTGCCCGATCGTGCTGCTGATCGGCCTGTGGCATGGCATCGCCGTCAGCGGCATGGCACCACCATCGCTGTTGCCGTTGCCGGCCACGGTATTCTGGCGCCTGGTGCAGCAGGTGCAGTCGCCCACCTTCCTGGGCCATGCCGGAATCACGCTGGTGCGCCTGTTCAGCGGCTTCTTGCTGGCCTTGGTGATCGGCGTGTCGATCGGCCTGTTCGCCGCGGTGAACCGCCAGCTGGGCGCCATGATGCGGCCGATCGTGCGGGTGTTGGCCCCGGTGCCGAAGGTGGCGCTGTATCCCGCCTTCATCCTGGTTCTCGGCTTCGACAGCGCGCCCAAGGTGGCCCTGGTGCTGGTCGATGCGCTGTTCCCGATCCTGCTGGCGACCTATTTCGGCGCGCTCGCGGTGGAGCCCAAGCTGGTCTGGTCGGCACGCGCGGCCGGCGCCTCGCCGCTGAAATGCGTGTTCACCGTGATCCTGCCTGCGGCGCTGCCCTCGATCCTGACCGGCTGCCGCATCGGCCTGGTGATTTCCTGCATCGTGGTATTCCTGGCCGAGATGATCACCTCGACCGATGGCCTCGGCCATCTGCTGGTGCGCGCCTCGCGCAGCTTCCAGACCGTCGACATGTTCGTGCCGCTGATCAGCATTTCCGTGCTCGGGCTGCTGCTCAATGCCGGGCTCAACCTGCTGCGACAGCGGCTGCTGGCCGGCTTCCCGGCCGAGAACTAGGCTTTCGGCGTCGCCTTGCTGCGGCGCGGCTTGGCGGTTTTTGGCGCTGCCTCTTCACGATTGTGGATCAGCAGGTCGAGCGCGCGCTTGATGGTGGCGCGTTCGCTCTCCGACAGCGGCCCCAAAATGCTGGCCTCATGCGCCTTGGCGGCGGCCAGCGCCGGTGCGACGCGGCGGCGCCCCTTGTCGGTCAGGTCGATGAAGACACGGCGACGATCATGGCGGTCGGCGCGACGCGCCACCAGGCCATCAGCCTCCATGCGGTCAAGGATCTTGGTGATGCGCGGCTGCTTCATGATCGTCATGGCGGCAAGATCGGAGACCGACATGCCGTTGGCATCGCTCAGCGAGGCCAGCACGCGCCAGAACGGCACCGACAGCTTCCAGTTCTTCAGCGCCAGATGGAATTCTTCCGACACGATATGGCTGGCCCGCGCCAGCAGATAGGCGAGATAGGTGCTGGCAAAGCCGCCGCGCGTGGCAGGATCGCGTGAATG
>NZ_CALRUC010000173.1:0-5954 GCF_943371255.1 Ferrovibrio terrae | reverse complement strand
CACGGCCTGACGCTGCATGTTGGAGCCCATCAGCGCGCGGTTGGCGTCGTCGTTCTCCAGGAACGGGATCAGCGCCGCAGCGACGGACACAACCTGCTTGGGCGACACGTCGATCAGATCGATCATGTCGGGACGGGCCAGCAGATACTCGCCCCCCTTGCGGCACGACACCAGCAACTCGGCGAACTTGCCATCGGCCTGCAACGGCGCGTTGGCCTGGGCCACCATGTAGCGGCCTTCTTCCATGGCCGACAGGTACACCACTTCCGACGTCACCTTCAGGTCCACCACCTTGCGGTAGGGGCTTTCGATGAAGCCATACTGGTTCACGCGGGCATAGGTAGCCAGGCTGTTGATCAGACCGATATTCGGGCCTTCCGGCGTCTCAATCGGGCAGATACGGCCATAATGGGTCGGATGCACGTCGCGGACTTCGAAGCCGGCGCGCTCACGGGTCAGACCGCCCGGCCCCAGGGCCGAAAGACGACGCTTGTGCGTGATCTCCGACAGCGGGTTGGTCTGGTCCATGAACTGCGACAGCTGGCTCGAGCCGAAGAACTCGCGCACGGCAGCGGCAGCCGGCTTGGCATTGATCAGGTCATGCGGCATGACCGTGTCGATCTCGACCGAGCTCATACGCTCGCGGATCGCACGCTCCATGCGGACCAGGCCGATGCGGTACTGGTTTTCCATCAGCTCGCCGACCGAACGCACACGGCGGTTGCCGAGATGGTCGATGTCGTCGATTTCGCCGCGCCCGTCCTTCAGTTCGGTCAGGGTGCGCACGCAGGCCAGGATGTCTTCCGTGCGCAGCACGCGCACGGTGTCATCGGCCTCCAGGCTGAGGCGCGCGTTCATCTTGACGCGGCCGACGGCCGAGAGGTCGTAGCGCTCCGGATCGAAGAACAGGCCGTGGAACAGCGCCTCGGCGGTGTCCACCGTCGGCGGCTCGCCCGGACGCATGACGCGGTAGATTTCAAACAGCGCCTGCTCGCGGCCCTGGTGCTTGTCGGCCACCATGGTGTTGCGGATGTAGGAACCGATGGTGACGTGGTCGACATCGAGCACCGAGATCTGTTCGATGCCGGCGGCTTCCAGCAGCTCGATCTTCTTGACGTCGAGCTCCTCGCCCGCCTCGAGATAGATCTCGCCGCTCTCTTCGTTGACGATGTCGAGCGAGTTGTACTTGCCGACCATGTCCTGCGGCGAAACGATCAGCTCCTTGAGCCCTTCTTCCGCCAGCTTCTTGGCCAGGCGCGGGGTCACCTTGGTGCCGGCCTCGACCATCACCTTGCCGGTCTTGGCATTGATCAGGTCGTTGTTCAGGCGCACGCCGCGCATGCGCTCGGCGTTATAGTCGGTGCGCCAGCCCTTCTTGTCGCGCTTGAAGATCACCTTCTTGTAGAAGGAATCCAGAATCTCTTCCTGGGTCAGGCCGAGCGCGAAGAACAGCGTGGTGACCGGCAGCTTGCGGCGACGGTCGATGCGGACATGCACGATGTCCTTGGCATCGAACTCGAAATCGAGCCACGAACCGCGATAGGGAATCACGCGGGCGGTGTAGAGATACTTGCCCGAGGAATGGGTCTTGCCCTTGTCGTGATCGAAGAACACGCCCGGGCTGCGATGCATCTGCGAAACGATGACGCGCTCGGTGCCATTGATGATGAAGGTGCCCTTGTCGGTCATGAGCGGCATGTCGCCCATGTACACGTCCTGCTCCTTGATGCCCTTGACCGACTTGGCCTGGGTGTCGGGATCGACTTCGAAGACGATCAGGCGGAGCGTCACCTTCAGCGGCGCGGCAAAGGTCATGCCGCGCTGCATGCACTCGTCGACATCATACTTCGGCGCTTCGAACTCGTATTTGACGAATTCGAGCGAGGAACTGTCGCTGAAATCCTTGATCGGGAACACCGACTTGAACACCGCCTGCAGGCCCGCATCGGGGCGCTTGTCGGCAGCATCGGTCATCATCAGGAAGCTGTCGTAGGAACTCTTCTGAACCTCGATGAGGTTCGGCATCGAGGTCACGCTCGGGATGCGCCCGAAGCTTTTGCGAACGCGCTTGCGGCCGGTGAACGACAAGGTCATGTCTGTTCCAAATCTCTCATGATGCGGCGTCTGTCACGCCGCGCAGTTCCGGACCAGCGATAAATTTCACGGGCCCATTATCCCGCCGGGCGATCGCCGCGCCCAAAGATCCGGTACTGCACTGACCCGCCAAAAATCCGCGGCGGCCGGGGTGTGTATCGATAAATATGCCCTGATATAGGGCAGTAACGGGGCAGGTCCACACCGGACCCGCCCCGCCACCTTTACGCGTATTACTTGACTTCGACCTTGGCGCCCGCGGCTTCCAGCTGGGCCTTGATCTTGGCGGCGTCGTCCTTGTTGACGCCTTCCTTGACGGCCTTCGGCGCGCCTTCGACCAGATCCTTGGCTTCCTTGAGGCCCAGGCCGGTGATGGCACGCACTTCCTTGATCACGTTGATCTTGTTCGCGCCGGCTTCGGCGAGGATCACGTTGAACTCGGTCTTCTCTTCAGCGGCCGGGGCAGCAGCGCCGGCAGCAGCGGCAACGGCAACCGGAGCAGCGGCGGAGACGCCCCACTTCTCTTCGAGCAGCTTCGCGAGCTCAGCAGCCTCGAGGACGGTCAGAGTCGACAGCTCGTCGACGATCTTGTTCAAATCAGCCATTTTAGTGACTCCTAGTTGGTAGGTTCGATACCTGGTTAGACAGTTACGGTTCGGCTTGCGGCCTTAACCCTTGGTGGCATACGCATTGAGCAGGCGGGCCAACTGGCCAGCCGGCGCCTGCACGACGCCGGCGACCTTGGTCGCAGGCGCATTGAGCAGGCCGATGATCTTGCCGCGCAGTTCGTCGAGCGACGGCAAGGTCGCCAAGGCTTTCACACCCTCAGCATTCAGGACGGTTTCGCCCATGGCGCCGCCAACAACGAGGAACTTCTCGTTCTTCTTGGCGAACTCCACGGCGACCTTCGCTGCTGCGACCGGATCATTGGCATATGCAATGCCGGTCGGACCCTTGAAGAGGTTCTTCAGGGATGCGTAGGGCGTGCCCTCGAGGGCAAGACAGACAAGACGGTTTTTCGCGACCTTGAAGCTGGCACCAGCAGCCTTCATCTGACGACGCAGCTCAGTTACCTGAGCGACGGTCAGACCGGCATTCTGGGTTACCACCACAACTTCGGCCTGTTTAAAGACCTGGTTGAGGATGGTCACCATCTCCTGTTTTTGAGCACGATCCACTGCTCGTCTCCTAAACAAGGAATCAGGTTGCCCTGATCCTGGTTGGCACTTGAGCGATCGACTTGGTCGCCCCGACGCAGCTGTCACCAGCCTTGTCGAAATGCGGCAAACCGATCACCCGGTTCGCCTGTCCCAGGGCTCGAACCTTCACGGACCCGGCCAAGAGCATTCTTGGGCCGCGTCCTAGAAAATTCTCTTCCCCGTCTATGCAGGTGGCAATCCCATTAAACCCCTCGGCTAAAAAGCTCCGGAGCGCCTGCAGTCTCGGACAGGTTGCGGTATTGCGGTTGCCCGAAATACCGCTTCGCCGGCCCTTCCGAGGAAGGCCCGGCGAAACTCTTCAATGCTTAGGCGGCAGCCTTGTCGCCGCCCATGGCATCGCTCAGTTCGAGGCGCACACCCGGACCCATGGTCGAGGAGAGCGCGATCTTCTTCACGTAATGACCCTTCACGCCGGTCGGCTTGGCCTTGTTCACGGCATCGAGGAAGGCCTTCACGTTCGCGAGGATCTGAGCCTCGGTGAACGACGCCTTGGCGATACCGGCATGCAGCAGGCCCGCCTTCTCAACGCGGAACTCAACCTGGCCGCCCTTCGCGGCCTTCACCGCGCCGGCGACATCCATGGTGACCGAGCCGAGCTTGGGGTTCGGCATCAGGCCGCGCGGGCCCAGCACCTTACCCAGCTTGCCGACCACAGCCATCATATCGGGCGTGGCAATGCAGCGGTCGAACTCGATCTTGCCGGTGTTGATGATTTCGGCCAGATCGTCGGCGCCAACCAGATCGGCACCGGCCTTCTTGGCTTCCTCGGCCTTCGCGCCCTTGGCGAAAACCGCGACGCGCACGGTCTTGCCAGTGCCCGACGGCATGGTGACCACGCCGCGGACCATCTGGTCGGCATGGCGCGGGTCGACGCCGAGGTTCATGGCGATCTCGATGGTCTCATCGAACTTCGCCTTGGCATTGGCCTTCACCATCTTCACGGCTTCTTCGAGGCCGTAGCGATGGTCGGGGTTCACCGTCTTGGCGGCGGCAGTGTAACGCTTACCTTGAGTCATGATCCGGATCTCCCCTTATTCGCCACGAACGTCCAGGCCCATCGAGCGGGCCGAACCAACGATCATGCGGGCAGCCGCATCAACGTCGTGAGCGTTGAGATCCTTCATCTTGGCCTTGGCGATCTCGCGCACCTGATCCATCGTCACCGAACCGACCTTGTCGCCACGGCCGGTCGTCTTCGAACCGGACTTGATGTTGGCGGCCTTCTTGAGGAAGTAGGTCACCGGCGGGGTCTTGGTGATGAAGGTGAACGAACGGTCCGAATACACGGTGATCACCACCGGGATCGGCATGTCCTGCTCAAGATCCTTGGTCTGCGCGTTAAAGGCCTTGCAGAATTCCATGATGTTGACGCCGCGCTGACCGAGCGCGGGGCCAATCGGCGGCGACGGGTTGGCCTTGCCGGCCGGAACCTGCAGCTTGATATAGCCGTCAATCTTCTTCGCCATACTGACTTCCTTTCCTGCTTGGAGAGGCTTGCTCTCCGCTAGCGGATGCGCGGTGCGACAGGGTCGGTCCGGCGAATCTGGACCTTAGCTGTCTCCCACGCGGTGAACCGGGCGATACTGTGCCCGGGTACTCAAGCAGTCAGGTCAGAGCTTCTCGACCTGGCTGTATTCCAGTTCCACCGGGGTGGCGCGACCGAAGATCGACACCGCCACCTTGAGGCGGGCGCGCTCTTCGTCCACTTCTTCCACCACGCCGGAGAACGACGTGAACGGGCCATCGGCCACACGCACCTGCTCGCCCACCTCGAAGGTGACCGAAGGCTTGGGATGTTCCACGCCTTCCTTCACCTGATTGGCGATACGCTGCGCCTCGGCTTCCGTGATCGGCGACGGCTTGCCGCCCGAGCTCAGGAAGCCGGTGACCTTCGGCGTATTCTTGACGAGATGATAGGTCTCGTCGGTCATTTCCATCTTCACCAGCACATAGCCGGGGAAGAACTTGCGTTCGGCATTGACCTTCTGGCCGCGGCGGACTTCCACCACTTCCTCGGTCGGGACGAGCACTTCCTCGAAGTGATCGGCCATGCCCTTTTGTGCCGCGCCATCGCGGATCGCCTGCGCGACCTTCTTCTCGAAGTTCGCGTAGACATGGACGATGTACCAGCGCGCCGCCATCGTCTTTAACTCCCCAGGCCGAGGATCATCTGCACACCAAAGCGCAGGATCGTGTCGACCACAAAAAAGAACAGCGCGGCGACCAGGCCCATCAGAAACACCATGGCCGTGGTGATCAGGGTTTCCTTACGGCTCGGCCAGGTGACCTTTGTGGTCTCCTGCCGGACTTGCCGGAAAAACTCGATCGGACTGACTTTCGCCATCGCCTTGTTATCCTAAACTCAAACTCGTTTACGTCTGCCACGCTGGCAGGGGCGGAGGGAGTCGAACCCCCAACCCCCGGTTTTGGAGACCGGTGCTCTAGCCAGTTGAGCTACACCCCTGCATGCGCGTCAGAACCGAGGCCGTCGCTTACGCGATGACCTTGGCGACGACGCCGGCGCCGACGGTGCGGCCGCCTTCGCGGATCGCGAAGCGCAGGCCTTCGTCCATGGCGATCGGCGCAATCAGCTCGACTTCCATCGACACGTTGTCGCCCGGCATCACCATTTCAACGCCG
>NZ_CALRUC010000172.1:0-5988 GCF_943371255.1 Ferrovibrio terrae | reverse complement strand
GCCGTTCCGGCGCGCGACTACCGTAAAACCGAGCTACCGTAAAACAGAGGCTGAATGGCGAAGGAAGAATTGCTGGAATTTCCCGGCGTTGTGGACGAATTGCTGCCCAACGCGATGTTCCGGGTCAAGCTCGATAACGGCCACGAAGTGCTGGCTCATACCTCGGGCAAGATGCGCAAAAACCGCATCCGCGTGCTGGCGGGCGACAAGGTCATGGTGGAAATGACCCCCTACGACCTGACCAAGGGCCGCATCACCTTCCGCTTCAAGTAAGTCTGATCCGGGGCCGGAACCGTGGCAGCGCCACTCCTCGTTCTGGCCTCCGCATCGCCGCGTCGCCGCGACCTGCTGCGCCAGATCGGCCTGGTGCCGGATGCGATCCTGGCCGCCGATCTCGACGAAACCCCTGAAAAATCCGAATTGCCGCGGCCTCTGGCCCTGCGCCTGAGCCAGGCCAAGGCGCGTGCCGTGGCCGCCCAGCGGCCCGATGCCCTGGTGCTGGCCGCCGATACGGTGGTGGGGCTGGGTCGCCGCATCCTGCCCAAGGCGGAAACGGCGGACGAGGTCGCCCATTGTCTCGGCCTGCTGTCGGGCCGGCGCCATACCGTGGTCACCGGGCTCTGCCTGATCCATCCCGATGGCCGCAGCAG
This sequence comes from Ferrovibrio terrae, assembly GCF_943371255.1. Lineage (GTDB taxonomy): Bacteria > Pseudomonadota > Alphaproteobacteria > Ferrovibrionales > Ferrovibrionaceae > Ferrovibrio > Ferrovibrio terrae_B. Next base: position 5,338 of record NZ_CALRUC010000172.1, on the reverse strand, counting down.
CAGCCGCGCGGTCGAGACCAAGGTGCGCTTCCGCCGGCTCGCGGCGGCCGACATCGCCGCCTATGCCGCCTGTGGCGAGGGCCTGGGCAAAGCCGGCGGCTATGCCATCCAGGGCCGGGCCGAGGCCTTCATTCCCTGGATCGGTGGCTCGTATTCCAATGTGGTCGGCCTGCCGCTGGCCGAAACCGCCGGGCTGCTGCACGGCCTGGGCTATCCGCTTCCGGGCTATCCGCTTCTTTAACGAAACCCGCTATAAACTGATTCGATGGCCAACGAGCTGCTGATCGATGTCGGACTGACCGAGACGCGCGTCGCCCTGGTTGAGGATGACCGTCTGGTCCACCTCGATCTGGAGCGGCCCGATCGCGATTCCGCCCTGGGTGCGATTTTCCTCGGCCGCGTGCGGCGGATCGAGAAGGGACTGGGCGCGGCCTATGTCGATATCGGCCTGAGCCGCGACGGGTTCCTCGGCCGCGACGATCTGGTCGACGCTGGCGACAAGCCGATCGAACAATGTCTGCATGAAGGCGAGACCGTGCTGGTGCAGGTGGTGCGCGATCCGGTCGGCGAAAAGGGTGTCAAGCTCACCTGCCAGATCGCGCTGCCCGGCCGCTTCCTGTCCTTCTGTCCCTATGATGCCGCGGTGCGCGTGACCAAGCGCATCGCCCAGGATGCCGAACGCATGCGGCTGGCTGCCGTGATGCAGAGCCTGATGGCGCTGGCCGACCAGACACCGCTGGAGGTCACCGCCCGGCTGCAGCATGAGGTCAGTGTCCGGCTGCAGCATCGCGCCGGTGATCGCCGAAGCACCAAGCCGGTGAAGCGTGAGCCCGAGCGGCGCAATGGCGACGAGCGCCGCCGCCGCATGGGCTGTATCGTCAATGCCAATGCCGATGGCGTGTCGAAGGAAGAACTGTTTGCCGATCTCGAACGCCTGCGGGCGCGCTGGATTGCGATCGAGGACCGGCGCCGCGTGGCTGCCGAAAGTTCCAATGTGCCGGCCGAGCTGTGGCGCGAGATGGGCCCGGTCGGCCGCGCGCTGCGCGATTATGTCGGCGCCCGGCTGGATCGCATTCGCGTCAACGCGGCACCCGGTTTCGCCGAGGCACGCGCCTGGCTGTTCGAGCATGCACCGAATTACGTCGCGCGGCTGGAACGCTTCGACGACCCCGCCGGCCTGTTCGAACTGTTCGAGATCGAGGGCGATATTGCTGCTGCGCTGGGCCGCCGCATCGAGCTGCCGTCGGGCGGCGCCATCGTGTTCGGCGAGACCGAGGCGCTTACCGCCATCGATGTCGATTCCGGTCGTGCGTCGTCACGTGGCCATGCCTTCGAGGAACAGGCGCTCAAGATCAATCTGGAAGCCGCCACGGCGATTGCGCGTCAGCTGCGTCTGCGCGGCATCGGCGGCATCGTGGTGATCGATTTCCTGCATATGGAAAACGCCGCCTACCGCGCCCAGACGGTGAATGCCCTGCGCGAGGCGCTGAAGCGCGATCCGGCGCCGCACAAGGTGCTGGGCATGTCGGCGCTTGGCCTGGTCGAGATGACGCGCAAGCGCATCGGCGAACCGCTCGCCACCCGGCTGTTCGACAATTGCCCGACCTGCGATGGCGATGGGCGGCTGCCCTCGCTGCCATCCGTGCTGGCCGAATTGCTGCGCCGGACCTGGCGCGAGGCGACCAGCAGTCCGGCCGGCGGCAAGCTGGAAATCGCCTGTGCCCCCGATGTCGCCGCCCTGTTCGACGACGAACTGCGCGGCAAGCTGGAGCGCCAGATCGGCGCCGTGATTCAGGTGAAGCCCGATGCCGGCCGGCGCCGCGAATCATTCTCAGTTGGTCGACTCGGCCGCTGACGGTATCCCCCTATGACGGCCTCCAAGACCTGCCCGATCTGCGGCAAGCCCAGCGACCCCAAGCGCAGCCCGTTCTGCTCGCCGCGCTGCGCCGATGTCGACCTCAATCGCTGGCTCAAGGGGGCCTATGCGATTCCGGTGGTCGAACCCGAGGACCCCGACGAATCGGATGATTCCGAGGGTGGTGCAGATCCCGGTGCGGGCCCCCGGATCCGGCACTGACCGGGCCCGGTCAGGGCTGTTGCAGAACTGCATCACCTGTGGAAAAAGGCATTCGCCCGGTGCGGTTGCAGGGTGGCGGCCATCACGGTCCAGGGGATTCGGCTTGCGCGCGAAAGGCTGATACCCGATAAGATAAGTCTCAGAATTATAAAGAGGTCCAAGCCCCATGTCCGTTGTTACGCGCGAGTACGGTCAGCGCACGTCCCAGTGGAAGACCCTCGCTGCAGTTGCCCTGCTTTCGACCGGTCTGCTTGCCGGCTGCGCCACCGCCCCGGCCGATCCTCAGGCGCGCGCCGATTTCGAAGCCGTGAATGACCCGCTCGAGCCGGTCAATCGTGCGATGTTCGAATTCCATATGGCGCTTGATCACTTCCTGCTCAAGCCGGCGGCTTTCGTCTACCGCACGCTGCTGCCGGAACCGGCCCGTACCGGCATTCGCAGCGCGCTGCTGAACCTGAAGACGCCGATCATCCTGGCCAACGACCTGCTGCAGGGCGAAACGGCTCGCGCCGGCGACACGCTGCAGCGCTTTGCCATCAACAGCACCGTTGGTGTGCTCGGCCTCTATGATGCCGCCGACAAGTGGTTCGGCATTCCGGCGCATGGCGAAGACTTCGGCCAGACGCTGGCCAGCTGGGGCACCGGCGAAGGCCCGTATCTGTTCATCCCGGTGCTTGGCCCGTCCAACCCGCGCGACCTGACCGGTTTCGTTGTCGACACCGCCGCCGATCCGCTCAACTGGTATCTGCGCAACACCGATCGTGATGGCTGGATTTATGCCCGCACCATCGTGAGCGGCCTGGATGCCCGCGCCGAGCTGCTCGAAACCCTCGACAACCTCGAGAAGACCTCGCTGGATTATTACGTCACGCTGCGCACCGTGTATCGCCAGCGTCGCGCCGACGAGATCGCCAACCGCGCCTCGAAGCAGCCCAGCGTTTCGCCCACCTCGCTCAGCCGCGCCGCCGATGCCGGCAGCGAGATCGAGACCCTGCCGGTGCAGAAGCAGTAAGCTTCGACGAACCTTTCCGATCCTGAATGCAAACGGCGCGTCATCTGACGCGCCGTTTTCTTTTGTGCGCTTACGCCGCTACCGGAGCCACGCAGGTGGCGGGGAATGTCACGGTCACCCGGGTGCCCTGCTGTGGTACCGAGGCGACGCGGATATTGCCGCCATGCAGCTCGATCAGCTTGCGGCAGATGTTGAGGCCAAGCCCGCTGCCCTCACTGCGCCGGATGCCGGCATCGGCCTGCCAGAACGGCTCGAACACGCGTTCGAGATTGTCTTCGGCGATGCCGATGCCGGTGTCGCATACGGTGAACGTCAGGCCGCCATCGGGCAGGCGTCCGGCTTCCACGCTCACCATGCCGCCGGTCGGCGTGAACTTCACGGCATTGCTCAGCAGGTTGATCAGGATCTGTTTCACCGCGCGGGCATCGACCAGCAGCGACGGCAGATCCTCGGGCAGGCGGTTGACCAGCTGCACGCCGGCCTCGCGCGCCCGGCCGCGCACCAGGCGCAGGCTGTCATCGACCATATCCTGCGGATCATGGGTGCCCAGTTCAAGATCGAACCGCCCGCTCTCGATCTTGGAGACATCGAGGATGTCGTTGATGACGCCGAGCAAGTGTTTGGCGCTGCTGCTGATATCCTCGGCATATTCGAAATACTTTGCCGATTGCGGGCCGAGCAGTCGTCCGGCAATCATGTCGGAGAACCCGATGATGGCATTCAGCGGCGTGCGCAATTCATGGCTCATATGGGCAAGGAATTCGCTTTTTGCGCGGTTGGCTGTTTCGGCCACCTCGCGCTGCCGGGCGTAATTTTCGGCCAGCTTCTCGCGCACCGCCGCCTGTTCGCGCAATGCTGCTTCCAGTGTCTTGCGTTCGGTGATGTCGGTGGCGATGCTGCCCACCGCCAGCAGGGTGCCGCTGCGATCGAAAATCGGAAAACGCACCAGCATGAAGTCACGCATCCTGCCGTTCAGATCGGGGATGCGCATGTCGAAGGTGAGTGGCTTGCCGGCCTGCACCGTTTCTTCCACCTGCTGGGTCAGTCTTGCCGCCAGTTCGGGTTGGAAGACTTCCTTTGCCGTGCGGCCGACCAGATCCTCCGGGTCACGGTTGAACTGCCGGGCGAAAAACTGATTGATCATCAGGTAGCGGCCATGCGGGTCCTGCAGCGTCATCACCAGCGGCGGGTTATCCATCATGCCGCGCAGCAGCGATTCCGTCGCCGCGCGCCGTTCCAGCTGGCGCCAGGTGCCCCACACGGCGGCGATGGCGCCGAGTGTGACGATGCCGAACAGCATGCCGAAACCGATCGCGGCACGCAGCCAGCCGCGGTCGACCTTCTGCTGCTCCAGCTGCATCAGCAATGTCATCGGCAGGTCGTTCAGCCTCGACCAGTAGAGCGGATTCTCGCCGGTCGAGCTGTAGCCCTGGGTGCCTGCAACGAAGCGGGTCAGGCCGGCCAGTTCCGTGGCCTGCGGCTGCGGCCAGCCGGTTACCAGCCGGCCTTCGTCATGCACCAGCGCGAGCGTGGAAACCGGCAACGGATAGTAGGCGGGGTCGAGCAGTGCGCGCAGGTCGATCTTCAGCGTGGCGATCAGCAGGCCGGCGAAAGAATCGTCGGCACCGTTGATGCGCCGGGTCAGCCAGACGCGCGGCTGGCCGCCGCTTTGCGCCGCGTTGATTTGCTGCACCATGCCGTCGCGATGCTTGGCGAAACCCGGATGCCAGCTGATGTCCAGCGGCATCGGCGCCTCGCCGACGGCGAACCAGAAGCGGCCCCGGCTATCGTAGACATGCACGGCATCCACTTGCGGCATGATGGCAATACGGTCGGTCAGCAGGCTAACGATCGCGTCGCTGGGCGTCAGGCCGCGGCTGATCCGGTCGCTGGCTTCGGCCGCAGCGAATTGCAGCAGCAGGTCGGCCACGTCGAACTGGCGTTGCGCCGCATCAGCCAGTGTGCGACTCAGCCCGGTGCCCTGCAGCACGATACGGTCCTGGTCGTTGCTGCGCAGGTTGAGCACCAGCGACAGGGCCAGGCCGCCAGTGGCAGCCAGCAGCAATACGACAGCAACAATGAGTCCGACAAAGCCGCGCGGCAGGCCGACGCGGGCGCGCAGGCGGATCATGGCATCGGTCGCGAGCCTGTTTTTGACCATGGCTGGATCGACATCTCCCTGGGCGGTTCCCGCCTGGGCTCAGTCTCTCACACTCGGCCGTTGAACGACAAAGGCTTTTGTCCGCGCG
>NZ_CALRUC010000171.1:0-5989 GCF_943371255.1 Ferrovibrio terrae | reverse complement strand
CCCTTGATTTCCAGCGATGCGGTGCGGATCGCCTGCATCGCCTGATCGGAGCCGATCGCGCCGCGCGCCACGTCGTCCAGCGACAGGCGCAGCAGCTTCAGCTTTTCCGCCACTTCCCTGGTGAACTGGTCGGTGGCCTTTTCGACCACGGCTTCCAGGCGTTTCAGTTCCTCGGGCTCCAGCTTGAGCTTGAAGCCCTTCTTGAAGTTGACGGCCTTGCGGCGCAGATCCTGCGCCGGCGGCATGAAGACAGGTTTTTTGCTCATCCCGGAAATCTGCCCAGCCGGGCGATCAGTAGGCTTCGGCCAGCACGCGACGCTCGGGGCCGCCGTAATCGGCCACCCTGCGGCGGCGGCGGTCCGGGCCGAAATACTCGCCGATGCGCACGAACTGGCGCGGGCGCGCCACCGCAGAGGCGAGGCGGGTGTAGAAGCCGTTCACGGTGTAGGGCTTGGCGACGAATTCCGACACACCGCAGTCACGGGCGCGGCAGACATATTCCTCTTCCGAATTCGCCGTCATCATCACCACCGGCATCATGCGGTTGGGCGAAGCGGCATCGTTGCGCACCCAGTGCACGATATCCATGCCGTCGCGGCCGAGCTTTTCCTGGCTCAGCGCCCATTCGGTGATGATCACATCGGTGCGACCCATGCGCAGCACGTTGACGGCGGTGTCGAAATCGCGCGCGCGGTCGATATACTGGGCATCCAGCATCTGCAGCACATCGCGGACCATCTGGCCCATCAAACGGTTCGGCTCGACGACCAGGAAACTGATCTTCGAGAAATCGATACGCTCATGATCGGCCATGTCTTCGCTCACCGCTTCGTTCCTCCCACTCACGGGGCAGAACGTAATTCTACTAGAAAGAGCCACTCAGCAAAAGCTCGCCAGAGTAGTATTTGGCTTTAACGGGTAGTACCATGGCAAGCCGGGCAGGCCGAATAAATTCTTAGTAATAAGAAAACCCACAGCCCGGACGATCCCGGCAGCAGCGGTCCGTTCAGTTGACCGGCTGCTGGAAACTCGCGGGCGCCGGATCAATCACCCGGCCGCCGCCGCGGCGCTGGATTTCCAGCACCGCCAGCCCGCGCTGCACCAGGCCGTCGGCCTGGAAACGGAAAATGCCGTCATACCCGGCAAATCCGTCCGGATTGTTCAGGCCGGCCTCATCGAAGGGCGTCGTTGTATCGGTCCGCCGCGCCAGGATGCCGACCAGGGCGGTGGCGTCATAAGCCAGACTGGCCAGCCGCGGCGGGCGGCGTCCGAAGCCCTGCTCGAAGCGGCGGCTGAAGTCGGCAAAGCCCTCCGGAGCCGGGCCGGCATACCAGCCACCGACCAGGGCCGGTTCGGTGCTGAGCGAGGCATCGTCCCACAGGCCGGTGCCGAGGAAGCGCACGGCGCGCGGATCGATATCGAAAAACGGCAGCAGCGGCGCCAGTGCGCGCAGGCGGGCACCGCCCTCGGGCAGCAGCAGGCCGTCAACCGGGCGGGCGATATTGGGATCGACTCCCTCCACCGGCGGCTCTTCCAGGCCACGCGCCGGCAGGCTGCGCAGGCCGGTGGCAAAGCGGCGCACGGTCGGCGTCAGATCGCCGGTATCGACCGGATAGCGATCCTGCCGCAGCATCTGCGCGCCGTTTGCCGCGGCGGCCGTGCTGGCCGCCTGCGCCACCGCATTGCCATAGGCTGAGTCCGGAACCAGGGCGGCAAACCGCGTCAGGCCGCGGGTCCGGGCATAACCGATCACGCGCTCGACCTGCTGGTCGGGCGTGAAGCCGAGCAGATAGACGCCGCCACCGGCCACGCTGCGGTCGGTGGAGAAACTCAGCACCTTCACATTGCGCTCGCGCGCCACCGCGCCCACGGCGGCGGCTTCATTGGCAAACAGCGGGCCGACAATGATCTGCGCGCCCTCGGCGATCACCCGCCGCGCCGCCTCGGTGGCCTTTTCCGGATTTCCTTCGGTATCGCGCGGCAGCAGCACCAGGCGGTTGTCGGCCAGATCGAACAATGCCAGCTGGGCGGCATCAAACAGCGCCCGGCCCAGGCCGGCATTGGGGCCGGACAGCGGCGCCAGGAAACCGATGCGGATGGCATCCGCGCTGGCCGGCGGCGTCAGGGCCGGCGCGGTGATCGGCGGCAGCGGCTGCGTTTCGATGGCCAGCGACGGTGCGGCGGCCGGCAGGGTCTGCTGCTGTTGCAGCGCCTGCGCCATGGCGGGCGGCAGCGTGTTCTGGCTGGCGCTGCCGGGCCTGGCGGCCGGCGTGCCGGGCGAGGGGGCAACGCGCTGCGGCGCGCCGGGCACCACGCGTTCCAGCAGGCCGGGCAGGCCGCCCTGGGTGGCCGGGCCGCTCTGGCAGGCTGCCAGCAGCAGAACCGCAAGAACGGGAATGACGCGTCGTGCCAGCATGGACAGGGTTTGCAGCATCGCCACTGATTGAAGCCTGGGCCGGGATGGAAGCATCGGCCGGGATTGAAGCATAGACTGGGCGGAAAGGCCCACTCTACAATGCATGACGCAGCTCATCCCGATGTCCATGACAGATCCACTTCAGTCGCCGCCCGAACGTTCCGCCCCGGAACGTTCAAATTTCGGGGTCGACGCGGCACAATTCACCCCCGGCTTATATCTGGTGGCCACCCCGATCGGCAACGCTGCCGATATCACGCTGCGGGCGCTTGCCCTGTTGCAGCGGGCCGATCTTGTGGCCTGCGAAGACAGCCGTGTCACCGGGCCGCTGCTGAAACGCTACGGCATCGGCACGCCGCTGTTTCCATATCATGAGCATAATGCGGCAAAAGTGCGGCCCCAGCTGATCGAAAAGCTGCAGGGCGGCGCCGTGGTGGCGCTGGTGTCGGATGCCGGCACGCCGCTGATCAACGATCCCGGCTACAAGCTGGTGCGGGCCTGCATCGAGGCCGGTGTGGCCGTCACTGCCCTGCCCGGCGCCTCGGCGGTGCTCACCGGCCTCAGCCTCTCCGGCCTGCCCAGCGACCGGTTTCTCTATGCCGGCTTCCCGCCGCCGAAATCCGCGGCACGGCGCCGCTGGCTGGCCGAGCTGGGCAGCATCCAGGCCACCATCGTTTTGCTGGAAAGCGCGCAGCGCCTGGCTGACAGCCTGGCGGATATGGCAGCCGTGCTCGGACCGGCGCGCGAGGCCGCCGTGGCGCGCGAGCTGACCAAGAAATTCGAGGAGGTGCGGCGTGGTCCGCTGCAGGATCTGGCAGCCCATTATGCCCAGGCCGGCGCGCCGAAGGGCGAGATCACCCTGGTGATCGCTCCGCCGGCGGAGCAGGCCGCGGCCTCTGCGGCCGATCTCGACACCGCGCTCGCCGCGGCGATGGCGCGGCTGCCGCTGCGCCAGGCGGTGGACGAGGTGGCTGTGCTGCTGGGGCTGGGCCGCAAGCCGGTCTATGCCCGGGCGCTGGAGTTGCGGGATGGCAAGGGCTGAAGGGCATAAGGCCGAACGGCACAGCCGCGGCCGGCTGGGGGAAAGCCGGGCGGTCTGGTGGCTGCGCCTGCAGGGCTATCGGATTCTGGCCCGCAACTGGCGCCATCCGCTGGGCGAAATCGATATCCTGGCCCGGCGCGGCCGGCTGGTGGTCGCCGTCGAGGTGAAATGGCGCGACAGCCTCGCGCAGGCCGCCGAGGCGGTGCAGGCCGCGCAACGCCGTCGCATTGCCCAGGCGGCTGCGGTATTCTTGAGCCAGCAGGCCGATGCTGAAACACTTTCGCTACGTTTCGATGCCATGCTGCTGGTCCCCGGCCGCTGGCCGCATCATGTCCGCGATGCCTGGCGGATCTGACTTTCAAGGAGTTTCGCGTGCGTCACGTCTCATTGTCCCGTGTCCTGCGGTTTGCCCCGTTTGCCATTCTTCTGCTGGCGGTGCCGGCCCTGCAGGGCTGCATCGGCCTCGCCGTTGGTGCCGGTGCCGCCACCGGCGTGGCCGCCGCCGAGGAGCGCGGCATCAAGAATGCCGCCAATGACAAGGGTATCCAGATCGCCATCAACGATCGGTATCTGAAAGACAACCAGTATGTCTGGCGCAAGCTGTCGATCACCGTGATCGAGGGCCGCGTGCTGCTGACCGGTGTGGTCGGCACCGAATTTTCCCGCGATGAAGCCACGCGGCTCGCCTGGGCGGCCAGTGACCGCATCCAGGAGGTGATCAACGAGGTGCAGGTGACCACATCGGGCGATCTGCTCGACAGTGCCAACGACGCCTGGATCAGCACGCAGCTGCGCGCCAAGATCGCCACCGACAAGGAAATCGTCGATATCAACTATTCGATCGAAACGGTGAACGGCACGATCTACCTGATCGGCCTGGCGCAGAGCGATGCGGAGATCACCAAGGTCACCGACTATGCCCGCACCATCAAGGGCGTGCGCCGGGTGGTCAGCCATGTCTGGCTGAAGACCGATCCGCGCCGCCGCCCGGTCTAGAGGCATGTGATGACGGGCTCGACTGAATGACAGATCGGACGGCCATCGAAACGGCTCTCAAGGCTCTCGGTGCCGCGCCGGATGACGGCCTCGACATTGCCGAGGCGGCGCTGCTGTTTGCCGCGCTCGACAAGCCCGGTCTCGATCTCGGGCCCTATCGCCGCCATCTCGCCGATATCGCCGCCGCGTTGAGCCGGATCGGGGCCGGTACCGAGGTGGCGCCGCGTGCCATGGCTCTGGCCGGCGTGCTGGCTGTGGAATTCGGTTACCGCGGCGACACTGAGTCCTACGACGATCCGCAGAATGCCGATCTGATCCGCGTGATCGACCGCCGCATGGGCCTGCCGGTCTCGCTCGGCATTCTCTATATCTTCGCGGCGCGTGCGCAGCTCTGGCCGGTGGCCGGCATCGATTTTCCTGGCCATTTCCTGATCCGGCTGGAGGGCGAGGACGGCGCGCTGATCCTCGATCCCTTCCATCAGGGCCGCATCGCCGCGCCGCCGGAAATGAATGACCTGCTGCGCCGGGTCGGCGGCGGCGACGATGCCGAACTGCGACCGGAACATGTGCGGGCCATGACCGGCCGCGAGGTGCTGCTGCGCCTGCAGAACAACATCAAGGCCCGCGCCTGGCGCGGCGGCGATGTCGAGCGTGCCGCCGAGACGCTGCGCCGCATGCTGCTGGTGGCGCCGAATTTCGCACCGGCCTGGCGTGAACTCGGCGTGGTGGAGGGCCAGCTCGGCCGCATCCGCCAGGCGATGGCCGCCACCGAGCGCTTCCTGATGCTGGCCGGTGACGAGGCGGCGAGCCTTGAGGCCGAGGCCTTCCTGCGCCACATTCGGCTGCAGTTGAACTAGACGCCTGCGGTTGAATTCCAGGCCGGCGGCGCCAGATCAGGTCTCGCGTAAAACATAAAAAAGGCCCGGCTTCCCCATTTGGGGCAGCCTGCTTTTCACAAAAAGGACTGTGTCATGGCCCTCAAGGTGGCGATCCAGATGGACCCCATCGAAAGCATCGACTTCGATGGTGACAGCACCTTCATGCTGGGCCTGGAAGCCGAACGGCGCGGCTATGCGCTGTTCCATTATCTGGCGCGCGACCTGAGCTTCCGCGATGGCAAGGTGCTGGCGCGCGGCCGCGCCATGCGGCTGCGGGCCGAACGCGGCAATCATTACACCTTGGGTGAGCCCGAGCTGGCCGACCTGACCGAGATGGATGTGGTGCTGATGCGCCAGGATCCGCCGTTTGACATGTCCTACATCACGGCGACGCATATCCTGCAGCATATCCACCCCAAGACGCTGGTGGTGAACAACCCGGTTGCGGTGCGCAACGCACCGGAGAAACTGTATGTCACCCATTTCGACGGCGTGATGCCGCCCACCCTGATCTCGTCCGACATGGAGGCGATCAAGGCCTTCCGCGCCGAGCACAAGGACATCATCCTCAAGCCGCTGTTCGGCAACGGCGGCGCCGGCGTGTTCCATCTCAAGCCCGATGACGAGAATCTCGGCTCGCTGCTGGAAATGTTCACC
>NZ_CALRUC010000170.1:0-5994 GCF_943371255.1 Ferrovibrio terrae | reverse complement strand
ACTTCGTGGCCGTTATCGAGCTTGACCCGGAACATCGCGTTGGGCAGCAATTCGTCCACAACGCCGGGAAATTCCAGCAATTCTTCCTTCGCCATTCAGCCTCTGTTTTACGGTAGCTCGGTTTTACGGTAGTCGCGCGCCGGAACGGCACGGCCATCAGCTGCGCCTGAAGCGCGGGCGAGAACATGCGCGCGGCGGCCCAGAAAATCAAGCAGTGCCAGACGCATGGTTGCGGCCGGAAAGGCCCCTGGCGGGCGGTACCTCGCTAGCGAGTCCCGCGCGCGCGCAGCCGCCAAGCCGGAAAATACTATCTAAGGTTTTTTATAAAAAAATAATACACTTATTGAGTGTATCAATAATACGTCACGAAAACGATGGTGGTGTGGCTGGCTCCGCCAATCTGCTCGTATCGCTGTCCGCGCTCCATACCCGCCGTTACCGCGACCTGAGACAGGCGCGGATATTTCTCGGCAAAAATCTTCAGATCCCGCGCAGCCTCGTCCTTCGCCGTCACTTCGAAACCCGTCGCCAGATTCAGCGACCGGCTGGTGCGAGTGAAATGATAATTGCCGAGATATGTTGCCTCGCCCGGTTTCACCGTGAAGCGGATACTGAAGGACTGAGTCTGTGTCGAGGTCGCGGTCGTGCCCTGACTCACCTGCCAACCATGAACCTCATATTCGCCTTCCGGCAATTCGGCGGCAAAGAGATCTCCGCGTACACCCGGCTCGGCGATATCGCTTTTGCCCATGCGCGGCATCGCCATGTATTTGCTCATGCCGTAATGGAAGAAGCCGCGGACCGCAGTGTCACCGACTTTGCGGTAATGAACCTCGTAACCGGCATAAGAGCCGGAATAGGTGATCGACCCGACCACCACGCCCTTATTGCCGGCATCCGACAGCACATAGTCAGTGCCAACATTCGGTGTGCCGCAAGCAGCCAGCCATGCCGCAGCGGCAATACTGCAGCATGCCCGCAACAGATCACGCAATCCCATCATCCCGCCCTTTCATTCCTTCAATGCCGATATAGCGGAGAATTCACTCAACTTCGATCCGGATGGCCGACCACACCCATTTCGCATCGTCATGGGCCTGCAGGCCCGGATGCCTGCCGTCGCGCGGATAGACCACCCAGGTGGGGCCGCGACCGCCCAGACCGAGGTATCTGCCATCGGCCTTGAGCGCCAGCAGCACCGGATACTGCGCCAGATCGGTGCGCGGGATTTCGGCGCCATAGCCATCGATGGCAAAGACCTTGATGGTCTGGCCTTTTGCTCCCGCCGCCTTGAGCACATCGGCCAGCAGCGGACCGCGGAATGTATAGGCCTTCGGCCAGGTGTCGTATTTCACTGTCAGGGTTTTCTGCGGCAGCTTTTCCAGCATGGCGAGATCGAAGCTCGCCGCCGCATCGAAGCTTACATTGCCGAATTTGAAAAAAGCGTCGTCGAAGTCGTTCAGCGCGCCGCGATTGGTATTGGCGATCGCGCCATGCACGGTGAGCACCACTGCGCCCTTGGGTTTGGCCAGATCGGCCGCCTGGGCTGAAACCACGAAGCCGATGGCAAGAATGGCCGTGAGCAATGCGCGCAACATCGTATGCCCTCCCAAAACCGACACTGCCATCTGGTTACGCGCCTGCCACAGGCCTGTCCAGCGACGAAGTGATGTCAGCTATGCTTGAGCGGAAAGACCATGGTGGCCGTGGTGCCGCGGCCCAGTTCGCTGGCCATGTGGAGACGGCCGCCATGCAGCGCCATCAGGCGATGCGAAATCGCCAGACCAAGGCCGGAGCCCTGGCGGCGCTGGTTCTTCGGGCCGGCCTGGTAGAAGGCCTCGCCCAGCCGCAGCAGATCGGCCGGCGCGATGCCCGGCCCGTCGTCGCTGACGCTGATGCGGATACTGTCGGCATCGAACATGGCGGCCACCACGATGCGGCCTTCGGCGGGCGTGAACTTGATCGCATTGGAGATCAGGTTGAGCAGAACCTGGCGAAACGCGCTGCGATCGGCATGCAGCACCGGCAGTGCATGCAGGCTGGCATCCATCACCAGAGACAGCTCCTTCTGCCGCGCCTGGGTCAGCAGCAGCGAGATTACCGCATCGGCCTCGTCCACCACCTTCAGCTTGTCGAGTGTCAGCGTCATCTTGCCGGCTTCGATGCGGCTGAGATCGAGGATCGCGTTGATCACTTCCAGCAGATGCTTGCCGGCCTGGCCGATCAGGCCGGCATAGTCCTTGTAATGGGCATCGCCGAGCGGGCCATAGGCCTCGCTTTCCAGCATCTCGGCAAAACCGATCACCGCATTCAGCGGCGTGCGCAACTCATGGCTCATGAAGGCGAGGAACTCGCCTTTCGAACGCGAAGCCAGCATGGCTTCCTCGCGCGCAGCCTCGGTTTCGGTCAGCGACCGATGCAGCTCCATTGCGTCGGTCACCAGGGCGGCGAATTCCTGCAGCTGCAGCTGCGCGGCAGCATCGAAGCGGCGCGCCACCGAATCAAAGATCGCCAGCGTACCGATGTTATGGCCGTCGCGGCTGGTCAGCGGCGCGCCGGCATAAAAGCGCAGACCGGCCGGACCGGTGACAAAGGGATTGTCGCTGAAGCGCGCATCCAGCGAGGCATCCTCGACGACGCAGACCTCGTCGCTCAGGATCGCCCAGGCGCAGAAGCCATGCTCGCGCGGCAGTTCGCGCAGATCGATGCCGGTATGGGCCTTGAACCACAGGCGGTCGGTATCGACCAGCGTGACCAGCGCACCCTGGGTACCGAAGACGCGCGCCGCCAGCCGCACCAGCCGATCGAACCGCGGATCGTAGGGTGTGTCGAGGATCGCGAAGCTGCGCAGATCGTTCAGGCGCGCGGCTTCGTCAGATGGGTGCGGTGCAGCAGGCACGGATATCTCTTCGGAAGGCGATCTTATTTAGAGGCGGTATTCCGCCACGGCAAGCGTTCTTCCGTCGGGGGGCAAGGCCTAACGCACTGATCCAGTTATGGTTAATTACCGGCCTGCGTCGATTAGCCGCCTGCCTGCATAGACCGCAAATAGAAACCCTGTCCTGAATCCGCGCAGGATGCCGCGTCGCCGGGTCTGGACCCCTGCAGCCGCTGGCCTTTATGACTGGAAGCCCATGCTGCAGCTCGACCACATCACCGTCATTGCACCCTCTCTGGCAGACGGCGTGGCCCATGTGCGGGACTGCCTCGACATCGATGTGCCGTTCGGCCGGCAGCATCCGTATATGGGCACCCACAACCATCTGCTTCGGCTGGGCGACAGCGTTTATCTGGAGATCATCGCGGTCGATCCTGCTGCTCCGCGCCCGGCACGCCCGCGCTGGTTCGGCCTCGATGACCAGGCGACGGTGCGCGCGGACTGGGACAGCGGTTTTCGCCTGCGCGGATGGGTGGCGCGCAGCACCGGTATCGATGCCGTTCTGCCGCAGCATGAAGCTGTTCTGGGCAGAAAGATTGAACTGAGTGGCAGCACGCCGTTCTTTTTTGCCGTGCCCGATGACGGCTCCCTGCCGCTCGGCGGGATCGCACCATCGGTGATCGACCGGCAGGGCAAACCGCCGTCCATGGCAACCATGACCGATCGCGGCGCCATATTGCAGTCCCTGATCATCGACCATCCAGACCCAGAGCAGGTCCGGACACTGTATCGCACGCTGCGCATCGATAGACCGCCCGAAATCCGGCAGGCCGACCGCTTCCGCTATCACGCCCAGATCCAGACTCCCGCGGGCCTGAAGGAACTGTTCTGATCAGCGCCGGCGCAGGATGGCCTCGCCATCGACGGTGACGCTGATGGTCTGTTCACCGGCGGCGGCCACCGGCGGCGCGGCTTCGGCCCGGGCCGACATGCCCATCGCCTTCATCATCACCGGTCGTGTCGTCACACCACCATTGAGACCGACCCGAGCCCAGCCCTCGAAGCGCAGGCCCAGCGCCGCTGCGGCTTTTTCGGCCCGGGCCGCCAGACGCTGCAGCGCCTCGGCAAACATCTCATCCTGCTGTGCGCGCTGCTGCTCGCGCGACAGGGTGTAGCCCAGGTCCTGCAGTGCCAGGCCCTCGGCCTGCAAGGCGCCCACGGCCTCCAGCAGCTTGGCATCGTCCTTCGATGTCAGCAGCAGGCTCTGCTGCGCGCGCCATAACGGTGCCGGCGGCTTGGCACCGGCCGGCAGCGTCTGCGGCCGTACCGGGTTTTCCTGATAGGTGTTGTAGCTGCCGGTCTCGACCTCAAGGCCGAGCGCCTTGGCGCGGGTCAGCGCGCGGGCCATGGCAGCATTGACGCTGGCCTGCGCGGTGGCGGCCGCCTCCGCTGTTGCCTGCGCCATCAGGCGGGCGCGCATGGTATCGGGCGTTACATCGCGTTCGGCATTTTCCGACAGCGTCAGCAGCGTGGCATCATCGGGCAGCGCGCGCTGTACGGTCTGCGCCCCGGCATTGTCGCAGGCGGCCGCGACGAGCAGCAGCAAGCCAAGGGCAGGAACGGCAAAGCGTGAGCGGGCGCGGTGGGCGGTCATGGCAGGGGTCCATCGGTTTCTGGTCCGCAGACCATACCAGACAAACCATGGCCGTTTTGAGGCGCGTTTGGCTTCAGCTGGTCAGCAGCGGCAGCATGCGGTCCTTGGCATGGAAATACTTGCGGGCATAGGCCAGCAGCTGGCCATCAGTCGGGTGATCGACGGTTTCGCAGCCGACAATGATACGCTCGAGCCAGGCCTGCGACCGCGTCACATAGCGCAGGAATTCCAGTTTGGCCGCGCCGGGCCCGACCAGCAGAACCTCGCGGGTGTCTTCCAGCGCCTGGGCGATGGAAAGGAAGAAGGCGATATCGTCCGGATCGCGGCCGGAACGTAGCGCACCATGCTTGTGCCGCGGGCTATGCGGGTGACGGTGCAGCGCCGTCTTGTCGGCGGACTCGCGATTGAAGTGGAAAATGCAGGCCTCGACATGATCGAGCCAGACGACGGCATGGGACTTGGGCATTCGGGGGAGTCTCCGCTTCTTGACTGCCCGAGTTTGACGGCAGCCGGGGAGACCCACCTTGATGCAGGTCAAAAAATCCGGGCAATCAGCGTTTTATGAAGCGTTCGCGGATCTTTTTTTGCAGAAAATCGCGCACCTCGCGGTAGGCGGCGAGTCGCTGTTCCCGCGTACCCTCGACGATGGTGGGGTCGAAGGTGTTCCAGAACTCGACATCGCAGGCCATGGTGCGGGTCATGTCGACGGCAGTGTGCTGTGCCTCGGGCGACAGCGAGATGATGAGGTCGAACGAACTGTCTTCCAGGTCGTCGAAATTCTTCGAGCGGTGCTTGCTGATATCCAGGCCGATTTCGTCCATCACCTCGACGGCCAGCGGATCGACCTTTTCCTTGCGCACGCCGGCGGAATCGACAAAGACCTGTTTGGGATACAGTGCCTTGAGCATGCCTTCGGCCATCGGAGACCGGACGCTGTTCATGGTGCAACAGAACAGCACGCTGCCGGGAAGCCGATCCTCCATCTCGCCGCTTACCGGATATGCAGGACGCAGATGAGCGTGAACAACCGGCGGGCGGTATCGAAATCACAGTCGATCTTGCCCTTGAGCCGTTCACGCAGCAGCTCGGAACCCTCGTTATGCACCCCGCGCCGCGCCATATCGATGGTCTCGATCTGCGAGGGCGAGGAGCGCTTGATGGCCTGGTAATAGCTGTCGCAGATCTCGAAATAGTCCTTCACGATCTTGCGGAAGGGCGACAGCGCCAGAATGATCTTGCCCAGCGGCGCAGCACCATCGTCACGGATATCGAAGACCAGCCGGTTGTCGGCGATGCCCAGCATCAGCTGGAACGGGCCCTGCTCGTTATGGGCACCGACCGGCGAGAAGACATTCTGTTCGATCAGGTCGAAAATCGCGACCTTGAGTTCATGGTCGATATCGGCCGACCGCCGCACCACGCTGCGCTCGTCGAGCAGAACCTCGATGAGACGGTGCTGGGC
>NZ_CALRUC010000169.1:0-6030 GCF_943371255.1 Ferrovibrio terrae | reverse complement strand
GACCTGCAGCACCACATCCCCGGCACGGCTAAGCGCGACGAGATCGGCCTGCTGGCGCGCGCGCTGGTGGTGTTCCGCAATGCCGGCCGCGAGTTGCGCCTGGCGCAGGAGCAGGCCGAGGCCGCCACCAAGGCGAAATCCGATTTCCTCGCCACCATGAGCCACGAAATCCGCACGCCGATGAATGGCGTGATGTCGATGGCCGAAATGCTGGAGCTGACCCGGCTGGATACCGACCAGCAGCGCATGGCCAAGGTGATCCGCGACTCCGCCGGCGCGCTGCTCACGGTCATCAACGACATCCTCGATTTTTCCAAGATCGAGGCCGGCAAGCTGGATATCGAAACGATTCCGTTTTCGCTGGGCGACCTGGTCGATGGCGTGGGCGAGCTGCTGGTGACGCGCGCCGACGACAAGGGACTGGATCTGGTGATCGAGATCGACCCGGCGCTGGCCGACCGCCGGCTCGGCGATCCGACCCGGCTGCGGCAGATCCTGCTCAATCTCGGCGGCAACGCGATCAAGTTCACCGAACACGGCCATGTGCATCTGCGCGTGTCGGCGCAGGGTGACCAGCTGCGCTTTGCCGTGCGCGACACCGGCATCGGCCTCAGCGACGAACAGCGCGCAAAACTGTTCCGCCCCTTCGTGCAGGCGGATTCCTCCACCGCGCGCAAATTCGGCGGCACCGGGCTCGGCCTGTCGATCTGCCATCGGCTCTGCGAGATGATGGGCGGCCGCATCGGCGTCGACAGCGAACCCGGCCAGGGTTCGGACTTCTGGTGCGAGCTGCCGCTGCCGGCCGAAACCGGCAGCACCGCGCCGGCGCCGCAGCCGGAAATCGCAGATGGCATCGCCGGCACCCGCGTGCTGCTGGTCGGCCTGCCGCCGGTGATCGCCGCCACGGCAACGCGCTATCTGCAGGCCGCCGGAATCAGCGTGACGCAGGCGGCGGAGGATCTGGATGCCGCCGCCGCACGCGCGCGCGACAGCTATGATATCGCGCTGATCGATGCGCGCTGCGCCGACAATGCGATCCAGGAAACCGGCGAGACGCTCGATCCGGCGCTGCCCTGCATCATGCTGGCCTCGCGCTATCTGGTCTCCACCCTGGATGCGGCGCATAACCAGAATTTCCGCGCCACCCTGACCTATCCATTGCATCGCGGCGGGTTGTGGCGCGCGGTGGCGCTGGCACGCGGCCTGGCACTGCCCGAGCAGGGCGACGCGGTGCTGCGCGAGGACATGGCGTTCGAGCCGCCGGATTACGAGGTGGCGGCGGCCGAGCGGGCGATGATCCTGGTGGCGGAAGACAATCCGACCAACCAGATGGTGATCCGCCAGATGCTGGCGCGCATGGGCTTTGCCTGCGACATCGCCAAGGATGGCGCCGCGGCGCTGCGGCAGTATGAGCTGGAGCGCGGCGCCTATGGAATGCTGCTGACCGATTTCCACATGCCGGAGATGGATGGCTTTGCGCTGACCGCGGCGATCCGCGCCGATGAAACGACGCATGGTCGCCCGCGCCTGCCGGTCATCGCGCTGACCGCCGATGCGCTGAGCGGCACCGAGCAGAAATGCCTGGATGCCGGCATGGATGCCTATCTGACCAAGCCGATCGACAGCCGCGCCCTGAACCGCATGCTGGCGCAATGGCTGCCGCAGGCCCTGCCGCTGCGCCGCGCTGCCCGTGCGGCGCCGGTGCTGGCGCCACCCGCCGCACAGCCGGTAGCGGCGAAACTGGACTGGGACCGGGATATCTTCGATCCGGACAAGCTGGGCGAGAGTTTCGGCGCCTTTAACGCCGCGGCCAAGCAGCTGCTGCAGGATTTCCTCAGCGATGCGCAGGACCGCGTGACCACCATCGCCGCGGCGCAGAGCGGCGGCGACATGGCCGCCCTGCGCCATCTCGCCCATGCCCTGAAGGGTGGCGCACTCACCGTCGGCGCCACGCGGCTTGGCACTCTGGCCGGCGAGCTGCAGGACGCCTGCGATGCCGAAGATATGGATACGGCCGCCCTGATGGCCGAATTGCTGCCGCCGACGCTGGACGAACTGACCGCCACGCTGCCCCTGATCCTGAAGGCCTGACCGCATCATGAGCGACGACAAAGCCCGCTACGAAAAAATCCGCGTCCTGCTGATCGAGGACGAGTCCTACACGCGTCATGTCATCGAAGGGCTGCTGCGGCAGATCGGCTTCACCCTGATCAGCCAGGCCAAGGACGGCGGCGAGGGCTTCAAGGAAACCGTGCGGGTGCGGCCGCAGGTGGTGCTGTGCGATGTGCATATGGAGCCGGTGGATGGCCTGGACTATCTGAGCAAGCTGCGCGGCTTCGCCAATGCAGCGATCGCGGCCACGCCGGTGGTGTTCCTCACCGCCGACAAGCAGCAGGAAACCGTGGTCTCGGCCAAGCAGCTCAAGGTCGATGGCTATCTGGTCAAGCCGGTGTCGCTGCAGCTGCTGAAACAGCGACTCGATGGGCTGCTGAAATTCCACAGTCTGATCTGATGCGTTTGACCAAGGTCTAGCTGTACCGGCTGTTCCGCCGTGCTATGCGGTGCGCCACGATTTCAGTCTTGGAGAGCAGACCTCATGAAATGGATCATCATCGGTATTGTCGCTGTCATCGCCATCGCCGGCGGCATCGTACTGTCGAAAGACAAGATCGACCTTGCCAATGCCCTGCCGCCGATGGATGTCTCCAAGCCGCATTGACGCGCCGGAACACCGGACATGCAAAAGCCGCCGGCTTATACCGGCGGCTTTTTTTATTGCACCTATTCCGCCGCCAACGACAGGCGCACCGGCGCGGTGCCGGCAGCGGCGGCGCGGAAGAAGCCGACCACTTTCGCCAGCTCGGCGGCCTGATCGGCCAGGCTGCGCGCGGCCGCCGCGGTTTCCTCGACCAGCGCGCTGTTGCGCTGGGTCAGGCTGTCCATCTGGCCGATCGCATCATTGACCTGGTCAAGACCGCTGGCCTGTTCACGGCTGGCGCCGGCGATCTCGCCGACGATCCTGGCCACTTCGCGGATGCCGCCCAGAACCTCTTCGAAGACACCGCCGGCCTGGTTCGCACGGGACGCACCGTCTTTCACCTGTGCATTGGATTGCTGGATCAGCGCCTTGATGTCCCTGCTGGCCGTGGCCGAACGCTGGGCCAGCGCGCGCACCTCCTGCGCCACCACGGCGAAACCCTTGCCGGCCTCGCCGGCGCGCGCCGCTTCCACCGAGGCGTTGAGCGCCAGCAGATTGGTCTGGAAGGCGATCTCGTCAATCAGCCCGACGATATCGCCGATCTTCTCGGCGCTCTGCTCGATCCGCTGCATTGCCGCGATGGTGTCGTTGACGATGGCGCCGCCCTTCTCGGCGATGCCGCTCGACTGCACGGCATGCCGGCTCGCGGCCTGGGCACTGTCAGCCGTCTTGCCGACCACGGCGGTGATCTGGTGCATCGAGGCCGCAGTCTCTTCCAGGCTGGCGGCCTGGGATTCGGTGCGTTGCGCCAGATCCTGGCTGCCACCGGCGATCTCGGCCGAGGCCGCCTGCAGCTGCTGCGCGATCTCGGCCAGACGCGTGATGATGCCGGTCAGCGTCTCGGCCATGCTGTTGGTATCGGCCTTGATCTGGCCGAAGATGCCGGCATGGTCGCCATGAAGCCGCCGGGTGAGATCGCCGCGCGCCAGGGCATTGAGCACGCCGCCGGCTTCCTGCAATACGGTCTCCACCGCCTGCGACAGACTGTTGATGCCTTCGGCGATGGTGCGGAAGACGCCATCCTTGCCCTCGATGACGAGCCGGCCTGAAACATCGCCACGCGACACCGCAGAGACCAGGGCGGCGATTTCGCTGGCGGCCTGCTGTTCGCGCGCGCGCTGGCGCTGCTCGGCCTCGCGGATTTCGGCTTCGCGCTGCTGCTGTTCGGCGGTCAGACGCCTCTTTTCGATGGCATTGACGCGGAAGACCTCGACATTGCGCGCCATCGCGCCGATCTCATCGCGATAGTCGAGGCCCGGGATGGCGATCTCGGTGCGATCCTCGGCGAGCTGCCGCATCGCCTGGCCGAGCCGGTGGATCGGCCGCGCCAGGGTGAAGACCGAAATGAAAAAGCCGAGGCCGAGACTGACGGCAATGATGGCGACACAGAGCCCGACCAGCAGCGGCATGCGCTGACGCACGAAAGCGGCCAGCTCGGCGGCGATGGCATCGCGCTGCAGTTTCTCGCGGTCGGCCGCCTGTTCCAGCGCGTTGCTCAGCTTCGTGCGCACGGCGCGGTTGGTATCGTTGTCGCCAAAGGCCTGGGCGGCAGGCTGACTGTCCTGCAGCGCCAGACGCACCAGCTCGCGCCGGAAGCTGACGAACTGCGCCACCTGCTGCTCCATCGCGCGGAAGCTGTCGCGCTGGTCCGGCTGCTGCAGCGCGCGATAGTCGGGCATGGCGCGCTCGATACCGTCGAGCACCTTGAGCAGCGCAGTGGAGAACCGCTCCAGTGCCGAACGGTCGCGCGCGATGTAGATGCCGCGCGATTCCATCACCGCCTCGATCACGCCTTCATGCAGCCGCGCGGCATAGAGCGCGCGCTCGCTGGCGGTCTGCAGCTCGGCAACCTTGCGGTCGTAGGTCTGCAGCGCGTTGACGCCGAGCCAGCCGACGGCGGCGAGGCCAGCAGAGAAAACCAGAAGGACAAGGATGATCCGGGCCAGAATGCCGACATGGTGCATGCGAAGAACCTCTCTGGGGCAGCGCCGTGCTGCCTGCTGAAAGGCGTTCCGCGCGGTTGAGCTGCTCTGCAAAAGCTCTACATGCAAGAAGCATGTTGCTCCACAATGAATATAGGAAAAGTGGAGCAATATTGAGTTATTACAACTTTTGAGTTAATTCAGAGTCCAAGCGTTCATGCACCGGCGGCGCAGGCGGTTCAGACCCGCCTGTTTTACAACCAGCCTCCGGGCCGGCCGCCTGTTTGACAATCAGCTATTCCGCCGCCTGGCGCGGTCTGGACGTCTGGGCATCCTCGCTCTGCCAGCGCAGCGCGATATCCTTCAGCGCATCCAGCATCGGATTCAGCTCGGCGCCGCGCGGCGCCAGGCTGTAGGTCACCTGCGGCGGGATCGTGGCCTGGTAGTCGCGATGCACCAGGCGGGCCTCTTCCAGCATGCGCAGCCGCTCGGTCAGCACCTTGGCCGAGATGCCGCCCACCTCGCGCTTGAGCTCGCCGAAACGGCGCGGCCCCTGGGTGCGCAGCACATAGAGGATATAGGTCGTCCACGGCCCCATCAGCAGCCGCAGCACGGCATCCACCGGGCATTCATAGCGGACATCGTCGGACTTCAGGGCACTGCTCATCGAAACCGGCTCCGGGGGCAAAAACATCGTGGTTACTTTTAAGTACCTACTTTACTGGGGAAATCAAGGGGACATATTGATAGTAATCTGAAGTAACTGACTTGCTTTAGGTTATCTAATTCTTTCTTGATAAAACAGGGACTTATCGAAATGACCCAGGTAGCGATCGTCTATCACAGCGGCTTCGGCCATACCCAGAAACAGGCGGAAGCCGTTGCCGCCGGCGTCGCCCGGGTGGCCGGCGCCAAGGCCATCCTGGTGCCGGTGGCCGAGGCCGAGGCCCGCATCGCCGAGATCAACGCCGCCGATGCCATCATCTTCGGCTCGCCCACCTACATGGGCAGCATCTCGGCGCCGTTTAAGACCTTCATGGATTACAGCTCGCAGGTCTGGTACGGCCGCGGCTGGAAGGACAAGGTCGCCGCCGGCTTCACCAACTCGGCCTCGCAGTCGGGCGACAAGTTCAACACGCTGGTGCAGCTGACAACCTTCGCTGCACAACACGGCATGATCTGGGTCGGTCTCGACCTGCTGCCGGGCAACAACAATTCCAAGGGCAGCGTCAACGACCTCAACCGCCTGGGCAGCTTCCTCGGCGCCATGGCGCAGTCGAATGCCGACGAAGGCGCCGACAAGGGCCCGATCCAGAGCGATCTCGACACCGCCGCGCATCTGGGCCAGCG
>NZ_CALRUC010000168.1:0-6288 GCF_943371255.1 Ferrovibrio terrae | reverse complement strand
CGCGGGTTCTTCTTGGTCACGTAGAAGAAGCCGGTATCGGCGGTGCTCAGAAGCTTGATCTTGAGGGTAGTCGGCTTTGCCATGACTCGGTTCCAAAAATGCGTGCGGCTGGGATTGGCGGCGCAGCATAGGGATTCGCGCCCCGATGTCAACGCCTAAGGATTATGCCAGCGGATCATGGGTTTACCCCGGCGGTAGCGCCAGAATGCCGCCTGTTGCGGGGTCAGGTCGGGGCCGAGCTGCCCGACCAGCCGCAGCACGAACTCGGTGATGTCGGCCAGTGGCAGCCGCAGGGCCGCCTCCACGGGCAGGAAAGCCAGGTCCAGCAGCTCACCCGAGCCGCCGAGCGTTAGTGGTAGGCCACTGACATCCTGCAGGAAAAACCGGGCATGGAAGCGGATCGGGCTCTCGGACGGGGTGATCGCCCGGCACAGGTAGCGCAGGCCCGACAGGTCGGGCCGCAGCTGGCCGTTTTCGACTGCCCCGAGCAGGATGCCGGTTTCCTCCCAGGTCTCGCGCACGGCCGCGATCGCGAGGGGTTCAAAGTTGTCTTTACCATTGAAATTTAATGGTTTGAGCGGGGTTTCTGTCTTGTCGGATAAATCGACCCGACCACCCGGAAAGGCATAAACGTTGGGCAGGAAGCGGTGTTTGCCGGCCCGGCGGCCGAGCAGCACTTCCGGTCCCGCCGCCGCCTGCCGCACCAGCACCAGGCTGGCGGCATCCCTGGGCTTTACAGGCCGCATCACTCCCAGTCCACCTGCCGCTCGCCGCGCAGCATGTGGTGGAAGGGCACGCGCTGGGCCGGGTCGGCGGCCTGTGCCGGGCTCAGCCAGTGCTCCAGGTTGGCGATCACATACTGGGTGATGCCGGGCAGCGGCAGGCCCTCGGTATCGGCCTGAGTCACCCAGCTCAGCTTGTCCAGCTCGGCCGAGGGCACCAGCTCGCCGGCCGCCACCTCGGCCGGCGCGGCAAAGAATCGCGCATCGAAGCGGCGCGGCCGGCCCGGCGGGGTGATGGCACGGCAGATGTAGAGCAGCGCCGAGGGATCGGGGGCCAGGCCGCCGGTGCAGAATGTGCGCCAGCCCGGCGGGGCGGGCTTTGCCGCCGGCATGGCCGGTCCGGCGATGCGCAGGCCGCTTTCCTCGAAGGTCTCGCGGATCGCCGCCAGCGCCAGCGCCAGGCCCTTGCGCGGCCCGGTGCCCTTGCAGCGGCCGAGCCGCGTCACGCTCACCGGATAAAGCGGCGCAGCAGGGCGGATGCGGTAATCGTTGAGATCGAGGCGGCCGCCGGGAAACACATAGCGGTTCGGCATGAAGGCGCTGGCGCCATGGCGTTCGCCCATCAGCACTTCCAGCTTGCCCGCGCGCCGGCGCCAGAGCACCAGCGTGGCGGCGTCACGGATCGGCTGGGGCGGCTTTTTGGCAGGGGGCGATTCGGCGTTTCCCATCGGCCCAGTATAGGACAAATGCGCCTAATGCGGCTCGCTGCCGAAGCCGTGCATGCGTCGGGCCCATTGCAGGCCAATGAGAACGCCCTTGATGCGTGGCAGCAGCCATAGGCAGAGCAACACGGTGAGCGGCGGCCACAGCGCCATATGCTGCCATTCCGGCGGCTGCAGGCGCTGCTCGAACATCAGCATCAGCGGCACGATGATATGGGCGACGATCAGGATGGTGAAATAGGGCGGCGCATCGTCGGCGCGATGGCCGGCCATTGCGAGTCCGCACTGCGCGCATGTCGGCTCGACCTTGAGATAGCGGCCATACATGCGCCCGCTGCCGCAGCGCGGGCAACGCTGGCGCCAGCCGCGCCACATGGCCTCCCCGGTGGGCCGCTCAACCAGATCGTCGAGCGCCGGGGGGAGACGCGTCACAACCAGCCCTTACGCTTGAACCACCAGTAGGGCAGCACGGCCGAGGCGATCATCAGCACGATGGCCATCGGATAGCCGAAGTTCCAGTTCAGCTCCGGCATATGCTGGAAGTTCATGCCGTAGATGCTGGCGATCAGGGTCGGCGGCAGGAACACCGTGGCGGCCACCGAGAAGATCTTGATGATCTTGGTCTGCTGGATGTTGATCAGGCCCAGCGTGGCATCGAGCAGGAAGTTGCCCTTATGCGCGAGGAAGGCGGCCTGTTCGTTCAGCGACTGCACGTCGCGCGCCAGCGTCTTCAGCCAGGTGCGGCTTTCCTTGGTGCCGCGCTGCTCGGCCATGGTCAGCGTCAGGAAGGCGATCAGGCGGGTCAGCGACAGCAGGCTGTCGCGGATGCGCGAGTTCAGATCCTCGATATGGCCCAGCTTGCGCACCACCGCTTCCAGGTCGGATTCGTCATCGGGGACTTCATCGGGCTTGCGGTCATAGCCGAAGATGTCGCGCGAGATGGTGTCGAGATCCTTGCTGCCGATTTCCAGTACGTCGGCGGCGCGGTCGATCACCGCATCGAGGATGCCGCAGAGCGCTGCATCGGGCGAGACCAGCAGGGCCGGCTGGCGCTGGGCGCGGGCGACGAACTGGCGGAAGGATTGCGGATCGGCATAGCGCAGGGTCACGGTGGCGCGCGGCGTGCGCATGAAGGTGACGGCCGTGGTCTGCGGCTGCGGCGTTTCGGCGTGATAGAGGATGTTGGCCGTCATGAAGCTGGCATCGCCTTCGCGATACAGGCGGCTGGAGATCTCGATCTCCTGCATCTCTTCATGGGTCGGGACTTCGATGCCGAGCAGGCGTTCGACGGCCTTGGCCTCGGCCTGGCTCGGTTCGAGCAGATCAATCCACACGACACCTTCGGGCAGGGTCGAGTCAGGGGTAAGCTCGATACGTTGCAGCTGGCCGCCATGCGGCAGGTAGGCAGTAATCATGCTGGCCGTCCCTGGTGTTCCGGCGCTGTCCCGGCGGTGCAGCGCGGCGCCCTTTTAGCCCCGTAAGCGGGGCCTGGGAAGCCCTGAAACCGGTCCGCGGCGATTTTGCCGCACAACCACAGTGTCAGCGGGATACGGCAGTTTTATGGCACCACCGGCGACGGCCGGGGCAGCGCCATGCCCCGGGCCTGCATCACGGCGCGCAGGCGATCGGGATAGTCCGAGATCAGGCCATCCACCTTCATGGCGATCTGACGCTCCATCTCGGCGGGATCATTCACCGTCCAGGGGATCACCTGCAGGCCAAGCTGCTGCGCCTCGGCTACCAGGGCCGGGGTGACATTGCGCCAGAAGGGCGACCAGACCTGGCCGCCGGCGGCCTTCACCAACGCCGGCGTCGAGGTGAAATCATCGGCATCCAGCCCGCCGAGCCACGGACTGGCACCCGGCTGGCCGCGCTGCACATTGTCGCTGGTGGTGCCTTCGATGGTGAGATGCACGCGCGCAATCTCCGGTGCCTGCTGTGCCGCTTCGCGCAGGGTGCGCCAGTCGAAGGACTGGATCCTGCTGCGATGGACCAGCCCGGCCTGGCGGATCGCCTGTACCAGCGCCCGGGCAAACTGTTCCGGCGGTGCGCTCTCGTCGGGCTTCAGCGGGCTCAGCTTGGTCTCGATGTTGAAGCGCATATCCGCATTGCCGCTTTTCGCCGCCAGCGCGAAGACCTGCTCCAGCAGCGGCATGCGAGTGCCATCCACCGGCTTCTGCTCGGGATAGGTCTGGCCGTAGCGGCTGGCCGGATCGAGGCGGCCGACATCGTAGCGCAGCACGTCATCCAGCGTGCTGTGCCAGATCGCGGGGCCGGGCGAGGTGATCCACTTGCCGTCCAGACGCGCCAGATGCGGCAGCAGCACCGGGTCATGCCCGACCACCAGCTTGCCGTCGCGGCTCAGATTGACGTCGAATTCGAGCGTGGTGACGCCGAGCGTCAGCGCGGTGGCGAAGGCGGGCAGGGTGTTTTCCGGCGCCAGGCCGCGGGCGCCGCGATGGCCCTGCAGGTCGAATGAGAAGGCGGGGCCTGCCGCCAGCATGAGAGCCAGTGTCAGGCCAAGTTTAGCAAAGAGCGTGGGTTTCATTTCCGCTTCTTGCTGCGGTGCTTCGACCATGGGGCGCGATTGGTCGGTTTCTTGATGGTGGGTTTGCCACCGGTACCGCCGCGTCGCGTGTTGGTGCTGGCGCCATCGCCGCCCATGATCTCGAAGCGCAGGCCGCCGGTCACCGGTGTGGCCTCGGCCAGCCGCACGGTGACGCCATCGCCCAGCCGGAAGCGCTTGTGGCTGCGCTTGCCGACCAGGGCGCGATGCGCCTCGTCATGCTCGTAGAAATCATCGCCCAGGGTGGAGATCGGCACGAAGCCGTCGGCGCCGGTCTCGTTCAGTTCGACGAACAGGCCGAAGCGGGTGACGCCGGTGATGCGGCCGTCGAACTGCGCGCCGACATGCTCGGACATGAAGGCGGCGACGAAACGATCCATCGCATCGCGTTCGGCCTGCATCGAGCGGCGTTCGGTCTGCGAGATATGTTCGGCGATATTCTCGAAATCGGCATCGTCGGCCGGCGGCAGGCCGTCATCGCCCAGGCCGAGGCCGCGGATCAGCGCGCGATGCACCAGCACGTCGGCATAGCGGCGGATCGGCGAGGTAAAATGCGCGTATTTCTGCAGGTTGAGACCGAAATGGCCCTTGTTGTCGGGCGAGTAAATGGCCTGCATCTGGCTGCGCAGCACCACCTCGTTGATCAGGCGTTCATGCTCGCTGCCCTTGGCGGCTTCCAGGATCGCGTTGAAATGCATCGGCCGCAGGCCCTGGCCCTTGGCCAGCTTGTAATCCAGCGTGTTGAGGAATTTGCGCAAAGAGTCGATTTTCTCGTCCGACGGCTGCTCATGCACGCGATACATGCAGGGCTGCTTGCGCTTTTCCAGCTCCTCGGCCGCCGCCACATTGGCCATGATCATGAAATCCTCGATCACCTGATGGCTCAGCATATGATCGCGCGGCTTGATGGCAGCGATATGACCGTTCTTGCCCATGACGACGCGGCGTTCGGGCGCATTGATCGCCAGCGGCTGGCGTGCCTCGCGGGCCTTGTTCACGGCGGCGTGGCAGGCATAGAGCGGCTTCAGCACCGGTTCGAGGAAGGGCTGCGCGGCGTCGTCGGGCATGCCATCGATGGCGGCCTGCACCTGGCGGTAATTCAGGCCCGCCGCGCAGCGCATCAGGCCGCGCACGAATTTATGCCGTCGCTTGTTGCCGCTGGCATCGAACCACAGATGCACGGCCAGACAGGCGCGGTCCTTGTGTTCGACCAGCGAGCACAGATCGGCCGACAGCGCTTCGGGCAGCATCGGCACGACGCGGTCGGGGAAATAGGTGGAGTTGCCGCGCTGGCGCGCATCGTGATCCAGCGCGCCGCCCGGCGTCACGTAATGCGCCACATCGGCGATGGCGACGATGGCATGCCAGCCGCCGGGATTGTTCGGATCATCATCGGGCTCGGCAAACACGGCGTCGTCATGGTCGCGTGCATCTTCGGGGTCGATGGTGATCAGCGGGATGGGGCGCAGGTCTTCACGCTGGCCGAGATGAACCGGCTTGGCCTTTTCCGCATCGTGGAGTGCGGCCTCGGAGAATTTGGTCGGGATGCCTAAACTGAAGATCGGGATCAGGCTGAGCGCCCTGGGATCGGTGCTGCTGCCGATCACCTCGATCACCTTGGCGGTCTTGAGGCCGAAGCGGCGGCCCTGCATCGGCTGCGCCACCACGATCTCGCCGGGCTTGGCATTGTTGCGGTGCTCGGTGGCGATCACGTATTCGTGGCGCACCTTCTTGTCGGTCGGCTGCAGGCGGCCTTCGCCGTCTTCGGTGAGGGTGAAGACACCCAGTACCGGCTGTTCGTCTTTTTCCAGCCGCTTGATGACGCGGCCGACATAGCGGCTGCGGCCGGCCCGCGTCACCCGCGCCAGCACGCGGTCACCGACGCCGACATCGGACATTTCGCGCCGACGCGCCTTGCCGCCGGTCTCGAAGATGATGCGCGGAGCTTCGCCTTCACCGGTCCATTCCACCGGACGCCCCATCAGGTCGCCGTCGCGGTCGAGCTTGACCAGATCGACCAGGGTGACTTCCGGCAGGCTATCCTTCGGTGCCATGCGCTTGCCATGGCCCTGGTTGATATCGCCCTCGGCCTTCAGCTCGCGCAGCAGGCCTTTCAGCTGCACGCGCAGCTCCGGGCCGACACCAAAGGCCTTGGCGATCTCGCGCTTGCCCACCATGCCGGGATTGTCGGCAATGTATTTCAGGATGTCCTGTTTGGACGGCAGGCCTTCGGCGAGTTTCTTCTTTGCCACGTCGCTTACGCTGCCGCGGCTTTCTT
>NZ_CALRUC010000167.1:0-6406 GCF_943371255.1 Ferrovibrio terrae | reverse complement strand
TCTGTACGCGATGAATAGAGCTATTTGATTTTGATGGTTAACGCAAGCAGGAATTTGCACGCGTTAGTTTTAAAAACCTGTCATGCAAACGTAGTGAGAGACAGGAGGAAAACGGCGGATTACGAATAGAAAAGACATTGAGAAAGAATACCTGTCTTCGGTGAAGTCTAATTTTTCCTTATATTTCAAATATATAATCAATTCAAACGTGGCATTCATCGAATCGGGTCGTGAGACAGATACACAACTGAAAGCTGCCCGTTGTATGCAGGAAATAGGCAAATAAACCTAACAATTACTGCAAGAATTCGTCAGAATTGCGCCCGGGCAGCTCAAATAACGGAGCGAAAATAGGCGATGGTCTCCTTGAGACCGTCTTCCAGCTTAACTTTTGGCTCCCAGCCGAGGGCCTGCTTGGCCTTGCTGATGTCCGGCTGGCGCTGTTTCGGGTCATCCGAGGGCAAAGGCTGGAAAATCAGCTTCGATGACGAGCCCGTCAGCCGCAATACGGCTTCGGCCAGCTCGATCATCGTGAATTCCACCGGATTGCCCAGGTTGATCGGCCCCGTCACCTCGGGTCCGCTCGCCATCAGGCGCACAAAAGCCTCGATCAGGTCGCTGACATAGCAGAATGAACGGGTCTGCGTGCCTTTCCCGTAAATGGTGATGTCCTTGCCCTGCAGCGCCTGCACGATGAAGTTCGAGACCACGCGGCCATCGTTGGGATGCATGCGCGGGCCGTAGGTGTTGAAGATGCGCCCGACCTTGATCTTCAGCTTGTGCTGGCGGTGATAATCGAAAAACAGCGTTTCGGCGCAGCGCTTGCCTTCGTCGTAGCAGGAGCGCAGGCCGATCGGGTTGACGTGACCCCAGTATTCCTCGGTTTGCGGGTGAACCTGGGGGTCGCCATAGACTTCCGACGTTGATGCCTGGAAAATCGTTGCACGCACACGCTTGGCCAGGCCCAGCATGTTGATCGCGCCATGCACGCTGGTCTTTGTCGTCTGCACCGGATCATGCTGGTAGTGGATCGGCGAGGCCGGACAGGCGAGATTGTAGATCTGGTCGACTTCGACATAGAGCGGGAATGTCACGTCGTGCCGCATGATCTCAAAGCTCGGATGCTTGAGCAGCGCTTCGACATTGGTACGGCGTCCGGTGAAGTAATTGTCGACACACAGGACGTCCATGCCGTCCTTGATCAGCCGTTCACACAGGTGCGAGCCCAGAAAACCTGCGCCACCGGTGATGAGAACTCGACCTGACTCACGCATTCGATCCCCCCAAGCGATTCACGTCGGATTCTCACCGACGATTCACAAACCTACCGAGGCCCCTTCCCCGGCACAAGCATCCAGGCGCTGCCACTGACAATTGCACCGCCTCCGGTGGCGGCTGCGGTTCAGTCCGCGGCCTGCATCAGCGTATCGGAGCGCACGATATTACGGCCATCCTGTTTTGCAGAATACAGCGCAGCATCGGCACGGCCGATGAAACCGGCGGCATCATCATCGCTGCGCAGAATGGCAACACCCACGCTGACGGTGGCGGAAATTGCGTGACCGTTGAAACTGAAGGCTGCGCCCTCAACCGTCTGCCTGATCGTCTCGGCCAGGCGCTCGGCATTGAACAGATCGCAGTTACGCAGCGCTACGAGAAACTCATCCCCGCCCCAGCGGCAGATCAGATCGGATGATCGCAAACTGGCACGAATCGCATTGGCGATGCCGACCAGCACGCGATCGCCTGCCAGATGCCCCATATTGTCATTGATCGTCTTGAAACGATCGACATCCACCATCACCACCGACAGCGGATGGTTCAGACGGCGCGCATCGCGCATCGCCTGGTCGACCAGAATATCGTAAGCATGGCGGCTCGCCAGTCCCGTCAGCTTGTCGGTCATCGCCATTGCTTCCAGCCTGCGCTGGAAGCGGTTGATGGTAAGCCAGGTCGCCAGCAGCACCAGAGCCGTGATCACGAAGCAGATGATCAGATTGATATAGAGCGCGCGCCTGATCTGCGCGAGATCGCTGTCCGCTTCCTTCTCGACCAGCAGATACCAGCCGAGTTCGGAAATGAAACGGACGTTGAGGAAGCGCGCACTGCCGCGATAATCATATTCAAAGTTCCGCGTCAGTCGACGCGACCATTCCGGCTTCAGCGCGGCAAGCGTGCCACGCTGCGAAACCTCATTTTCGGGAACAGAATTATCTGCGCCGACCAGAACGATGCGGCCCTCTTGGTCAGCAAAATAAACCGTGCGACCGAAGCGGCTCTGGTAATCGTCAATCAGCGTCCGTACCGCGTTGACCGTGAGGCCGATGCCGGCAACACCAATCAGGTTTCCGCTGTAATCCATCACGCGATAATTGATGAAGATCGTCATCGTATCCTGATTGGCAAGATCAGGATCGACATTGATCTCGTAAGGCAGCGTCATCTCGCGCACGCGAAAATACCATTCGTCGCGCGGCTCTTTTTCATCGACGCGTTTCAGGATTCCATCGGCGTGATAGTAGATGCGCGATGTTTCGGAAACGAAGAAACTGGTGACGGCACCATAGCGCCCTTTGATCTCGCGCAGATACTGCGTTATGCGATCGGATTCATGTTCTCCGTCCAGCACCCAGTCGCGCAGAAATGTATCGGTCGCCATCACCGAGGAAATGACGATCGGCTGCACCAGGTCTTTCTGGATTTCGGAATAAATGTTGTCCGAGGTGAGTGGCAGTTCCGTCTGCACGACGGCATCGCGCAAGGACTGGCGCGAGACGAAATAGCTCGCCAGCGATGTGGCCAGAAAACCGATCACCAGCAGCGCCGTCACCGTCGCCACCAGCAGACGCTTGTCACTCAGGACGAGCCGCATGCCCGCACCAGCCCCCAACTGAATTTCTCTCACAGAGATACGCGCATTACGGGCGGTTCGTACAGGGGCAGCGGGGATATTTTGCCCCGCCCTGCCCCTGCGTCATTGACCCGGATGGCACACCACTGCCTCAGAAGAAGCTCAGAACGAACCGCGCGCAGACCACTGTGAGGAACAGGCCGAACAGCACCTCCAGCTTCCGCTTCGGCAATGTATGCGCCAGCCTGGCACCGATCGGCGCCGTCCAGATGCTGGTCGGCACAAACAGGATGAAGCCGATCAGCGAGACATAGCCGAGTGCCAATGGCGGCTGCAGCGCAGCCACATCGGGGAATTCGGCGGCCCGCGGCCAGCCGGCGTAAATGAAACTGATCGCACCGGGCACCGAGATGATGACCCCCAGCCCCGAAGACGTCGCCACGGCCTGATGGATCGGCCGGCCGTAGAAGGTCATGAACAGGCTGGACAACTGCCCGCCGCCAATGCCCATCAGGGCAGACAGCACGCCGATCACGATACCGAAAGCCCGCATGCCAAGCGGCCCGGGGATATCTTCGGCCAGCTTCCAGCTGTCCTTGCCCAGCAGCAGGCGGAAGGCCGACAGGCCGGCCACCACCACGAATACGGCCTTGAACACATCCGCCGGCGCATAACGGGCGATCACGCCGCCGACCAGAACGCCGATCACCACCGGAACCGCCCAGATTTTCACGATCGACATGTCGACCATGCCCTTGCGTCGATGGGCATTGAACGAACGGATCGAGGTGGGAATGATCACCGCCAGCGACGTCCCGACACACAATGGCATGCGCACCTCTTCCGGCACTGCCAGCAGGGTGAACAGCTCATACAGCACCGGCACGATGACCGCGCCGCCGCCGACGCCAAACACGCCGGCCAGAATGCCCGTCACGGCGCCCGCGGCGAGCAATGCCACTGCCAGCCAGGCCAGCTCGGTATAGGGAATGCCTAGGATCATGATTTCAGTCTCGGACAAGGGGGAAACGACAAGGCCCGGCGCTGCTCATACGCCAGGCCGGGCAGGCGGTATAGAGTCGGTACAAAGATTGTCGGCCGGGGCGGCGCCTGCGACAACGGGTAGGATCGAGGGCGGATAGAAAAGGTGCATACAATCACAAAATATTGATTAAAAATTACTCAACTTCACTCGCGATCAAATTAATACAGCTCTCGAAATTCATCATAATATATTGATTTAATTGTCTTTTTTAATTCCGCCTAAATTGCGGCACGACTCTTGCTGCCCGTATAAGGCGAAGACCACTTCAGCCAACGGGACAGGGGGAATGTCATGACGTCAGGATTCAAACTCAGCCGCCGCAGCTTGCTGCAGGGAAGCGCCGCCCTCGGTGCCGCCAGCCTGGCCTCGGGTCTGCCGTTCAGCGCCGCCCATGCCAAGGATGTCGCCATCGGCTTCATCTATGTCGGGCCGCGCGATGACTTCGGCTACAACCAGGCCCATGCCCAGGGTGCCGCCGCACTGAAGAAGCTCGGCGGCTTCAAGGTGCTGGAAGAAGAAAATGTGCCCGAGACCGTCGCGGTCGAGAAGACCATGGAGTCAATGATCAACCTCGACGGTGCCGCCTTGGTCTTCCCCACATCGTTCGGCTACTACAACCCGCATATGATCAAGCTGGCCAAGAAATACGAGAAGGTCCGCTTCCTTCATTGCGGTGGCCTGTGGTCCGACAAGGATCCGGCCAATGCCGGCAGCTATTTCGGCTATATCGACGAAGCCCAGTATCTCAGCGGCATCGTCGCCGGCTACACCAGCAAGACCGGCAAGCTCGGCTTCATCGCCGCCAAGCCGATCCCGCAGGTGCTGCGCAACATCAACGCCTTCACGCTCGGCGCCAAGCTGGCCAATCCGAATGTCACCACGCAGGTGATCTTCACCGGCGACTGGTCGATGCCAGTAAAGGAAGCCGAAGCCACCAACGGCCTGATCAACCAGGGAGTCGATGTTGTCACCTGCCATGTCGACAGCCCGAAGGTGATCGCCGAAACCGCCGAGAAGCGCGGCATCATGGTCTGCGGCTATCACGTCGACCAGTCCAAGCTGGCGCCGAAAGGCTATCTCACCGGCGCCGAATGGAACTGGGAAGCGCTGTATCCCAAGCTGGCCAAATCGGTGCAGGGCGGCGAGAAGTTGCCGAACCTGGTCCGCGGCGGCCTCAAGGAAGGCGTGGTCAAGACCTCGGCCTATGGCGCGCTGGTGCAGGAGAAGGCACGTAAGCATGCCGATGACATCAAGGCCAAGCTGACCGCCGGCAGTTACGTGATCTTCAAGGGTCCGATCAAGGACAACAAGGGCAATACCGTGATTGGTACCGGCACCGAACGCGGCCAGACCGATATCGAACTGGAGAAGATGAACTATCTGGTTGAAGGCGTGCTCGGCGCCCTCGCCTGAGCCGCCATCCACGTGGAGGCGAGCCCGGTCAAACTCGACGACGGCACGGCCCGCTGGCAGGACATCCTGCGCAGCGGTGCCGAGGCCGTCGCCGTGCCGCTGCTTGCGGTGCTCGGCGCCCTTGTGGTGTTCGGCATCTTTGTCAGCCTTGCCGGCGTCAATCCGTTTGAGACGTATAACCTGATGTATGCCGGCGCTTTCGGCTCATGGTTCTCCTGGCAGAACACGCTGACGCGCGCCGCACCGCTGATCCTCACCGCCCTGTGCTGCGCCCTGCCCGCCCAGCTTGGCATGGTGGTGATTGGCGGCGAAGGTGCGCTGGTGATCGGCGGTCTTGCCGCGGCCGCGATCAGCCAGGCCTTGCCCGATGCGGCGCCGCTGGTGGTGCAACTGGCCATGGCGATCGCTGCGATGATGGCCGGGGCCGCCTGGATTGCACTGGCCGGCGGATTGCGGCACTGGCGCGGCGTCAATGAAACCATTGCCAGCCTGCTGCTGGTCTATATCGCCATTGCCGTGTTCAACCATCTCGTCGAAGGCCTGCTGCGCGATCCGGCCAGCCTGAACAAACCCTCCACTCCGCATATCGGCGATGCCAATATGCTCAGCACCATTCCGGGCACCGACATCCACTGGGGCCTCGCCTATGGCATCATCGCCTGCCTGCTGGCCTATATCCTGATCTACCGTACCACCTTCGGCTTCGGCATGCGGGTGGCAGGCGGCAATGTGAAGGCGGCGCGCATGGTCGGTCTTCCGGTTGGCAAGCTCGTTCTGGTCGCCTGCGGCCTCGCCGGCGCAGCGGCCGGTCTCGCCGGCATGGTCGAAGTGGCGGCCGTGCATGGCAAGGCGAATGCATCGCTGGTCGTCGGCTACGGCTATACCGGAATTCTCGTCGCCTTCCTGGCGCGGCATAATCCGCTCGCCATCATCCCAGTCGCCATCCTGCTGGGCGGCATCGGCGCCAGCGGCGGCCTGCTGCAGCGCCGGCTGGGCCTGCCCGATGCCACCGTGCTGGTGCTGCAGGGCATGATCTTCATCGCCATCCTGACCAGCGAAGTGCTCTACGGCCGCCTGCCATGGCTGAAGAAGGTGAA
>NZ_CALRUC010000166.1:0-6577 GCF_943371255.1 Ferrovibrio terrae | reverse complement strand
CAGGCGATGGCGGCCAAGATGAATATCGAGGTCATTCCGTCGGATGCGCATTTCAAGAGCATGGCGCAGGCCATCGTGGCGGCCGATGACGTGATCCAGAAGAATCCGCAACTGATCCAGAAGCTGGTCCGCGCCACGCTGAAGGGCATGAAGGACATCATGGATAATCCGGAAGGCGCCGCCGCCGATTACGTCAAGGCCGTGCCCGAGCATAGCGGCAACGTGCCGTTCATCGTCGCGTCCTTCAAGCTCTACAACCAGTATGTCTATCCGGGACAGGCCAAGCTTGGTGCGGTGGATGAAAGCCGCCTGACGGCGCTGCAGGACTTCTATGTCAAGGAAGGCGTGATCCGCGACAAGACTCCGGTCAAGGATCTCTACACCAACCAGTTCGTCCAGTAATCGGCCTCGGCCGGCGGGAGTGATGTAAGAATGCAAACGGTCCTCACCCAACCCCACCTGCGCCGCATGATGGCCGGCAGCTTCCTGCTGTTCGTCGTTTTCGTCGCGGTCTGGCAATGGGCGCCGGGCTGGTTCGGCATTCCGCATTTCATCATCCCGCCGGCCAGTCTGGTCTGGGACGAGTTCCTGCGCATGCTGGCCAAGGACAAACTGATCTTCCACACCGGCATCACGGCGATGCAGGTGGCGGTCGGTTTTCTACTGGGTGCGCTGCTCGGTATCTTCGCCGGCTTTGTGCTTGGCATGTCGCCGACGACAGAATTCGTGCTCTCGCCTTATATCCTGGCACTGCAGATCGCACCGAAGGTAGCCTTCGCGCCACTGTTCATCATCTGGTTCGGCTACACCGTCTATCCGAAGATTCTGGTCTGCATCCTGATTGTCTTTTTTCCGGTGATGATCAATGTGCTGGGCGCCGTCCGCGCCATCGATCCCGATATCGTGCGGCTGGCCAAATCGTTCACGGCCAACCGTTTTCAGGTGTTCTGGAAGATCGAGTTTCCGGCGGCCTTGCCGCCGCTATTTGCCGGCCTGCGCATCGCTGCCACGCTGGCCGTGATCGGCGTGGTGGTGGGCGAACTGGTGGGCGGCAACACCGGCCTGGGTTATCTGCTCACTTTCGGCGAAGGGGCCGGCAATACCGCCATGGTGTTTGTGGCGATTATCCTGCTGACCCTGATCGGCATCGTGCTCTATGCCATCGTCGTTTTGATCGAGAATCGTGTGTTGCATTATCTGCCGGCGCGTTCGCGCACGGCGGTCTGAGAGGAGCCGCTCCATGGCCACTGCCAGCGAAATGCAAGAAGTTGAAACCCTGCTCAACCGGGGTTTGCGCAATTTCTGGTATCCGGTTGCACCCAGCTGGATGGTGCGCGACAAGCCGGTGGGACTGACGCGCCTGTCTGAGAATATTGTGCTGTGGCGCGATGCCGATGGTGCCGTGCGCGCCCTGGAAGATCGCTGCCCGCATCGCGGGGCACGACTGTCGCTGGGTTGGGCTCTGGGCGACCGCGTGGCCTGTTGGTATCACGGCGTGGAAGTGAAGGGCGATGGCGTGGTGGCCCGCGTGCCAGCCCAGGCCAATGCGCCGATGGAAGGCAAGCGCTGCGTGCGCAGCTACCATGTGCAGGAGAAGGCCGGCGCCATCTTCGTGTGGTTCGGTGATGCCCTGCATGCAGATCCTGCGCTCCTGGTTCTGCCAGAGGAACTGGTTTCCGAAGACTACGAAGCCATCCTGTGCACCGCGCACTGGAAGTGCAATTACCGCTATGCCATCGACAATGTGATGGACCCGATGCATGGCGCCTATCTTCATGCGCAGTCCCATTCGATGGCCGAAGGCGACAAGCATGCCGAAATGAAACTGCGCAAGACCGATACCGGCTTTGTTTTCGAGAAGTCTGGGCAGCGCGGCGTGAATTTCGACTGGACTGAATTCGGCGTCACCGATGCGCTCTGGCTGCGCCTGGAAATTCCCTATGGCAAGCAGGCCGGTCCCGGCGGCGCTTTCACTATCGTCGGCATGGTGGCGCCGGTCGATGAGGATCATTGCCGCGTATTCTTCTGGCGCATCCGTAAAATCCCGAAAGGCTGGCAGCGTGATACCTGGAAATTCCTCTATCGCGCCCGGCTCGAAGGCCTGCACTGGGCTGTGCTGGAGCAGGATCGCGTGGTGCTGGAAGACATGGCGCCGCAGGCGCGCGAGCATGAATTCCTGTACCAGCATGATGCCGGCCTTGGGCGTGTGCGCACGGTGCTGCTGAAAGCTGCCCGCGACCAGGTGCAGGCGCTGAATGCTGCCAAGACCGTCGCCGGTGAAGCGCCGCGTGCTGCTGGCGTGGCCTGATCGAACCTGAAGTATCCGGAGCTTCCTGAAGGAGGATGCTATGAGCGTAGCCGAGAAGATCGCCCAATTCGCCAAGGACTGGTTCCCGACCTGGGAAAAGCCCAAGGAAAAGTCGTTGCAGCAATGGATCGAGTCCCGCATTGCCCGGTATGAGACGCGCACCTATGACTGGAATGCGCTGAAATTCCAGGCTGACTTCGACCCGAAATACCGCCGCGCCCAGTGCCGCTATATCGGCACCGGTGCCACCGGCGTTGCCACCGACAGCAACAGCATTCCGTCCGAGCATTTCACCTTTTCGACCATGATCCTGCCGGCGGGCTGCGAAGGCCCCCTGCATGTGCATTATGATGCCGAAGAGGTGTTCTTCGTGCTCAAGGCGCAGAAACTGCGGCTGTTCTTCGAGCTGGAAGGCGAGACCTTCGATACCGTCCTGAAGGATCGTGATGTGGTGTCGGTGCCGCCGGGTGTCTTCCGCGGCCTGCGCAATGAAGGCCAGGAAGAGGCCCTGATGTGTGTCATGCTGGGTGTGTCCAAGCCGAATGTTCCGGATTATCCGGAAGGCCATCCGCTGATGGAACTGCGCAAACGCCGTCGTGAAATTGCAGCTGCAGCCGAAGCGGCCAAGACCTCCTCGGCGGCCGAGTAAGCGAGCAGGCGGCGATGACCTTGAAGAATCGAATCGTGGTGGTGACTGGCGCCGGGCGCGGGCTGGGCAAGGCATTTGCCGATGCCTGCGCCGTCGCCGGTGCAGCCACGGTCGTCGTCGCCGATATCAATACCGACTGGGGGACAGCGGCAGTGGCCGACCTGCAGAAGGCCGGCGCCGATGCCGTCTTCTTAGCCGTCGATCTGGGCGATCCGGCCTCCGTGGAGGCCTTCGGGGCCGAGCTTGGCCGCCGCTATGGTCACATCGATGGCCTCGTTAACAATGCAGCGATTGCCACCGGCATCGGTGGCAAGACCTTCGAGGAAATTGATATTGCCACCTGGGATCGGGTGATGACGGTCAATGTGCGCGGCACCTGGCTGATGGTGAAGGCACTGGCGCCGCTGCTGCGCAACTCGAAGGCCGGTGGCCGCATCGTGAATCTCGCTTCCGATACCGCGCTCTGGGGAGCGCCGAAACTGCTGCATTACGTCTCCAGCAAGGGTGCGATCATCAGTATGACCCGCTCGCTCGCCCGTGAGCTGGGTCCGGACCGCATTGCCGTGAATGCCATCGCGCCCGGCTTGGTGCTGGTGGAAGCCACCGAATATGTGCCGGAGGAGCGCAAGCGCCTCTATGTAGAGGGCCGCGCCATGGCGCGGCCGCAAATGCCTGAGGATGTTGTGGGTGCCGTCGTCTATCTGCTGAGCGACGGCGCCGGCTTCGTCACCGGCCAGCTCCTGCCCGTCAATGGCGGCTTTGTCTTCAACTGATCCGCGCATCGCGGTTCTTGGAGACGCCCGGATTTCCTATCAGGAAGCCGGGCGCGGGACGCCGATTGTCCTGCTGCATGGCATCGGCTCGGCATCAAAGTCCTGGCGGCATCAGCTTGCCGGATTGGCGGATCGCTTTCGAGTCATTGCCTGGGATGCACCGGGCTATGCCGAGTCGACGCCGCTCAAGTCGGACACGCCCGATGCTGGCGATTATGCCGCGGCCCTGCTGGCTTTCCTTGATTCACTCGGAATCAGCCGCTGCCATCTCGTCGGCCATTCGCTGGGCACCCTGATGGCAGCCCGTTTCGCTCTCCTGCATGCGGACCGGTTACTGTCGTTGACACTCAGCAGCATTGCCACTGGTCATGCCAAGATGGCCCCGGATGAGCGTAGCCGTCTACTGCAGAGCCGGCTTGACGATATCGTCACCCTGGGTGCGCGCGGGATGGCGGAAAAACGCGGGCCGCGCCTGCTCGGCCCCGATGCGACAGTGGAGATGCGCCAGGCGGTGATCGATGCGATGGCCCAGGTACAGATGCCGGGCTATGGCCAGGCCGCGCGCATGCTGTCAGGTGGCGATGCGCTGGTCGATATCGCCCGGCTGCCGGTCGCGCTGCCGGTACAGATCATCTACGGCGATGCCGATGTCATCACGCCGCCGGCATCCAATCTCAAGGCCGCCGCCCTGCGTCTGCAGGCGCCGGTAAATGTAATCCCGGCCGCCGGCCATGCGCTCTATCTGGAAAAGCCCGAGCGTTTTACTGCCATCCTCGCCGATTTTTGCGGAGGCCTATCATGAGCGGAACTGACCGTATCCCCGAAGGCAAGTATATCGTGCCGGCTCTGGCCCAGGGCCTCGCGGTGCTGGCCCTGTTCTCGCGGCAGCGCCCGAGCCTGAGTGCACCCGATATTGCCCAGGAGCTGCAACTGCCGCGCTCTACGGTGTTCCGTCTGCTGCATACCCTGCAGGCCATGGGCTTCGTGCGCCGCGAAGACGATGAACGACAGTTCAAGCTGGGTCCGGCCGTGCTTGGCCATGGCTTCGAGTATCTCGCATCGCTCGATATCGTTGAGGCAGCGCAACCGATCCTGCAGCGCCTGCGGGACGAAACCGGCCTGTCGTCGCATATGGCGGTCGCCGATGGCCGCGAAATCGTCTATGTCGCGCGCTATCCGGCTCGCACCACAATCTCCAGCACGGTGAATATCGGCACCCGCTTTCCCATCCATGCCACGGTGATGGGGCGCATGCTGCTGGTCGAGCATGACGATGCTGCCCTGCAGGCCCTGTTTCCCGAAGACAGTCTGCCGCGTTTCAGCGAACAGACACCAACCACGCTGGCCGACCTCAAGGTGATTCTGGCAGAAGATCGCAGTCGCGGTTATGCCACCAGCCAGTCTTTCTTCGAGCGCGGCGTCAGTTCGGTGGCTGCACCGGTGCGCGATGGCGCCGGCCGCATCGTGGCGGCCATCAATATCACGGCAGTCGATGCCTATGTCGATCTCGAGGCCATGCATGGCGGTCTGAAAGACGCCATCCTGCAGGCTGCTGCCGAAATCACCCAGTGGATTCGCCGCGAGGCGCCGCGGGCGCCGCTGCCGCTTCCGGCCGAATCTGCCAAGCCCGCCGTCACCCCTATTAGAGAGTCGCTTCATGTCTGAGCAGATCACCGTCGGCGAACTGGCTGCACGTTTCCTCGAATCCTGCGGCGTCGACACCGCCTTTGGCGTCATCTCGATCCACAATATGCCGATCCTGGATGCTTTCGGCCGGCGCAACACGATCCGCTTCGTGCCCAGCCGTGGCGAAGCCGGCGCGGTCAACATGGCGGATGCTTTTGCCCGGGTGCGCGGCCATCTTGGTGTTGCCATCACCAGTACTGGCACAGCGGCGGGCAATGCTGCGGGCGCCATGGTGGAGGCGCAGACTGCCGGCACGCCGGTACTGCATCTGACCGGCCAGATCGAGCGCGCCTATCTCGACAAGCGCTGGAGCTACATCCATGAAGCGACCGATCAGCCGACCATGCTGAAGGCGGTCTCGAAGGCCTTTTTCCGCGTCTGGTCGCCAGAAACCGCACTCGGCGTATTGCAGGAAGCCGTGCGCGCCGCGCTGACCGCCCCGACCGGTCCGGTCAGCGTGGAAATCCCGATTGATGTGCAGGAAGCCCTGATCGACCTGCCGGCGCATATTGCACCGGTGCCGCTCAGCATTGCCCAGCCCGATCCGGCGGCGCTCGATGCGATGGCTGAATTGCTGGCCAAGGCCAAGCGCCCGCTGCTCTGGGCCGGCGGCGGCGCCCGTCATGCGGCCGATGAAATCAAGGCGCTGGCTGATCTGGGCTTCACCGTGGTCACCAGCGTGCAGGGTCGCGGCGTGCTGCCCGAGGATGACGCCCGCACGTTAGGCGCCTTCAATCTGTCGCCGCCGGTAGAAAGCTTCTACGCCAGTTGCGATGCACTGCTGGTGGTGGGGTCGCGCCTGCGCGGCAACGAGACTTTGAAATACACGTTGAAACTGCCCAAGCCGATGCTGCAGATCGATGCCGATCCACAGGCCCATGGCCGCGGTTATACCGCCGACCTGTTCCTGGCTGCCGATGCCAAGCCGGCGCTGACCGGACTGGTCGCGCGACTGAAGGGGAAGCTGAAGGTATCCGACAGCTTCGCCGGGGACGCCAAGGCCGCGCGTAACGAGGCCGAGGCACAGTTGCGCAAGGGCCTGGGGCCTTACGAGAAGCTGGTCGATGCCCTGCAGAAAGCCGTGCCGCGCGATTACCTCTGGGTTCGCGACGTCACTGTGTCAAACAGCACCTGGGGCAACCGCATGCTCAAGCTGTTCGA
>NZ_CALRUC010000165.1:0-6628 GCF_943371255.1 Ferrovibrio terrae | reverse complement strand
TAGCCCTTCATCACGATATTGCCGCGGAACATGATCTCGCCCATGGTCTCGCCGTCTTCCGGCACGCGTTCCATGGTTTCGGGATTCAGCACGGTGACGTCTTCTTCCACGTGATAGCGCACGCCCTGGCGCGCCTTCACCGCCGCTTTCTCGGGCAGCGGCAGCGCATCCCAGTCCGCATGCCAGTCGCAGACCACGGCGGGGCCGTAGACCTCGGTGAGGCCATACACATGCGTCACGTCAAAGCCCATCTTTTCCATGGCGGCCAGCACGGCGGCCGGCGGCGCCGCACCCGCGGTCATGCATTTCACGCCGGGCTGAAGTTTCGCCCGCACATCGTCGGGCGCGTTGATCAGCATGGTCAGCACGGTGGGCGCGCCGCAGAAATGCGTCACGCCGTGATTGAGGAAGCTGTCGAACACCAGGGCGGGGTCGACCTTGCGCAGGCAGACATGCACGCCCGCCAGCATGGTGATCGTCCAGGGGAAGCACCAGCCATCGCAATGGAACATCGGCAGCGTCCACAGATAGCGCGGATGCTTGGGCAGGTTCCAGGTCACCGCATTGCCCACGGCATTCAGATAGGCGCCGCGATGATGTGTCACCACGCCCTTGGGGTTGCCGGTGGTGCCCGAGGTATAGCCCAGCGAGATGGCATCCCATTCATCCGCCACGCCGCGCCAGGCCCAGTCGGGATCGCCGGTTTTCAGGAAATCCTCGTATTCCATCGCGCCGAACAGTTCGCCGGTGCTGCACAGATGGTCGTCGATATCGATCACCAGCGGCTTGTTGCCGGAGATATGCACGGCCTGCTTCACCACCGCGCTGTATTCGCGGTCGGTGAACAGGATCTTGGCCTCGCCATGTTCCAGGAT
The DNA here is from genome assembly GCF_943371255.1 of Ferrovibrio terrae. Taxonomy (GTDB): domain Bacteria; phylum Pseudomonadota; class Alphaproteobacteria; order Ferrovibrionales; family Ferrovibrionaceae; genus Ferrovibrio; species Ferrovibrio terrae_B. Next base: position 5,753 of record NZ_CALRUC010000165.1, on the reverse strand, counting down.
GAAGGCGATGGCGGCGGCATCCAGGCGCGTGTTGATCGCATTGATCACCGCGCCGGTGGCGGGAATGCCGAAATGCGCCTCCAGATGTGCCGGCGTGTTGGGCGCGATGATCGCCACGGTGTCGCCGCGCGTGATGCCGCGCTTTTCCAGCGCCGAGGCCAGCCGGCGGCAGCGCTCATACAGTTCGCGATAGCTGTAGCGCAGCTTGCCGTGGATCACCGCCAGATGGTCGGGAAACACGTCGGCGGTGCGGCGCAGGAAACTCATGGGCGACAGGGCCTCGAAATTGGCCCGGTTCTTGTCGAGATCGCGGTCGTAGATCGTGCTCATCTGGCATTTCCCCTGCAGGCGCCAAGCTAGAGCATATGGCGCCCATTCAGCAACAGGGTGGCGGCAATAGCCGGAAAGCGCCGGGCCCGGACCCTAAAACAGGCTCAGGTCGAAACCGTCGTAGAGCAGCTTGAGCCCGCACAGGAACACGAAGATGTAAACGATGCGGTAGAACAGCGCGTCGCTCAGCTTGTGATGCAGATACATGCCCAGATAGACGCCGCCGACCGCCACCGGCACCAGCACCGCGCCGGTGGCCAGGTTGCCGGGTGTGAACTGGCCGAGCCACCAGTAGGGGATCAGTTTCACGTAATTGACCGAGGCGAAGAACACCACGGTGGTGGCAACAAAGGTGGTCTTGTCGAGCCGTTGCGGCAGCAGGTAGACCTGCAGGGGCGGGCCGCCGGCATGGGCGATGAAGCTGGTGAAGCCGGAACAGGCGCTCCAGAACACGCCTTTCAGCGTGTTGGGCTGCGTCGGTTCGGCGGTGCCGGGTTTCAGCCATTTCTGCAGGGCGAAGATCACCGCTACGGCGCCGACGATGATCTCGACGCCGCGATTGCTGACATAGCCGGCGGTCAGCGTGCCGATGACGATGCCGATCATCGCGCCGGGGATGATGATTTTCATGTTGCGGCGGTCCCATTTGCCGCGGAATCCCCACAGGCCGGCCAGGTCCATGGCACAGAGCACCGGCAGCATGATGGCGGCGGCCTGCAGCGGTGGCAGCACCAGGGCCAGCAGGGGCAAGGCGATCAGGCTGGTGCCGGGACCGAAGCCGCCCTTGCTGAGCCCGATAATCAATACGGCGGGAAAGGCCGCGGCGTAGAACCACGGATCGGCGATCATCGGAAACGAGTCGGGCATGGCGGGGTCTGCCTGGGAATCGGGCGGTTCGGTTGCGTGGGGCCGGCGCGGCGCTTATCTTCCATATCAACTTCGCCCGCCAACCCCAATCGCCAGAAGGCATCATTCTGACAGGACCCATGCAGACCGGAATTGCCGCAGCCGTTGCCGCCATGGACCAGGCGATCCGCCGCCTGGATGCCGCGCTGGCCCAGCGCGCCGGGGCGTTTCGCCGCCTGGCCGAGCAGCACGGGCTGCTGTCCGCCGAGGTGAAGACCCTGCGCGAGGATTTGCAGGCCGCGCGCGAGGAAGCCGGGCCGCTGCGCGAACGCGCCGCGCTGGTCGATGCCCTGCGGGCCGAGCTGGCGCAGATTCAAAACGACAATGCCCGACTGGACGCCGACGACGCGGCGCTACGCCAAACGCTGGCCACAAAAGACGCCATAATCGCCAGCCGCGACAGCGAGATGGCCGTGTTGAAGGAAATGGTCGAGTCCCTTCAAGCCGGACTTATTCCGTCCGCCGTCGATCTGGAGGACTACTCCATCGTGGAGAGTAAGGTGGAGCTGGGGCGGACCGCAGCGACGGATATGCTCCGGAGGCAGTATGGCGATAAAGCGGCCGAAGGCATGCTTGAGTTGTGGGAGAGCCAGCAAAATCTGGCAGTAAGGGATGGAGAGATTGCCGCGCTGAAGGACGAGCGCGACATGCTGCGCACACAGCTCGCTGCGGCGCTGGATGCGCAGGAGGCGCTGAAGCGCATGGCACTGGCGGCGCCTGCAGCGGTACCGGTCGTGGTCGCCGACAACAGCGGCGATATGGCGGCCCTGAAGGCCGAACTGGCAGCGGCGAAGGCGGCGCAGACCGAGATGCAGGCCTTCCAGTCGGGCATCGCGGCGCGGCTGGAGGCGACGATGGCGCGGCTGCGGCAGGCGCTCGACAGCCAGGCCCAGGTTTGAGCGGGAAACGGATTTGAACCAGAGACGGAGGCTGCAATGTCTATGGTGAAGGTCACCGTCAACAACCGGCTCTACGAGATCGGTTGCGATGATGGCGAGGAAGAGCAGGTCCGCCGCCTGTCGCAAATCCTCGATGGCCGTGTGCGCGAGCTGGCGGCGCTGGTCGGGCAGGTTGGCGAAGCGCGGCTGATGCTGATGACGGCGCTGACCCTGGCCGATGATCTGGAACAGGCCCAGCGCGATATTGCCGCTATGCGTCAGGAGGTTACGGCCTTCCAGCAGGAGCAGAAAACCACCGCGGACGGCACCGAAGCGCTGGTCGGACTGGCAAAACGGCTCGAAGACATTGCCGCGAAGCTGGAGAGCACCTAAATAGAGTGGTGGACGGGTGCTGCCCGGTGCGTGGGTTTACGTAACCCTGGGGCCAATGCTCATCTCTACGGGAGCTGTCTCTGCCGGAACCCTGGTTCCGGTCATATGGCGCCCACCTGGTACGCCAGGCCACAGAGGTTAGTTCATACTTACGGCCATGGTGGGCCCGTCCACTTCTTCCACCAGAGCCAGCCACCTTGACCCCTGATCCCGATCTCGAGGCCCGCAAGGCCGCGCTGCGCAGTCGCCTGAAGGTCCGGCGTGCCGAAGCCGCGGCTGCCAATGGCGCCGCCATCGCCTCGCTGGCGGCCGAGCGGTTTATCGCCGCCGTTGCGCTGCAGCCCGGCCAGGTGGTTGCCGGTTACTGGCCGATGGGCGATGAACTCGATCCGCTGCCGCTGTTGCTGGCGCTGCAGCGCCAGGGCCTGAAGATCGCACTGCCGGTGGTGCGCAAGGGTGCGCGATTGCTGGAATTCCGGCGCTGCGACGATCTTGCCAATCCGCCGCCGGGCGGGGCCTATGGCATTCCCGCGCCACAGGAGGATGCCGAGGTTTTGCGGCCCGATCTTGTGCTGGTGCCGCTGGTCGGTTTCGACAGCGTCGGCCACCGCCTCGGCATGGGCGGCGGCTATTATGACGCCACGCTCAAGGCCCTGAGGACATCCGGGCTGGCGGCTGGGGATAAGAAGCCTCTGGCCGTCGGCTATGCCTTCGCGGTACAGCAGGTGGCAGAGCTGCCGTATGCGGCACATGATGAGAGGCTGGATTGGGCGGTAACCGAGCGCGGCGCGCTCAAGTTCGAAAGATAAAACGGCAATGAAGCTTCTGTATTGCGGCGATGTGGTGGGCCGGTCCGGCCGCGATGCGGTGGTGTCGCGTATCCCTGAGCTGCGCGCCTCGCTCGGCCTCGATTTCGTGCTGGTCAATGGCGAGAATGCCGCCGCCGGTTTCGGCATCACCGGGAAAATCTGCGAGGAATTCTATGGCGCCGGCATCGATGTCATCGTGCTGGGCAACCATGCCTGGGACCAGCGCGAGACGCTCGGCTATATCAATTCCGACCCGCGCCTGCTGCGCCCGCTGAACTATCCCAAGGGCACGCCCGGCAAGGGCGCCGCGGTCTATACGCTGCAGAGCGGCAAGAAGGTGCTGGTGATCCAGGTGATGGGCCGCGTCTTCATGGACCCGCTGGATGATCCCTTCGCCGCGGTGGATGGCGAGTTGGCGAAATACCGCCTCGGTGGCGGTGTCGATGCGATTGTCGTCGATATCCATGGCGAGGCGACCTCGGAGAAGATGGCGATGGGCCATTTCTGCGATGGCCGCGCCTCGCTGGTCTGCGGCACGCACAGCCATATCCCCACGGCGGACGCGCAGATCCTGCCCAAGGGTACCGCCTATCAGACCGATGCCGGCATGTGCGGCGACTACAATTCGGTGATCGGCATGGACAAGGCCGAACCGCTCAACCGCTTCACCAAGAAAATCCCCGGCGGCCGTTTCGAGCCGGCCAATGGCGAAGGCACGCTCTGCGCGGTGTTTGTCGAAACCGATGATCGCACCGGGCTTGCCACCCGCATCAGCCCGATCCGGCTCGGCGGGCGACTCGCGCAGGCAACACTCTAAAGACCTTCATGGGCAGCCGCTTCGAAGCGCTGCTGAAAGAGGTTCGGGCCTGCACGCTTTGTGCGCCGCACCTGCCGCGCGGCCCGCGCCCGGTCGTGCGCATGGAGCGCAGCGCCAGGGTGCTGATCATCGGCCAGGCACCGGGCACCAAAGTGCATGAGACCGGCATGCCGTGGAACGACCGCAGCGGCGACGTGCTGCGCGGCTGGCTCGATATGGACCGCGAGGATTTCTACGACGCGCGCCGTATCGCCATCATGCCGATGGGTTTCTGCTATCCAGGCGTCGATCCGCGCGGCGGCGACAATCCGCCGCGGCCGGAATGTGCGCCGCTGTGGCATGCGCGGCTGCTCGCGCAGTTGCCCGACATTCGCCTCACATTGCTGGTCGGAAAGTATGCGCAGGCGCATTACCTCGGCGTGCGGCGGCAGAAGACGATGACCGAAACGGTGCGGCAGTTCCGCAGCTATCTGCCGGATGGTTTCCTGCCGCTGCCGCATCCCAGCTGGCGCAACACCGGCTGGCAGAAGCGCCAGCCCTGGTTCGCCGCCGAAGTGGTGCCGGCGCTCAGGGCCGCCGTTACCGTGGCGCTGGTTTAATACAGCGGCTCGCGCGGGATGAACTCGACGATGCAGAACAGCATGTCCACCTGCCGGCTATCGCCCGACAGCGGCATCACCATGTCCACCACGGTGATGAAGTCCTTGTGCTGGCCCACATAGGGCACGCGGTTGATCTGCGGCCGGCAGTGTTCGGCCACCGTCTCCAGGCTGGTCCAGATCCGGCTGCCGGGCTGCTGGTGCGGCAGGTCGCTCATGCACAGACCGGTGTAACGCCCGTTCATCATCGCATCGACACGGGTGCCGATCAGGCGATAGCGGAAATCCAGCGGCCAGCCCGGCTTGGTGTCGCGCAGTACGTCCATCAGGATCAGGTTGGGCAGCACCGGCTTGATCTCGGCCGGATCGAGATCGGCGCGCGCCGGCATCGGCCGGTCGCCGCATTTGGCCAGCCAGTAGTCGTATCCCTGCCGCAACAGTGGTGTGGCCGAATTTAAATCCAATGCGGTCATGCGCCGCCGGGAATCCTGATCGTGTGTATAAGGGGAGGGGTAACGGATATCAGCGTGACATGAAAACGCCGTCAGTGCACGGCCTAATTGTGCGCCCGCGACTACCACCGGCCGGGCGGATCGATCTCGCGCGGAATGAAATCGACGATCGAGATCAGCATGTCGACCTGTTCGCCATCCGTCGACAGCGGCATCACCAGGTCGATCACCGAGAGGAAATCCTTGTGCGGGCCGACATAGGGCACGCGATGAAACTGCGGCTGCCGGTCCTGCGCCACTTCGGAAAAATTCCGCCAGATCTGGCTGTCGGGCTGCTGGTGCGGCAGATCGCTCATGAACAGGCCGGTGAACCGCCGCGACATATGCAGGTCGATGGCCGATCCCATCAGGCGGTAGCGGAAATCCAGCGGCCAGCCCGGCTTGTGGTCGCGCAGCACATCCATCAGCACCACATGCGGCAGGAAGGCCTTCATCTCGATCGGGTCGAGATCGACGCGCGCCGGCATCGACCGGGCGCCGCGCTTGCGGTCCCAGTATTCATAGCCCTG
>NZ_CALRUC010000164.1:0-6694 GCF_943371255.1 Ferrovibrio terrae | reverse complement strand
TTAGAGGATTTCGGGGCAGTGTTTCGGGGGCAGGTCATGGCCGTGCTGGATTACGTACCGCTCATCGACATCGCGCCGTTTCGTCTGGGCGATGCCGCCGCCCGCCGCCAGGTTGCCGCCGAGATTGACCGCGCCTGCCGCGAGATCGGCTTTTTCATCATTACCGGCCATGGCATTGACGCCGCCGATCTGGATGCGATGCGCAGCGTCACGCGCGGCTTCTTCACTCAGCCGCTGGCCGACAAGCTGAAGATCGCGCCGCCGCGCGGGCAGAAGGGTATTCGCGGGTTTCGTGCCGTCGGCGATGAAAGCCTGTCCTATTCGCTGGGCGAAGCCGCACCGCCGGATCTGAAGGAAACCTTCCGCATCGGCCATGTGCAGCCGGGCCAGGATGCCTATGCCGAACGCGCCAAGGCCAGCTATTACGCGCCCAACCTGTGGCCGCAGCGCCCGGCCGAGTTCCGCACCACCTGGACGAAGTATTACCGGCAGATGGACCAGCTCGCCGCCCTGCTGATGCAGATGTTTGCCGTAGCGCTGGATCTGCCCGACAGCTTCTTCGCCAGCAAGATCGACCGCCATATCAGCCATCTGCAGGCCAATCTCTATCCGGCCCAGCCCGACGCACCCCTGCCCGGCCAGCTGCGCGCCGGTGCCCATACCGATTACGGCAGCCTGACCATCCTGCTGCAGGAGAATGTTGCCGGCGGCCTGCAGGTGCGCACCGCCAGGGGCGACTGGGTCGATGTGCAGACCGCGCCGAACGACTTCGTCATCAATATCGGCGACCTGATGGCGATGTGGACCAACGACCGCTGGGTTTCCACCCTGCATCGCGTCGCCAATCCGCCGCGCGATATCGCCGCCGACCAGACACGCCGCATGTCGCTGGTCTTCTTCCACCAGCCCAACTACGACGCCGAGGTGGCCTGCCTGCCGACCTGCCAGGATGCCGGCGCACCCGCGAAATACCGGCCAACCACATCAGGCGACCATCTGCTCGGCAAGATCGGCAAGGCCAACACGATGGGCCAGGAAAGCGAAATGACCAAAGTGCCGGTGCATGTATGAACGCGCTCAGCAACTCTGCTTTTGAATGCTGTGTCACCCGCGTCGCCATGCAGCATCCCGGCGATATGAGCGGCATCGAGAATCTGTTCGACAGCGGCAGCGTGGCGCCCGAAGCCGTGGTTGCCATTCTCGGCAAGACCGAGGGCAATGGCTGCGTCAACGATTTCACCCGCGCCTATGCGGTCTTCGCACTGCAGGTGATGCTGGCACGCCGGCTCAAGTCCACGCCGGAAGAGATCGGCGAGCGTGTCGCCATGGTCATGTCGGGCGGTACCGAGGGCGGCCTGTCGCCGCATTACATCGTGTTCTCCGTGAAAGCCGCTCAGCGCCCGACCGGCGGGCAGAAGGCCATGGCGATCGGCACGGCGTTTACCCGCAGTTTCCTGCCCGAGGAAATCGGCCGCATGGCGCAGGTGCAGGCCACGGCCGAAGCCGTGGCGCAGGCCATGCAGCAGGCCGGCATCAGTTCGGAAGCCGATGTGCATTACGTGCAGGTCAAATGCCCGCTGCTGACTTCGGAACGCATCGCCGAGGCCCATGCGCGCGGCCAGGCGGTGACCACCGAAGATACCTATGCCTCGATGGGCCTGTCGCGTGGTGCCTCTGCGCTCGGCGTCGGGCTGGCGCTCGGCGAAGTGGATGCCAGCAAGTTGCATGATGCTGCCATCGGCCAGGATCTCACGCTGTGGTCGGGCCGCGCCAGTGCCTCGGCCGGTGTCGAGCTGACCCGCAACGAAGTGATCGTGATGGGCAACAGCGAGGCCTGGGCCGGCGACAGCATCATCGCCCATGCGGTGATGGAAGACGGCATTGATTTTCCTGCCGTCGGCCGCGCCCTGCGTGCCGCCGGACTGACCCTTGACGGGCAACTGCCCGAAAGCGAGGCAGGCCGCCTATGCGCTGTGCTGGCAAAAGCCGAACCGGCGCGCAGCGGCCGCATCCGCGGCAACCGCCACATCATGTGGGATGACAGCGACATCAATGCCACGCGCCATGCCCGCGCGCTGGTCGGCGGTGTTGTCGCCGCCGCTATCGGCCGCACGGATCTGTTCATTTCCGGCGGTGCCGAGCATCAGGGCCCCGATGGTGGCGGCCCGATCGCCGTGATCGCCCGGCGCGCCTGATGGCGGATGGCTCAGTTATTGCACCGAATACCGCTGCAATGATGCAGCGGCAGACTCCCCCAGCAACGGCTGCCGAACCAAAGGAGGTTCTTGCCATGGTCACCCAGCAAAAACAGACGCGTATGAAGCATCGCCTGACATTCACCGGGCTTGCGATAGCCGCATTCGGCCTGGCCGTCGCGGCACAGCCCGCCATGGCACAGACCAAGGTGGCCATGCTGCTGCCCGGCAGCATCAACGACCAGAGCTGGAACGCGCAGGGCTATGCCGGCCTGATGAAGATCAAGGATAGCGGATACCAGGTCGCCTACTCGGAAAACGTGCCGGCGGCAGACCATGTCGAGGCCATGCGCGATTACGCGCGCCAGGGCTACAAGATCGTGATCGGCCATTCCGGCCGCTTCCTCTCGGCGGCGCAGCGCGTCGGTCCCGAATTCCCCGAGGTGCAGTTCGTTGCCGGTGCCGGTGGCGGCGGCCTGGGCAAGAACGTGATGTCGATCGATTACGACAACACGCATTTCGGCTGCCAGCTCGGCGTGCTGGCCGCGCGGATGAGCAAGACCGGCAAGATCGCCGGCGTCTATGCGCTGGAAGGCCTGCCCAACATGGTGGCGCAGGTCGGTTCCTATCGGCTCTGCGCCAAGCGCATCAAGCCCGATATCGAAGTCTCGATCATCTATATCAAGGATATCGAGGATGCCGCAGCTGCCAAGGAAGCCGCCTTCTCGCTGATCGCGGGTGGCGCCGATTTCGTCGCGGGCAAGCTGAATGCCGCCCAGGCCGGCCTGATCCAGGCCGCCAAGGAGAAGAATGTCTTCACCACCGGGCGCTCGTTCGGCCATACCGCGATTGCACCGGAGAACGTGATCACCAACGTGGTCGAGAAGTGGGCCGACATGTATGCGGCGACGGCGGACTCGGTGAAGGCCGGCAAGCTGTCGGGCGATCTGGTGATGTATGGCTATAACACGCCGGCGACCAGCGGCGCCGCCCTGCAGCAGACCGCAGAGCGCCCCTATCACCCGGCCGTGCCGGCCACCGTGGTGGCCGAACTCGACACCTACAAGAAGATGTTCGCCACTGGCGAGATGAAGCTGGCGCCGACCAAGGACGATGCCCGCGGCGGCAAGTAAGCCCTGAAAGACTGCGTCATGAAGCCGTTGTTGGACATGCACGGGATCGTCAAGACCTACGGTCCCGTGCGTGCCAATGACGGCATCTCGCTCACCGTGCCACCGGGCTGCATTCTCGGCCTGCTGGGCGAGAACGGCTCGGGCAAGAGCACGCTGATGAAAGTGCTGTTCGGCATGGTGGCGCCCGATGCCGGCAGCATCCTGTTCAAGGGCAAGGAACTGTCTGGCCATACGCCGGGCGAAGCCATTGCCACCGGCATCGGCATGATCCACCAGCATTTCATGCTGATCGAGGCAATGACCGTCACCGAGAATATCATGCTCGGCTGGCAGGCCGCCGGCCGCTGGCTGCGCCGCGATGCGATCCGCGATCTGTTGCGCGAGACCAGCGCACGCTATGGCCTCGATCTCGATCCCGATGCGCTGGTGGCCGATCTGCCGCTGGGCCGGCGCCAGCGGGTGGAAATCCTCAAGGCGCTGCTGCGCGGCGCCGACCTTCTGGTGCTGGACGAGCCGACCTCAAATCTCAGTCCCCCGGAAGTGACCGCCCTGCTGCAGATCATGCAGCGCCTGCGCGATGAGGGAAAATCTATCATCTTCATTTCGCACAAGCTGGGCGAAGTGATGGAAGTGTGCGACGACATCGTGGTGCTGCGTGACGGCAAGGTGGCCGGCCGCACCACGGCAGCCAATACCGACCGCACCGCGCTGGCCCGCATGATGGTGGGCCGTGACATCACCGCACCGCTGCAGCGCCGGCCCTCCACAGGCAGTACCACCCTGCTGAGCCTGCGCGGCATCAATACGGCTGCAAATCAGGGCGTGGCCCTGAAGGATATCAGCATCGATGTGGCCGCCGGTGAAATCCTCGCCATCGCCGGTGTGGATGGCAACGGCCAGCTGGAACTGGCCGAGGCCATTGCCGGCCTGCGCCGGCTTTCTGCCGGCCGCATCCTGCTGGACAACACCGATCTCAGCCAGACCGGCATCGCCGCACGCATCGCCGCCGGCGTGGCCTATATGCCGGCCGACCGGGCGCAGACCAGCCTGGTGCAGGGCATGAGCATTGCCGAGAACCTGATGCTGCGCGATTCCGGCCGGCCGCCGTTTTCGCGCGGCCCCTGGCTCAGCCGCGCCGGTCTTGCCGCTGCCGCGAAACGCCTGGTGGCGGCCTTCGATATCCGCACCCCCAGCGCAGAGCTGCAGGCCAAGCAGCTGTCGGGCGGCAACCAGCAGAAGATCGTCGTGGCACGCGAGATCGACCGCGGCCCGCGCCTGCTGATCGCGCATCAGCCGACCTGGGGCCTCGATCCCGGCGCCACCCGCTTTGTCATGGACAGCATCCTGGCGCTGCGCGACAGCGGCGCCGCCGTGATCTACATCTCGTCCGAACTCGATGAGGTGCTGTCGATCGGTGACCGCATCGGCGTGCTGTTCGATGGCCGCCTCGTTGGCGTGGTGCCCCGCGATGCTGTCGATGTCGGCCGCATCGGCCTGATGATGGCCGGCAGCGCGATACCGACAGAGCAGGCCGCATGAGCGAGGTCGCCGCCGGCATCGCCAAACCATCGGCCTGGCAGGTTTACATTCCCGCTTCGCTGCGCCGCGCCGCCCTGGCCGTGCTGCTGGCGCTGGCCTGCACCGGCCTGCTGATCATGTTCTCCGGCAAGGATCCGCTGCTGGCCTATCGCGCCATGCTGACCGGCGCTTTTGGCTCCTTCGACCGCATCGCGGTGGGCTTCAACAAGGCGACACCCTATATCCTCACCGGGCTGGGTATCGCGCTGTGTTTCCGCGCCAAGATCATCAATATCGGCGGCGAAGGCCAGATCGCCATTGGCGGGCTTTGTGCCAGCTGGGTCGGCATCATGCTGCCGCTCGGCAATCCCGTGCTGGCGATTGGCTCGGCGCTGCTGGCCAGCATCCTTGGCGGCATGGCCTGGGCCGGTCTGGCGGCGGCCATCCATATCGGTCGCCGCGTGCATGAAGTGCTGGTCACGCTGCTGCTTAACTTCGTTGCCCTGCTGATCGTCGGTGCCGCCCTGCATGGCAGCCTGGGCGAAGACGGCGCCGGCTTCCCGCAATCGCCGCTGCTGCCGGCCGATTACTGGCTGCCCAAGCTGCTGAAGGGCACGCAGCTGCATTATGGCATCCTGATCGCCGTGGTGATTGCCGGCCTGTCGCATATTTTCCTCTGGCATACCCGCTATGGCTTCGGCCTGCGCGTGTTCGGCAGCAGCCGGCCCGCCGCGCGCTATGCCGGCTTCTCGCCTGCCGCCAGCACCTTCACCGTCATGCTGCTGGCCGGCGCCCTGGCCGGCCTTGCCGGTGGCATCGAGGTGCTGGGCATTCACTACCGCCTGATCGAGGGCTTCTCGCATGGCTTCGGTTTCAATGCCGTCGCCATCGCCCTGCTCGGTGCGCTCAATCCGCTGGCCGTGGTGCCGGCTGGACTGTTCTTCGGCTTCCTCGAAACCGGCGCGTTGGCAATGCAGCGGCAGGTCGGCGTGCCGTCCTCGCTGGTGACCGTGATCCAGGGCCTGACCATGCTGTTCGTGCTGGCCGCCATGGCCTCGGCCAACCGCAAACCGAAGAGCTGACCATGGATGCCGCCACCCTCGATTTCCTGGTTTCGGCATTGCGCATCGCCACGCCACTGCTGTTTGCAGCGCTCGGCGGCATTTTATCAGAACGCGCCGGCGTGTTTGCCGTTGGCCTGGAAGGCATGATGCTAGCCGGTGCTTTCGGTGCCGCCATCGCCGCTTTCATCACCGGCAGTGCAATGCTGGGCCTGGTGGCGAGCCTCGCCTGCGGTGCCTGCCTCGCAGGCGTGGTCGCCATCGTCACCGTGCGCTTTGGCGCCGAGCAGATGGTGACCGGGCTGGCCGCGAATATCTTTGCCATCGGGCTCACCAGCTTCCTGCTGCGCAGCACGGTGGGCCGTGGCCAGGCGCCGGTGATCCAGGTGCCGCTGCTGCAGGCCTGGCCGATCCCCGGCCTTGCCGATCTGCCCTGGATAGGCCCACTGCTGTTCCAGCAGCCGCCTCTCACCTACCTCGCCCTGCTCATCACCATTCCGATGTTTTATTTCCTGATGCGCAGCCAGGCCGGGCTGACGCTGCGCGCCGTGGGCGAAAACCCGCAGGCCGCCTATGCCATCGGCGCCGATCCGATGACAATCCGCATCTGGGCAGTGCTGGCCGGCGGTGCCATTGCCGGGCTGGGCGGCGCCGTGCTGGCCTTGCAGCAGATCGGCACCTTCACCGATGCGATGACCTCGGGCCGTGGCTATCTCGCTTTGGCCGCGATCATTGTCGGGCGCTGGATGCCGTTCGGGACTCTCGTTGCCTGCCTGGTGTTCGGGGC
>NZ_CALRUC010000163.1:0-7079 GCF_943371255.1 Ferrovibrio terrae | reverse complement strand
CTGCTGTTCTTCACCATCGGCCGGCCGATTGCCGGCATCCTCTGCCTGATCCTGCAGATCACCCTGATCGGCTGGATCCCGGCCGCACTCTGGGCGGTCTATTCCCTCAGCCAGTACAACACCGCCAAGCAGATCGAGAAGGCCACCGGGCTTCGCTAATTCGAGCCGCTCCGGCGTGCATAAGTGCAGCTGTCCTCTTCCAATGCGGGCCTCCTGATTTTATAATCACTCTCGGGTAGGGTGATTCTGGGGGATGCAGGCAATGAACGGGATGCTTTTTGCGGTCGCTGGCCGCAGGGACGTGGAAAAGCTGTTTCCGGATTTCCGGAAAATATTCAGGCTTTTCAGTGTTTTCGCCGTTCTGGCGCTGACGGTCGCCTGTGCGCAGGTTCCGAAGCAGGCCTTCAACAAGGAAGCCCATACCGAGGTGAAGCGGATCGCCCTGTTCGAGCCGGCGAAACCAGAAGAATACGTCGTCTATATCGCCAACCATCCCGGGGGCAGCTTCGGCCTGATTGGCGCCCTGGTGGCGGCTGCCGACACCAAGTCGAAGACCGACGGCTTCACCAGCAAGATGAAGGAACTGCAGGTCGATTTCGCGGCCAGCCTGACGGCGGCGCTGGAACAGGAACTGGTCACGGCGAAGTATGATGTCGTCCGCTTCACGCCAACCCGGGCGAAGCCGGAACTGCTGGACAGCTATGCCGGCGTCGATGTCGAGGCGGATGCCTATCTCGATTGGGTGATCAACTGGAACGGTTTCATCGCCCCCACCGCAACATCGGATTATCTGCCGTCCGCCCGGGTTTATGTGCGTCTTGTCGATGCCAGGACCAAGGCCGTCCTCTATGCCGAGTTGATCGGCTACGGCTATCAGCACGGCCCTGGCCAGCCGATCGAGCTGGCGTCGGACGCGAAATACCGCTTCGGGAATTACAGCACGCTGATCGAAGGTGCGCAGAATGCCGCCGAGGCGCTGAACGCGGCAACGCCGCTGATCGTGCGCAAAATCTCGACTGATATCGGACGCTGACGGCCTTGCAGATGATTGCTCGGGATTCGATGCAGCGTATCCATCGCAGTCGGCGCGCTGTCATGCTGCTGGCCCTGATCGGGCTGTCCGCCTGCGTTACGTCCGGTTCGAAACATGCCGCGAGCAGCGCGGATGTGCTGTCGAAACGCAGCAATTTTGTCGAGCCGCCCGCTCTGACCTATCGGCCGGTCGCGCTGGGCGAGACCGTCGAGTTCGAGATCAATGATCTCGATCCCGTCATTCTGCTCGACAAGCATGAAACGGTTTATGCCAAGGCCTTTGCCCTGCCGAAATGGACCGCGCCTTACATGCTGAAAGTCAGCAGCTATATCATCGGGCCGGCCGATGATCCTGCCGTCTATTACCCGACGGCAATCTTCCTGGATGCGAATTACCAAGAAGTCCGCCGCTCGCATCTCTCCGCCTTTACCTTCCGGCGTGGCGGGTTCAACGAAAACAGCAATCTGAACGGCACGCTTTTCATCAACCAGGCGAACAGCCAGGAAGCCTATGTGATGATCGTGTCGCAGCGTCAGGCCGCCCATGGCTCGCTGGTCGTCAACAATGTCGCCGTGCAACAGACCGCAATCATGATGCCCGGCTCTTACGGCGCTGCCATGTGGGTGATTCCCATGGGCGCGAAGGAAAGCGCCGCCGCCACAGCCGCTTCGGCAACCGGCAGGCTCAAGCTGGTGGTCGAGAACTACCAGCCGGTCGAGATGGGCGAGAAGAAGCCAGCAAAACCCTAGTCCACGCATCTGTCCGGCAGATCGGTCTTTGCTTCCGGGTTATTTGTTGCTATAATGTTCTCATTTGCGGGTATTCCCGATCGCGATGGACAGGTAAGGGTTGAGTTAAGGCCGAATTAGCGTCGAATAAGCGCAAATTAGACTCGAATAAGCAGACTTAAGCCCTGCATAAGCCGGGATCAGCAGCGGATAAGCCGCTGGGTGCCGGCAAATGTATGGTCGCAATTCTGAACTTGCCGCTCTCCGGCCGGTAGCCTAGTGCTGACGGCGACCGTCCGTGCCAGGAGACATAAGCCATGACCGTGTCCGCCGCCCGTATCCCCTGGCGCACCCCCATGCTGGTCATCGTCATCGGCTGTACGATTGCCCTGCTGAATTTCGGCGTGCGTTCGGGCTTCGGCCTGTTCCTCGAGCCGATCAGCATCGCCAACGGCTGGGGCCGCGAGGTGTTTGCCTTCGGCATCGCCATCCAGACCGTGCTCTGGGGCTTCGGCCAGCCCTTCGCCGGCGCGATTGCCGACCGCTATGGCTCCGGCCGCGTGCTCGCTGTCGGCGCGCTGCTCTATGCCGGCGGCGTCGCGCTCACCGCCTATGCCGCCACGCCGCTGATGCTCAATCTCACGCTCGGCGTGCTGCTCGGCATGGGCCTGGCCGGCACCTCGTTCACCGTGGCGCTGGCCGCCATCGCCCGTATGGTGCCGCCCGAGCGGCGCTCCTGGGCGCTGGGCCTGGGGACAGCCGCCGGCTCGATGGGACAGTTTTTGATGGTGCCGCTCAGCCAGGGCTTCATCGCCGCCTGGGGCTGGCAGATCGCCCTGCTGCTGCTCAGCCTGTTCGCGCTCGCCATCGTGCCGCTGTCCAGCGTGCTGGCCGGCAGGGCGCCCGAAGGCACCGGCCCGAAGCAGTCGATGGGCGAGGCGCTGAAAGAGGCCGGCAACCAGAAAAGCTACTGGCTGCTGATCTCGGGCTTCTTCGTCTGCGGCTTCCATGTCTCCTTCATCCAGACGCATCTGCCGGCCTATATCGTCGATCGCGGTCTCGATCCGGCTACCGGCGCCTGGGCGCTGGCACTGGTCGGCCTCGCCAATGTGGTCGGCTCGTATACGGCTGGCGTGCTGGGCGGCAAGCGCAGCAAGAAATACCTGCTCAGCGCCATCTATGCCGCCCGCGCCGTGGTGATCGCCGTCTTCGTGCTGCTGCCGATGACACAGGTCAGCGTGCTGATCTTCGCTTTCTGCATGGGCCTGCTCTGGCTCTCCACTGTACCGCTCACCTCAGGACTGGTGGCGCAGATCTTCGGGCCGCGCTACATGGCCACCCTGTTCGGCATCGTCTTCTTCAGCCACCAGGTCGGCGGTTTCCTCGGTGTCTGGCTCGGCGGCCGGCTGTTCGATCTCACCGGCTCCTATGACGTGGTGTGGTGGATCTCGCTCGGGCTTGGCGTCTTCGCCGCCATCGTGCACTGGCCGATCGACGAGCGCCCGCTGGTCCGCATGGCGCCGGCGCCGGTTGCGGCAGAGTAGCCAGTCATGGCCGCCGGGCATCGTCTGGCACTCGGACTGCTGCTCGGTGTCACGCTGGTCTGGGCTGTGCTGCTCGGCTGGACCGTTCGGCAGGCGATACTGCCGCTTGAGGCCAGCGGGCGCGTCATCGCGGTCTATCCCTTCGGCTGGGATGGCACGGCCAGCCTGGCGGCGGCGCTTGGCACAGAGGCCCGGCTGGTGCGGCAGACCTGGCTCAGCAATGCGCTCGAACTGGCATCCGACGATCCCGGCTTTGCCGCGCGCCTGCGGCAGACGGGTGCGATTGCCGTGTTCCGCGCCCAGCCGCTGACGCTCTTCACGCTGGCCGGCTGCACCGGGATGCCGCCGCAATCCTTTTTCCGTGCCCGCCTGGGCTGACCTTGCTGCCAGCGGGGCGCTGGTTTACCCTCGTAGGCATGACGGGAGCAGCCAAGGCCGGCGCCGCAGAACCGGCACTGACGATTATCATCGCCGACGACCATCCGCTGGTTCGTGAGGCGCTGGGCCAGGCCCTGCGCCAGGCGATGAATGGCGTCGAGGTGGTGGGGGCTGCCGATCTCGACGGTGCCCGTGCCGCCCTGGACAGCCGCGATTCCGTCGATCTGCTGATCCTCGATCTCGATATGCCGGGCATGGACGGCTTCTCCGGCCTTGCCGCGGTGCGCTCCAGCCATCCCGCCGTGCCGGTCGCCATCGTGTCCTCCACGCGCGAACCCACGGTGATGCGCCGCGCCATCGAATTCGGCGCGGCTGCCTTCGTGCCGAAATCGGCGGCGATGGAAACCATCGCCAGCGCCCTGCAGGCGGTGCTGGATGGCGAGGTCTGGCTGCCGCCGGAACTGGAAGGCGGCGATACCGCGATGCCGGACGATTTCGCCCGCCGGGTCGGCGAGCTGACGCCGCAGCAGCTGCGCGTCCTCACCCTGCTCAGCAAGGGCAAGCTCAACAAGCAGATCGCCCATGAACTGTCGGTCGGCGAGGCCACGGTGAAGGCGCATGTCACCGCCATCCTCAAGAAGCTGGGCGTGCGCAGCCGCACCCAGGCCGTGATCGCGGCCAGACACTTCTCAGTTTAACTGGCATTTCTCGGTCTGATCAGTCGCCGGTTTCGGCCAGGGCTTCAGCCTGTGGCGCGGCCGGGCGGCGGCGCTGGCTGATCAGGGCGCGCAGGGCGGCCGGCTTCACCGGCTTGTTCAGCACATCGACACCCATCTCGGCGGCGCGCTGGCGCATCTCCTGGCTGCGGTCGGCGGTGATCAGGATCGCCGGGATGCGCTGGCCCCAGTCGCGGCGCAGTTGCGCAATGGCTTCCAGACCGTCGGGGCTGTCTTCATCCAGATGCAGGTCGGCGAGTATGATATCCGGGCTGCGGCCGGCCGCCGCCACGGCCTGGCGTGCCGCGGGAACGGAGTCGACGGCGGCGACCTTGCACGACCAGCCATCCAGCAGCGTGGTCATCGCCTCACGCACGCCGGCCTCGTTCTCGATACACAGCACGAAGCTGCCGCTCAGCGAGCCGGCGACGAAGGCCGGTATCGCCTCGGCTTCGACCGCCTCGGCCGGTTCAACGGCGGCACGCGGCACGGTGATGCTGAACACCGAACCGCGCGCAAGGCGGGAGTCGACCCTGATCGGGTTGTTGAGCATGCGGCCGATGCGGTCGACGATGGCAAGACCGAGGCCCAGGCCGCGCTCGGCGGCATCGCCACCGCGCTCCAGCCGGGCGAATTCCTGGAAGATCACCTGGCGCTTGTCGCCGGGAATGCCGGGGCCGTTGTCGCAGACGGCGATGCGCACCTGGTCGCCTTCGCGGCGGCAGCCGACCACCACGCGACGGTCGTCGCGGTCGGGATTGGCATAGCGGATCGCGTTGGCGACGAAATTCTGCAGCACGCGGCGCAGCAGCGCCGGGTCGGTGTTGATCGTCGCCGTGGTCGGCACCACCTTCAGCGTCACGCCGCGCCGCGCCGCCAGCGGGCCAAACGATGTCGCCAGGGCATCGAACAGCGAAGACAGCGCGGTGGGGCGGATTTCCGGCCGCACGGCACCGGCATCCAGCTTGGAGATGTCGAGCAGCGCATCAAGCAGTACTTCCACCGAACCCAGGCCGTGGTCGATCTTCGATACCAGCGGATTGTCCGGCTCGCGTTCGGCTAATGCTGCGGTAAACAGACGTGCGGCATGCAGCGGCTGCAACAGGTCGTGGCTGGCAGCGGCGAGGAAGCGGGTCTTGCCCAGATTGGCGGCTTCGGCCTGGGCGCGGGATGCTTCCAGCTCCTGCACGGCCAGCTGCAGTTCGGCAGTGCGTTCGGCGACGCGGCGCTCCAGGCCTTCATAGGCGGCGCGCAATGCGGCATCGGCGCGGCGGCGCTCGGTGACATCCTGATAGAGCAGGAAGAAGCCCAGCACCTCGCCGCGATGGTCGACATGCGGAATATATGTGCCATGCGCCACTTCGATCTTGGCGTCATTGGTGGGGAATTCGATCTCGAAACTCTGGCGCTGACCGGCCAGCGCGGCATCGATATGCGGCTTCAGCCGGGCGTAGCGTTCCGGCGAGATCATTTCCTTCAGCGGGCGGCCGTCAATCTGCTGCTGCGGCAGGTTGAGCGAGCGGCGGAACGGCATGTTGGTGAAGCGGTAGCGTTCCTCGCGATCGACATAGGCGATCAGCACCGGCACGTTGTCGGTATAGATGCGGATGGCGCGTTCGGATGCGCGCAGCGCCTCGGCGGCACGCACGCGTTCGCTGACATCGGTGCAGGTGGCAACGAAGCCGCCATCGGGCATCGGATCGACGCGGATTTCGATGACGCCGCCATCGGGGCGCCGGCGTTCATGGATCTGCGAGCCGCGCGCACCCGAGGCCAGCGTCATCGCCAGGTCGCCGGTGCCGTCGCCGGCGAGCTGGGTCAGCGGGATGCCGTTTTCGGCCAGGTTGGCCGGCAGGCTCAGCAGGTCGAAGAAGCGGTCGTTCCAGGCTGCCAAGCGCTGTTCGCGGTCGAACACGCCAATGCCCTGGCTGATATGATCCAGCGTGGTGCGCAGCAGGTCGAGATTGTGCCGGATGGCTTCCGAAGCCTCGCCCAGCATGGCGCGGGCCGCGCGCGGACTGAGCAGGTTCTTGCCGCGCGCCGAGGCCATCACGATGCGGGCCGAAGCGGCGCCGATGGCACCGCCCAGCAGATGCTCGGTGAAGGCCATGGCCTCGGCCGGATTCATGCGGCGGCCGGCGAAAGCCCGCTCGGCGCGCTCGCTGCCGATGAAGCGGGCAGACAGGGCGCGCAATTCCTCGATGCGCGGATCGGTGTCGTTCTCCTCGAAAGTCGCCGCCGGCAGGCCCTCGCCACCGGACACGAAGATCGCCGCCTGTTCGCGGTCGCGCATGCTGGGGCGCGACAGCAGCGAGATGCCGACCAGCAGTGCCGTGTTCACCACGCCGCAGGCGACGAAGCCCTGCAGGATGGCATCGAAGCCGTTGAAGGGCGCGGGCAGCCAGGGCGTGAGCGGCGCCACCATCGGCTGGCCGCCGGCTGCACCCTGGATGGAGGGCAACAGCAGGGCATAGACCCAGACGGCAAAGCCGGCGAGCAGGCCGGCGATGACGCCATAGCGATGGGCGCGCCGCCAGTACAGGCCAAGCAGCAGCGGCGGGGCAAAGTTGGCCACCGCGCAGAACGAGATCATGCCGATCGAGGCGAGCGGCAGATAGCCGGCGATCCAGGTGTGATAGATATAGGCGGCGATCAGGATGACGACGACGGCGGCGCGGCG
>NZ_CALRUC010000162.1:0-7156 GCF_943371255.1 Ferrovibrio terrae | reverse complement strand
TTCGAGCAGGCCGACAGCCAGCTCAGCCGCAAATATGGCGGCGTCGGCCTCGGTCTATCGCTGGTGCAGGCCTTCGTGCGCGCCCACCAGGGCAGCCTCAGCATCGACAGCGCGGTGGGCAGCGGCACGCGCATCACCGTGGCCTTCCCTGCCAGCCGGACCGGCCACCCCGAGGGGCCACCCTAAGGCCACCCGCGCAGGGACGGAGTTGAACCGCCGACACGAGGATTTTCAGACCGGAGGGGCATTCAGGGTTTCAATGCGTTGCATGCAAAACCATCAGGCATTCATGGGCTTAGAATCAATAGCTTATAGGCATTTTACAAAACCGTTTTAGCGAGACCATCGATAGATTGGCTGCGGCGCATCCCAAGGAAATTTGGGTGATGACATTTCACCATTATGTTCAAAACTGCAGGATCGCAACATAGCGCGCGATTCGTCGTTTCTCGCCTCAGCCTTGAGGCTGCCTTGCAGCGTTTGGATGTGTTTCACAAGACACTTACCAAGCCCCTTTTCGCGACAGGCCTGAGCGACAATTACGTACCATATTTCAAATTCATCCTCATCTTCGCGAAGCACCAACATGCCCTGAAGATGAATCTCGTTCTTAATGATCCAAACACGACTTGCGCGACACCAATTTTCTATCTCAGCAATTAACTTCGGCCGACTCCTGCCCTCACAGGCGCTTTCTATAATACCAATCTTAGGAGCAGCCGCGCAAAACAGTTTGGCCAACTCACCCGCCATGGCGCTCGAAGCTATTTGAGGTGTCGGATTCATTGATAGCCATTAATCGAATTAGACCCACTCGGTGAATGTAGCGCGCATGCTCTTAGTTTGGCGTGCGACTTCCTATGGTTGACCTCGGTTCGTCATATTTTCTGTAAACAAGAGGTATCCACCATTCTGTGTGGACATTTGCCTCTTTATCGACTGGCACCATGCCCAGCTTCCAAGTCTTCCCGGTGACTGAATCAATCAGAATGGTTTGAAATAAAATGGGGTCGTTTGGATCTCGATCAACAGGCACGACCAGATCGTCAGGATTGAACGGCGCCCGCACACTAACGATTTTGTATCTTTCAAGCGGGGCGAGAAAATAGCCCGATACTCCGGCAGCAATTGCGACCACGAAACCGATAACTATGGCTGTCCGCGAGACCATATGGGCCTCCTCAAAAACTGACTGCATTGCAGCGCCAACCTTACACCTCAATTTTGCGACCTGACGCAAAATGAAATGCAGGATTGGCCTCATACGAACGCAAAGCGGCACTGCAAAACAGAGGATTCGTTTTGCAAAACTATTTTCGGGATTTCGGGTAAGTCTTTGAAGGAAATGGTGCCCAGGGACGGAGTTGAACCGCCGACACGAGGATTTTCAGACCGGGGTGTCTACTACGAATTCAAAGAATTGTGTGCAAAACTGTCTGATCAATGGGCTATACGGCGTCAATGAGTTAGTCGCCTTTTGCAAAACTATTTGCAGCGTTTTGTCTACCAGTTAGCCGGCTTCGTAATCGGGCCGATGGAATTTTGGATTACCTGATCGAACTGGCTGTTCTGAAGCGCCTGCTCACTAAGCCTTAATGTAAAAGTGGAGCAGCCCTTCTTTGTCAGCTCTCGACTTGGGTGGCGCTTTGGATCGTTTCTGCGAATGGGCAATAGAACGCCGACGGTGAGATTGAGTTCATCTTTGACCATACGAATTGGCGTAGCCAGATCAGAATCATTGCTAACCACAACTGCTACTTTGTAGCGCCCCTTAACGCCATCAATCAGCATATGGGCGGCGAGATTGACGTCACTGCCCTTCTCTTCGGTTTTGATCACCTCAGCTGTTTTACTACCAATGAGCGGTGGGCTGGCTAAGGGCATCCTCACTGCATGAGAAAGGAAATGCCCTCGGATGATTTCAATTTCTGGGACCGTGCCGAGCGCTCGGTGGTAAATTTGCTGATCAGTAGCTTGCGATGGATTTCCAGGACGTGGCGTCACATTCGCAGTGAAGTACTTCACTTTGATAATGTTATTCTTCGGTAGATGCCTCTGGGCAAATTCCAAAAGATTCAGCCACCGGTACGCCGTTCCGCGTAGGCAGCCATAATAGAGATTAAAACCGTCGATATAGACGATCGTGTCCAATACAGGCCCCCCGCCTGCCGCATCCCGTACTCATCCCCCAGACATGCAGAAGCCGCCTTGCGGCGGCTTCGCGCCAGCCTCCGAGGAGGACTGGGTGGTAACTTGTATAAATCCTATAGAGGCCCACCCTACAGGATCGCAACATTTAGATTTTCTGAAGTGCAACGTTATGCTAGCAACAACAAAGAACTTGTTGTTGCTAGCATAACGTTGACGGAAAGTCAAGCTGGCTTTATCATTGATATATAACGAATTAACTTATTCATATTGGAATATTCTTGTTGCAAGATAAGCATTCACAACATGACTTCAACCCCAACCAAAACACCCTTAGAAATTAAGCTAATTCAAGAGCTTACGGCGGTAGATTTGCGTATTGCCGAGCTTGAAGCGGAGAAGAGAAGCCTTCAGAGGTTACTCTCCAAAGTCCGTCAAGAAGCACTCGTGAATCGGGATGTCACCCGCAAAAATAGCTTTGATCGGATTGTTATTGAGAACGTTATTATACAACGACTGACAGAAGCAAAACGTCCATTGCACGCCGACGCCCTGTTGTTTGAAGCAAGGACCGTCACCCACACCCTTAAAGGCAATACGTTCCGCTCATACCTTCACAGACTAAAACTGCGAGGGCTTATTAAGTCGTCGGGACGAGGGACATGGCAACTAGTGAGCCATGAAAAAGACCCCGACGATTCTCTCGCGTCGAAGGCAGAATAAATCACATTAAAAATCAAAAAAAATATTGCCGTGAAACACTCCATTTAACTAGGCATCGAATGCCAAATATCAAGTGGCGGCTGGTCGAAAAACACGACAAGGGTTTCGGGTAAGTCTTTGAAGGAAATTGTGCCCAGGGCCATATTGCCGCAGGGGCAATTCTAGGACTGGTCGGGCCCCCGACAATCCTGTAGGGGTCCGTCCGTCACCCTCCGAACCCCGCATCTGGCGGCAGACCTGTCATTTCGGTTGAGCGACACCCTTCCCCGCGACGATATACCGATGCCCACGCCCCTCTCCCCCCGCGCCACCGGTCCGTCCGGCCCGGGCGCCGCCAGCAAACCCGCCGCGCCGCCCTTCCAGGGCAGCTTCCAGCAGGTTCTGCTGATCAATGCCGGCGCCACCGTTTGCTTCCCCAGCGTCACCGCCCTGCTGCTGCGGGCGCAGGTGCCGGGCGACCTGCTGCTGGGCTGGTGGCTGCTGCATATGCTGTCGGCCTGCATCGTGCTTGCCGACTGGTTCCTGCGCCGGCATCGCCAGAACGAGGCGACGCCGCGCTGGCAGATGCCGCTGGAACTCTTTGTCGCCGGTTTTGCCGGCAGCGTCTGGGGCCTGAGCGCGCTGGCGCTGCCGATGATCGATGCCGATGGCCGGATGCTGCTGATGGCCGTGATCGCCGGAGTGATTGGCGCCTCGGCGCCGGCCCTGGCGCTGCTGCCGGTGGCCGGCGCCACCTTCATCATCGCCATCGCGGTGCCCTATGCCGTGCATTTCCTGACCATTGGCAGCTTCATCGGCTATGGCCTGGCGGGGCTGCTGGTCGGTTATGTCGTGGCGATGATCGGCGCCAACCGCGTGGTCCACCGCATCCTGCTGAACAACTTACGGCTCAATCGCGAGAACAGCGGCCTCTACGACCGTATCCGCAACGCCCAGAGCGAGTTGCTGGATGTCGCCGACAGCAGCGAGGCCTTTGTCTTCTGCGATGCCGACGGCCACATACAGTTATGGAACCAGCGGTTCCTCGTCCTGCTCGGCCTCAGCAATGACGCGGTACAGCATGGGGCGCCGCTGGTGCCGCTGCTCGGCCGCGCCGGCCTGCCCGCCGATCTGCCGGACCGCCTGGCCGCGGCGCCGGTCGGACACAGCCGCCCGGTGCTGGAACTGCCCAACGGCCACTGGGTCCGCGCCAGCCTGCGTCGCCTGCCCGACGGCGACCGCGCCCTGATCCTGATCGATATCACCGAACAGCAGCAGCAGAATGCCCGGCTGGAAGAGCTGTTCCGCGAGGTGAGCCTGGCGCGCGACGCGGCGCTGCGCGCCAGCCAGGCGAAATCCAGCTTCCTCGCGCATATGAGCCACGAACTGCGCACGCCGCTGAATGCCATCATCGGCTTTTCCGACATCATCAAGCGCAAGATGTTCGGGCCCGACTGGGCGCGCTACGACGACTATGTCATCGACATCAACAGCAGCGGCACCCATCTGCTCGGCATCATCAACGACATCCTCGACCTGGCCCGCATCGAAGCCAACCAGATCATGCTGCAGGAAGACGTCGTCGATATCGGCGAACAGGCCGCCACCTGCATCCGGCTGGCCGCGCAGCAGTTCGGCCGCCCGGCCGACAGCCTGGTTTCGAATATCCCCGACGACCTGCCGATGCTGCATGCCGATGCGCGGCTGCTGCGCCAGATCCTGATCAACCTGATCGGCAACGCGCTGAAATTCTCGCCGGCCGATCTGCCGGTCGGCATCGGTGCGCGGCTGGATGCGGCCAGCGGCGAGATCTCAGTCTGGGTGAGTGATCGCGGCATCGGCGTGGCGCCGCAGGACCAGGCGCGCATCTTCGATCCCTTCGAGCAGGCGAATTCCCTGCTCAGCCGCAATTACGGCGGCGTCGGCCTCGGGCTGGCGCTGGTGCGGGCCTTCGTGATGGCCCATCAGGGCCGCATCGGTATCGACAGCGCACCGGGCCAGGGCACCACCATCACCATCACCTTCCCGGCCGCGCGGACCATCCGCACGGACTGAACGGCATCGGGCAACGCTGCGCTAGGCCGCCATTCTCTGCGCCGCCTGGGCGCGGCTACGCCGGCGGGTCAGCCAGCGCTGTTCCTGGGGGTCCCACAGCATGGCGAAATCGGCCAGCATCATCGCGGTGACCACCTCGACGAATTCGGCGCGCTCGACGGCGCCGCGCACGAAATCGAAGCCGCGCGCCAGATCGATCACCGCCTCGACCATCTTGAAGTGATCCTGCGGCAGGCGGCTGCGCTGGTAGATCGCGGCCAAACCGCGCTTGCCCGGGTCGTGCATCAGCAGCCGCGTGTTGTTGAGCGGCACGCCGGCCAGCAGGCTGACGCCCTGTTCGAAGAAGGCGAGATCGCCGCCGGCCAGCGCGCGCAGCAGCAGCGTATCGGACAGCTGGCCGCGCTTTTGCAGATCGGTGACCAGATCGGCCAGTGCCGGCGGTTCGGCGCCATCGCCGAGCAGGCCCAGCAGGCTGCGCTCGCGCAACTGCAGCATGGTATCGGCGGCCATGGCCGGCGGAATCTGGTAGCGCGCGATCATCGCATCGCGCATGGCATCCGAAACCTGGGCGATCAGCCGGGCGGCGAATTTCGGCGGCATGTCGGGATGGCGTGCCAGCGCCTCACCCAGGGCACGGCTGTCGGGGAAACGGTCCAGCGCGCGTTCCATCATCGAGCCGCTGACGGCGGCGCCGCGATTGGTCATCAGCACGGCCACCGCCGGCTCGGCGCCATGGGTGACAAGCGCATCGGACAGCGCGGCCGAGACACGCGCCCGGCCGGCAATCGCGCTCTGGTGCAGCGGCGACACCGCCTGCACCAGCTCGATCAGGTCGACCTCGCTGAACACCGGAGAGAATTGCAGCAGCGGGGTGGCGACGGCGGCGGCATCGCGGGCCAGCTTGAGCGCCACACCGCGCGGCAGTTGCGGGGAATCTTTCAGCTGCTCGGCCAGCGTCTGGCGCACCAGCAGCTCGGCATCGCGGGCCAGGGCGGCGATGATCGCCTGCGCCAGCTCTTTCTCGACGGCGGTTAGGGCCGGGCCGCCCTCGTTTTCATTGGCATAGGCGCGGGCGACTTTCGCGGCCGTGTCGGCGCGCGCCGCCGGCGAAGGGTCCGCCAGCAGTCGCTGCACATCCTGAATACCGAGAAATGCCCCCTGAACCACTAAACGCCGCAGCCCCCGCCCATAACATCGTTCGTTGGTGCCGATTGTTGGCGGCGGACAATAGCAGGCAAGGACCAAATGTCACGGTGAAACATCCTGACCAATCCTGACGCGGCGACAGCGTGCATGCAGGCCCGATAGCGGCGCCTGTTTCAGCGGCAAAACGGCGCAAAAAAAGCCTGTGCATTAATCTGTATGCAGGCCGCTGGACGACATCGGGACCGACGGATGCGTTATCCGGCTGCCGGACGATCACAGGCTTGCGAAATGCCGCACCGATTCGACAGCACTCGGCGATCGGGCGTGCTCAGCAGCTGGGATAGCCCGGCGCGCAGACGCGATCCTGGAACGGGCGGTCGGCGGGGTCGATCGGGGCACCACAAGCAGACAGCAGGGGAGCGGCGAACAGGGCGGCGAGGACGATCAGCAGGATCTTGCGCATGGGATGTCTCCCTTTCCGTGCGGTGGAACCGCAGCACGAGGATAAGCCTGTAACGCCCGGCGGCCAAGCCGGTTCCATCCTGACAGCCGCGGCATGACGCCTAAGCCATCACCCGGCGGCTCAGCGCGTCCTCGATCGCGTCCCAGATCTCGGCTTCCAGCTGCACGCCGTCGAAGCGGTTGATCTGCTGGATGCCGGTGGGCGAGGTGACGTTGATTTCGGTGAGATAGTCGCCGATCACGTCGATGCCGACGAAGATCAGGCCCTCGCGCTTCAGATGCGGCCCGATGATCTCGCAGATTTCATGCTCACGTTTTGTGAGCCCGATCTTTTCCGGCCGGCCGCCGACATGCATGTTGGAACGCGCCTCGCCAGCCGCCGGCACGCGGTTCACCGCACCGGCCGGGCGGCCGTCGATCAGGATGATGCGCTTGTCGCCGGCGCGCACCTCGGGCAGGTAGCGCTGCACGATCACCGGTTCGCGCGCCAGCTTGGTGAACATTTCCAGCAGCGAGCCGAGATTCTCGTCATCGGGCTTGAGATGGAACACGCCGGCGCCGCCGTTGCCGAACAGCGGCTTGAGGATGATGTCCTTGTGCTCGGCGCGGAAGGCCTTGATCGCCTCCATGTCGGACGAGATCA
>NZ_CALRUC010000161.1:0-7244 GCF_943371255.1 Ferrovibrio terrae | reverse complement strand
GTCTCGTGTTCCTCAAAGTCCGCCGGGTGTCGACCTGCCGGACGCAGCGAAAGAAGGCCAGATATGACCTATAAGGTCGCCGTTGTCGGCGCCACCGGTGTGGTGGGCCGCGAAATGCTCAACATCCTCCACGAACGCAAGTTTCCGGTTTCGGAAGTGGTTGCCCTTGCCTCGCGCCGCAGCGTCGGCCGCGACGTCATGTATGGCGACAAGCATATCAAGGTGAAGGCGCTCGACGAATACGACTTCCGCGGTGTGGACATCGCGCTGTTCTCGGCCGGCGGCGCCACCTCGAAGGAATGGGCGCCGCGCGTCGCCGCCCAGGGCGCCGTGGTGATCGACAATTCGAGTTTCTGGCGCATGGACCCCGATGTGCCGCTGGTGGTGCCGGAAGTGAATGCCGATGCCATCGCCGGCTACACCAAGAAGGGCATCATCGCCAACCCGAACTGCTCGACCGCCCAGCTGGTGGTCGCGCTGAAGCCGCTGCATGACCGCGCCACCATCAAGCGCGTGGTGGTCGCCACCTATCAGTCGGTCTCGGGCGCTGGCAACGAGGGCGTCACCGAGCTGGAACGCCAGACCAAGCAGATCCTGGTCAACGATCCGGTGGTGCGCGAGAAGTTCACCAAGCAGATCGCCTTCAACGTCATTCCTCATATCGACGTCTTCATGGACGACGGTTACACCAAGGAGGAATGGAAGATGACGGCCGAGACCAAGAAGATTCTCGACCCCAAGATCAAGCTGACCGCCACCTGCGTACGCGTGCCGGTGTTCATCGGCCATTCGGAAGCCGTCAACATCGAGTTCGAGCAGTCGATCTCGGCCGAAGAGGCGACCGAAATCCTCAGTAGCGCGCCGGGCGTGCAGGTGCTGGATCGCCGCGAGGACGGCGGCTATATCACGCCGCTGGACTGCGCCGGCGACTACAACACCTTCGTGTCGCGCATCCGCGAGGATTTCACCGTCGACAATGGTCTGGTGATGTGGGTGGTGTCGGACAACCTGCGCAAGGGCGCGGCGCTGAACGCGGTGCAGATCGCCGAAGTGCTGGCCGCCCGCTACCTGAAGAAGCAGGCCGCGTAACACGACCCGTCATTAAAGAAGCAGAGTTCTCCTCCAGGGCCGCCCGCGCAAGCTGGCGGCCCTCTTCTTTTGCCTACCAGCGCAGCAGGCGGCGGCCGATCAGCGCACCCAGGCCGGCCAGCAGGGCAATCGCCAGCGTGTACCAGGTGGCGACAAACAGCGGACTGTCATCCGGGCAATGCGCGGCATAGAGCGAGGCTGACATGCCGCCGGCAATCAGCCCGGCCACGGCGCCGGCCAGCGCGGGCCGCGATGGCGCGCCGCTGCGCAAAGCCAGCAGGATCAGTGCAAGCGGCGCCAGCCCCATCAGCGGAATATAGGTGAGGCAGTTGCGCGCATTGCTGCCGACCAGCGCGGTCAGCCAGCCCGACCCGGGCAGCGCGATCAACTCGACGGCAATGCCGATCAGCAGCAGGCCGGGTGCCAGCAGCAGGGCGCGACGCCAGACGCCCAGCGTGGCGCCGGGGCGGATCAGCCGCAGCACCAGCCCGGTGGCAGCCACCGCCAGTGCCAGCGTAACAACGAATTTCAGCAGGAAGCGCAACTGGTCGAGCGAGGCCAGCGCATTGCCGCGCGGCCCGAGCAGCAGCATGAACAGCACGGCGGCGACGACGATGCCACCGGCCAGCGCCAGCGACAGCTTCACTTGCGGCCGCAGGCCCGGCGGGGTCGCATCCTCGGCAATCGCGCGGATCAGATCGTCGGTTTTCATGGCTCGCAGCTCCTCATGCGCCCTGTTCCCTTAACCGCTGGGCCAGGGCGGCCAACCCGCGATGCAGTGCCACCCGCACCGCACCTTCCGTCATCATCAGGCGTTGCGCCGTTTCGCGGATCGAAACGCCATCCACGGCCACCGCCTGCACCACATTGCGCTGGCCCGGCGCCAGGCTGTGCAGATGCCGCACCACATCACTCACCACGCTGCGGTCTTCCTCCGCCGGTGCCGCCAGCACGTCGCTGAGATCGTCGATATCGATCTCGCGACCGCGCCGGCCGCGGCGCCGCAGCGCATCG
Source organism: Ferrovibrio terrae (assembly GCF_943371255.1). Classification (GTDB taxonomy): domain Bacteria; phylum Pseudomonadota; class Alphaproteobacteria; order Ferrovibrionales; family Ferrovibrionaceae; genus Ferrovibrio; species Ferrovibrio terrae_B. The sequence goes on along the minus strand of NZ_CALRUC010000161.1, from coordinate 5,141 downwards.
ACCAGCTTGTTGCGCGCAATAGCGCGAATCCACGGCCCGATCGGCGCATCCTGCTGCCAGGTCTGCCGCTTGAGATGAATGGCCAGCAAGGTCTCCTGCACCACATCCTCCGCATCCGCCGGCATCAGGCCGAATTTCTGGCACCCGCGCCGGGCCGCAACCCGCAGCACCGGCGCCAGTTCGACCAGCAGGGCCTGATAGGCGGCACGGTCGCCGCCAAGGCCAGCCCGCATCAGGCTGCTCCAGCGGGTTTCCTGCTCGCCTTGCGCATGGGCGAGATTGCGGTCGCTCACATCCAGTCCTTCGTCACGGCACGGCCCGATGTTACAGGCCGGCGGCAGAAAAAATAATTGCTACACGAAAGCGTGAGCAGCGTAACACAGGCCGGCGCGGCCGCGAATGAGGGCTATGGGCGGCATCGAGCCGCAGCCGCCCGCCTTATCCCGATCCGCGGCATCACAGGAGACACCCATGCTCGCCAAGACGCATCTGACCGCCGCCCTGCTGGCCGGCTCGCTCGCCACCGCGATGGCCCTGATCGCCAGCCCGGCCCCGGCCCAGGATGCCAGCAAGGAAAAGTGCTACGGCATCGCCATGGCCGGCAAGAATGACTGCGCCGCCGGCCCCGGCACCACCTGCGCTGGCACTTCGAAGGTCGATTACCAGGGTAACGCCTTCAAGCTGGTCGCCAAGGGCACCTGCACCACCATGAAGACCCCGAAGGGCATGGGCTCGCTGGAGCCGATGAAGAGCTGATGATCGCAGGCGGATGCCGGCATCGCCCGGCATCCGCCGCTTTTCCGTATCCGGTTCACGCCATCATGCTGCCTCCCGTTGCTGGAACTGCCTTCAAGCCCGAGCATCTCGCTGCCCTGCAGGCCGAGGTTGCGAAGCCGGGCTTTGTCGAAGTGCATGCCGAGAATTACATGGGCGATGGCGGCCTGCCGCATGCGCAGCTGGCGGCCCTGCGGCAGGACATGGCGCTGTCGCTGCATGGCGTCGGGCTGTCCATCGGCGGCACCGCACCGCTCGATCGCGACCATCTGCGGCGCCTGCACCGGCTCTGCGACCGCTATCAGCCGCAGAGCTTCTCCGAGCATCTGGCCTGGTCGAGCCATGGCGGCGTCTTCCTCAACGACCTGCTGCCGCTGCCCTATACCGATGCGACGCTGGCGCGCGTGATTTCGCATGTGACGCAGACCCAGGAGGCCCTGGGCCGCCGCATGCTGCTGGAAAATCCCGCCACCTATCTGCACTTCGCCGCCAGCACGATCCCTGAAACCGAATTCCTGGCCGAGGTCGCCGCACGCACCGGCTGCGGACTGCTGCTGGATGTCACCAATGTGCTGGTCGCCTGCAGCAATCGCGACGAAGACCCGGTCGCCTATCTTGCTCGCTTCCCGCTGCAGCATGTGGGCGAGATTCATCTCGCCGGCCATCATGCGACGACAGACCGCCATGGCATGCCACTGCTGATCGACGACCATGGCAGCGCGGTGAATGCGCGCGTCTGGCAGCTGTATGAATCCATCATCGCCCGCAGCGGTGCCCGCGCCACGCTGGTGGAATGGGACACCGACGTGCCGGCCTGGCCGGTGCTGGTGGCCGAAGCGGCCCGCGCGCAGCAGGTGCTGGGCCGCATGGCCGGCAAGGCGGAGGCAGCCTGACATGCAGCCAGCCTTCGCCGCCGCCCTGCTGGATGCCGAACATGCTGTGCCGCCCGGCCTGCTAGCCGCCGATCCGGCCGAGCGTTTCGCCGTCTATCGCAACAACGTGGTCAGCGGCCTTGGCCGCGCGCTGGCCAACGGCTTTCCCGCCGTTGAAGCCATCGTCGGCGCGGAGTTTTTCGCCGCCATGGCCGCGATCTTCGTGCGCGTGTCGCCGCCAGCCTCGCCGGTGCTGCTCGACTATGGCGCCGCATTGCCGGATTTCCTCAACAGCTTTGCACCGGCGGCCGAGTTGCCCTACCTCGCCGATGTGGCGCAGCTGGAACTGGCCTATACGCGTGCCTTCCACGCCGCCGATGCACAGCCGCTGCCGGCCGATACACTGGGCCGGCTGACCGCCGACCGCATCGGCGCACTGCGCGTTAATCTCCACCCGTCGCTGCAGATCCTGCGCGCGGCCTATCCCGCCGCCACCATCTGGGCGATGAATACCGGGCGACTGCCGCTAGCCGAGATCACCGACTGGTCGGCCCAGGACATCCTGGTGCTGCGCCCGCAATACGGCGTCGATGTCGTCATCCTGGCGCCCGGCGAAGCCGCATTCCTCACCGCCCTGCAGGCCGGCAGCACGCTCGGCGAAGCGGCGGCTGCCGCACTGGACGCTGCCGCCATATTCGATCTCGGCCCGGCCCTGGCCGCCCTCTTCATGCGCGGCGCCGTTACCGCCTGCCACGATTCACAGGAAGACCCATGACCATGACCCGCCCGCTTCCCCTTGCCGCGCCATCTCTTGCCGCCAGCCTGACGACTGCGCTGCAGCGGATCATCGCCATGCTGGACTGCATTCCGCACAGCCTGATCGCATTCGGCGCCCGCGTCTTCCCGGCGGCGGTATTCTGGCAGTCGGGCCAGACCAAGCTGGACGGCTGGCGGGTGTCGGACAACGCCATCGTACTGTTCCGCGAGGAATACCGGCTGCCGCTGCTCGATCCGGTGGTGGCTGCCCATCTGGCAACCCTGGGCGAGCATCTCTTTCCGCTGCTGCTCGTTCTCGGCCTTGCCAGCCGCTTCGCCGCCCTGGCCCTGCTGGGCATGACCGCCGTGATCCAGATTTTTGTCTATCCCGATGCCTGGCCGACCCACGGCATCTGGGCGATCAGTCTCCTGATCATTATCGCCCGTGGTCCCGGACGATTTTCAATCGATCACCTGATCGTGCAGTACGGGCGCAGTGGAAAGTGACGCCGCCGATGGCGCATGCGGCCACAGCCGGATTGCGCAACGCGAGGGCTTGAGGCGTAATACGGTCGCAGATGACCGCTTCTCCCCTGCCTGATGATGCGCATGTCCTCATCCGGGATGCCTATCAATACTGGCTTCGCATTCACCCGGCACCGGACAGGCTTCCGGGCCGGCAGCATTTCGATCCGCTCGACATTCCGCATCTGCTGCCACATGTCTGGCTGGTCGATGTGATCCGGGGCGCGCCGCCGCGCTTCCGCTATCGCATTGTCGGCACGGCGCTGGATCACAGCATGGGCCGCAGCCTGAGCGGCCAGATGCTTGACGATGTGATCCCCAATTTTTACACCGCCCCGGCGCTCAGCGCGCCCTATATCGCCATGCTCACCGAGCCACGGCCGGCCTATCGCAAGGGTGCGCCGATCTTTGCGCATAACCGGCAATTCCGTATGATCGAACGCCTGTTGCTGCCGCTGGCACGCGATGGCGTGGCGCCGGACATCCTGTTCTGTGTCACCCTGTTCTACCTGCCTGACGGCACTGTTATCGGATCGACGACATGAGTGCTTTCGCGTTGCCCGCCGACGCCCATCCCCTGATCCGACAAGGCTACGAGTACTGGCTCCAGGTGCATCCGGCTGAAAACCTGCTGCCCGGCCGTCAGCATGTGGACCCAACGGCGATTCCCAAGCTGCTGTCACATATCTGGATGGTTGATGTTCAGGCTGAACCCCTGCGCTTCCGATATCGCCTGCTCGGCACCGCCGTGCGCCGCATCACGCCCAGTGGAGAAGCCGTCGTGGGCCGCTGGATCGACGAGGTCGATACCAACTTCATCGCCTCAGGCCGCATGGAGGCCTTCGTGCAGCCGGTGCGCAACCGCGCACCGTGCTATCGCCGCGGCAAGCCGATGTTCCCGCTCGGCCTGGATCACCTGACAGTCGAACGGCTGTTCATGCCGCTGGCGGCAGATGGTAAGATTGTGGATATGCTGTTCTGCATCTCGCTGTTCCTGTCGACCGAACAGGCCCTGATGGACCCCAGCGAATGAGCAGCGGTTTCACCTTGCCCGCCGATGCCCATCCGGTGATCCAGAAGGGCCTGGCCTACTGGCGCGCGGCGGCGCCAGCCGAGGGCCTGCTGCCCGGCCGCCAGCATATCGATCCGCTCGGCATGCCCGCCCTGCTGCCCTATGCCTGGCTGCTGGAGGTGCACCCGCCGGAGGGCACCATCACCATCCCGCGCTTCCGCTTTCGCCTGGTCGGCAGCCATGTCGATCTCGGTTTCAACGGATCGATGACCGGCAGCTGGCTGCATGACATGGAAACCGGCTTCGAGACGGTGAGTTCGCGGTCGCGCAGTTTTGTCGATGCCGCCACCAACGCGCAGATCAGCCATCGTCGCGGGCCGCCGCGATTCCGCACCAATGCCGAGACGGCCGAACTGGAGCGCCTGATGATGCCGCTGGCCAGCGATGGCCAGCATGTCGACATGCTGCTCGGCTTCACCGTCTTCTATGACGGCATCGGCAGCGTCTTGCGGAGCAACCTGTAAGGGTTAGCGCACGCGTTCGATATCGGGCAGGAACTGCGGCGCCCGCAGCAGGTCCTGGATCATGTGCAGCCGCATTTCCGGCGCGCGGTTCTCGCGCGCATCGCGCAACGCGGTATAGGTCGCCGACATGGCGAACAGCAGCGCCTTCTTCGGCGTGCGGCCCTTCAGCAACCGGGTGAGAAACAGCGAGGCGAACAGATCGCCGGCACCCTTGGGCAGGCCCTCGCCCAGATCCGGTACGGCGCAGAGCCAGGCGCCGTCGGCATTGACCAGCAGCGCCTCGAGCAGGGCCTGGCCCTGGCTCCGACCGCCGTCGCGCCGCTGCAGCGTGGTTGCCACCACCATCGCCGGGCCTTTCGCCCGCAGCGCATCGCAGGCCGCCAGCGCAGACGGCAGATCGTCGATCTTGCCGCCGGTGAGATATTCCAGCTCGAAGCCGTTCGGCGTGGCGATATCGGCGGTGGGAAACAGATGGTCGCGGATATAGGCGGGCAGCGCCGGATCGACATACAGCCCGCTGTCGCTGTCGCCCATCACCGGGTCGCAGAGGAAGATCGCCTTCGGATTGGCCGCCTTCACCGCCAGCGCGGCGCGGCCGGCGGCCTCGGCGGTGCGGGGATTGCCAAGCCAGCCAAGCAGCACGGCATCGATCTGGTTCCATTCCGGCCGCGTCTGCAG
>NZ_CALRUC010000160.1:0-7569 GCF_943371255.1 Ferrovibrio terrae | reverse complement strand
GCGACGATGTTGAACAGGTCGAGGTCGTATTCCAGCCCGAAGCGGGTCTCGTCCCAGCGCATCGAGCGTTTCAGCGCATCCATCGCATAGGCCGTGCGGCCCTGCTTGCCATGCTCGACGAAAATCCGCAGCGCGACCTTGCGGCCGCTTTGCGTGGTGAAGCTGTCCTCGTTCACTGCCAGATCGCCGGCGACCAGCGCAAACAGATAGCAGGGCTTGGGGAACGGATCGTGCCACACCGCCATATGGCGGCCATCGGGCAGGTCGCGCTGGTCCACCAGGTTGCCGTTCGACAGCAGCACCGGGCAGGCCTTTTGATCCGCCCGCATGGTGACGCGATACACCGCCATCACATCGGGGCGGTCGAGGAAATAGGTGATGCGGCGGAAGCCTTCAGCCTCGCATTGCGTGCAGAACACACCGCTCGACTGATAAAGGCCCGACAGCTGCGTATTGCCCTTCGGGTTGATCCGCGTTTCGATCTCCAGCGTGAAGGCTTTGGCCGGCACGGCGGCGATGGTCAGGCCATGCTCATCGGTCCTGTACTCAGCCTCTGCCAGCCGGCGGCCATCGATGGCGACCGAGAGCAGCGTGAGGTCTTCGCCATCCAGCACCAGCGGCTTGCCGCTGCCTGCCGGCACGATGGCGAGGCGGGATTTTACCAGCGTCGCCTCGGGCAGCAGATCGAAATCCAGATCGACGGTCTCGATGCGGAAATCGGGAGCGCGGTAGTCCTTGCGATGGATAGCGGTCGGCTGCGCGGTCATGAAATCCCGTCCTAAATGTCGTAAACCTCTAATACCCCCGGCAGCACGCGGATCTGGTGGCGGGTCGCCGGGTTGATGGAATACAGCGCCGGCAGCTTGATATCGGCCTCGATGCCGCCGGGCACGCCCGGCTCCTCCAGCTTGAGGCCGAGCAGCACCTGGCCCCTGCCCTTGCCGGCCTTGTCGAGCAGGCCGCGAATCTGGTCGAGCGACCTGGCGTTCTCGACCATGATCTTGATGCCGGCGGCGGCGCGTGCCGCCACATCGTCCAGCTTCTCGATGCGCTGGCCGTTCAGGCGCGGCTGCTCACCATCCACCTTGGCCGAGAGATTCCACACCACATTGGTGCCGGGCTCGAGCAGCTCGCGATGCTGCGCCAGCACCTCGGAGAACAGCATCACCTCATACATGCCCGAGGCATCCGAGCACTGGACGAAGGCGAAGCGGTTGCCGGTCTTCTGCGAGGTGCGCTCCTGCTTGGAGATCACCGTGCCGGCGACCTTGACGATCTGCTCGCTGGAATGCAGCTGCTTGAGCACATCGGCATAGCGCTTGACGCCGACGCGGTTGAGCGTGGCCTGATAGGCATCGAGCGGATGCGCCGAGAGATAGAAGCCGATGGCCTCGAATTCCTTGGCCAGCTGGTCCATCGGCGTCCAAACTTCGCCCTCGGGCAGCCTGGGCAGGCGCTCCTCGGTCTTGCCGCCGCCGAACAGGTTCACCTGGTTGGAGCTGCGCTCTTCCGCCTTGCTCTGGGCATAGCGCACCAGCGTCTCCAGCGAGGCCATCACCTTGGCGCGGTTCTTTTCCAGCCCGTCGAAGGCACCGGCCTTGGCGATGTTTTCCAGCATGCGCTTGTTCATCGCCGAGGGATCGACCCGGCCAGCGAAATCGAACAGCGACTTGAACGGACCGTTGCGGTCGCGCTCGGCCACGATCTGCGCCATCGGCGCGGCACCGACATTGCGCACCGCCGACAGCGCATAGCGGATCGCGCCCTTCTCATGCCTGTCGTATTCGACCGAGAATTCGACCTGCGAGCGGTTGATATCGGGCGGTAGCAGGGCAATGCCCTGGCGCGCGCATTCCTGGCGGAACACGTTCAGCTTGTCGGTGTTGGAAATATCCAGCGTCATCGAGGCGGCGATGAACTCGACCGGATAGTTGGCCTTCAGATAGGCGGTGTGCCAGGCGACCAGCGCATAGGCGGCAGCATGGCTCTTGTTGAAACCGTAGCCGGCGAACTTTTCCACCAGCTCGAAGATGAAGGCGGCGCGCTCGGCATCGACGCCCTTGGCCTTGGCGCCATTGACGAAGCGGTCTTTCTGCGCATCCATCTCGGCCTTGATCTTCTTGCCCATGGCGCGGCGCAGCAGATCGGCATCGCCCAGCGAATAGCCGGCCAGCACCTTGGCGATTTCCATCACCTGTTCCTGGTAGATGATGACGCCGTAGGTTTCCTCCAGCACCGGCTTGAGCCACTCATGCAGGTAGTCGGGCTTTTCCTTGCCGTGCTTGCGGGCGATGTAGCTCGGGATGTTTTCCATCGGACCCGGGCGATACAGCGCCACCAGCGCGATCAGGTCTTCGAAGGCATCGGGCTTCATGTTGCGCAGCATGTCGCGCATGCCGCTGCCTTCAAACTGGAACACGCCGACCGCATCGCCGCGTCCGAGCAGGGTGAAGGTGGGCTGGTCGCTGAGCGGAATGCTGGCCAGGTCAATGGCCACGCCGCGGGCGCGGATCAGCGCGATGGCCTTTTCCAGCACATCGAGGGTCTTGAGGCCGAGGAAGTCGAACTTCACCAGGCCGGCGGCCTCGGCATATTTCATCGAGAACTGCGTCGCCGCCATCGAGGCATGCGGATCGCGGTAGAGCGGCACCAGCTCGACCAGCGGGCGGTCGCCGATCACCACGCCGGCAGCATGCGTCGAGGCGTTGCGATACAGCCCCTCTAATTTAAGCGCCACATCCATCATGCGGCCCACCGCCTCGTCGCGGTCGCGTTCCTCGCGTAAGCGCACCTCTTCCTTGATCGCCTGCGCCAGCGTCACCGGATTGGCCGGGTTGTTGGGGATCAGCTTGCAGATACGGTCGACCTGGCCGAGCGGCAGCTGCAGCACGCGGCCGACGTCGCGCAGCGCCGCACGGGCCTGCAGTTTGCCGAAGGTGATGATCTGCGCCACGTTGCTGGCGCCATAGCGCTGCTGCACGTAGCGGATCACCTCGTCGCGGCGCTCCTGGCAGAAGTCGATATCGAAGTCGGGCATCGACACGCGTTCCGGGTTGAGGAAGCGTTCGAACAGCAGGCCGAAGCGCAACGGATCGAGATCGGTGATGGTGAGCGCCCAGGCGACCACCGAGCCGGCGCCCGAACCGCGGCCTGGCCCCACGGCGATGCCGTTGCGTTTCGACCACTGGATGAAGTCGGCCACGATCAGGAAGTAGCCGGGGAATTTCATCCCGATGATGGTCTCGCACTCGAATTCCAGGCGGTCGTAATAGACCTTGGCCTTGTCCGGGTCGGTGATGCCGATCTGCTGCAGGCGCTCTTCCAGGCCGTCGCGCGCCATGCGGCGCAGCATGTCGGCCTCGGACTCGCCGGTGCCGTCACCGAAATTCGGCAGGATCGGAGCGCGCTCGTTCGACTTCACGGCGCAACGGCGGGCAATGGTGATGGTGTTGTCGATCGCCTCGGGCAGGTCGGCGAACAGCACCCGCATTTCCTCGGCCGACTTGAAGCGGTGGTCGGGCGTCACCCGGCGCCGGTCCTGCTGGCTGACATAGGCGCCCTCGGCGATGCAGAGCAGCGCGTCATGCGCCTCGTACATGTCCTCGTCGGGGAAATAGCAGTCGTTGGTGGCGACCAGCGGCAGGTCAAGCGCATAGGCCAGATCGAGCAGGCCGGGTTCGCTCTTGGCCTCCGCGGTCCAGCCATGGCGCTGCAGTTCGACATAGAGCCGGCCGGGGAAGATCCTGGCCAGCGCTTCCAGCTGCTGCCGGGCGGCCTCCATCTGGCCGTCGATCAGCAGGCGGGCAATCGGTCCGCTCGGGCCGCCGGTCAGGCAGATCAGGCCCTCGTTGCAGGCTTCCAGATCGGCCCACTGCACCTGCGCCACCTCGCCCGGCGGCGGCTCCAGATAGGCCTTGGTCGACAGCTTCATCAGGTTGGCATAGCCAGCCTCAGTCTGCGCCAGCAGCACGATCTTGTCGGGATCTGGCTTGCGCAGGTTGCGCGCGCTCGGCTGGGCCAGATCGGCGCGCGCCAGGCTGAGCTGGCAGCCGATGATCGGCTGGATGCCCTTGCCGGCCATCTCCTTGGAGAATTCCAGCGCGCCGAACAGATTGTTGGTATCGGTGATCGCCACCGCCGGCATGCGGTTGCGATTGCACAGCTCGGCCAGCTTGGGCAGCCGGATGGCGCCCTCGGTCAGCGAGTAGGCGGTATGGACGCGCAAATGGACGAAATCGGCGTGACTCATGGGCGATGCATACCAGCTGGATTTTCGATTCCCGTTCCCCGTTTACGATACGCGACCTAGGGCCGCAAAACCAGAACGCATGGAATCCGAATCCCATAAGGAGTGTGGCGAAATTGTGTTGATTCCCAATATCTTGTGGATAAGTAGCGAGTCCGGCCTGCTCCGACGGGAACGCCTGCGGACGAATCCCAGATGCGGGAGAACGGAGCGGAAAACCGACCTAGGACTGGTCATGATGTCGCTGAGCGGGCGAATGGCTGGCCGCTCTGCCCCGCCGCATGCTAGGTAACGATTCATGACTGCAGCCCCGCTCATCCTGCTGAAAGACATCTGGTATTTCGCCCTGCCCGGTGCCGCGCTGAAGCCCGGCGGCACCAAGGCGAAGATTCTGCTCGGCGAGCCGGTGCTGTTTGGCCGCACCAAGCCCAAAGACGGGGGGCCGGGCGACGTGTTCGCGGTGCGCGACATTTGCCCCCATCGTGGCGTGCCGCTGTCGGAAGGCAGCTTCGACGGGCAGGAGGTGCAGTGCCCCTACCATGGCTGGAAGTTCGGCCCGTCCGGCCAGTGCACCCATATCCCCTCCCTGGTCGAGGGCCAGGACTTCGACATTGCCAAGATCAAGGTGCGGCGCTACCCGGTGCGGGAGCAGAACGGCCTGGTCTGGATCTGGATGGGCAAGGACGAGCCCGACCAGGAGCCGCCCGGCCTGCCCGAGTTGCCGGCCGACCTGCGCCCGACCCTGACCAAGGCGATGCTGTTTCCCTGCAACATGGACCACGCCGTCGTCGGCCTGATGGACCCGGCCCATGTGCCCTTCATCCACCGCTCATGGTACTGGCGCACCGGCCCGATCAAACTTAAGACTAAGGCTAAGGAATTCGGCCCAAGCCCTTATGGCTTCACGATGAAACGGCATAAGCCGGCGATCACGCTGGCTTACCGCATCCTCGGCGCCGCGCCGGAAACCGAGATCAGCTTCCGCCTGCCGGGCGTGCGCATCGAGCATATCCGCATCGGCGCCAACAGCGTGTGGAACTTCACCGCCGTCACGCCCATCGACGACACCCAGACCGAGGTGAGCAACCTCTTCTTCTGGACCACGCCCTGGCTCGGCCTGCTCAAGCCGATCGCGCTGTTCGTGATGGACCACTTCTTGGGCCAGGACCGCGACATCCTGATCCGTCAGCAGCGCGGCCTGAAATACGACCCGACGCTGATGCTGATCCGCGACACCGACACCCAGGCGCGCTGGTACTACCAGCTCAAGAACGAGTATCTCCGCGCCCGCGAAGAAGGCCGGCCCTTCGTCAATGCGGTCAAAGACACCGTCCTGCGCTGGCGCAGCTGAGCCCGGGCTTGTCCCGGCTTAATCGACTCTTAGTCCGGCTTATTTGACTCTTATTTCGTCTTATTCGACTTTCATTCCACCTTAGCCGATGCCATCCATCGCATCATATAATCTCTGTAACACTATGGGATATAATTATAATTCACGATGAATCAAGAAAAGCCACAGGTTTGACGCCATGATCCAGCTGGAAACCGCCCGCCTGATCCTGCGCCCGCCGCAGCGCGAGGATTTCGCGGCCTGGTGCGCCTGGGGCGCCGATGAGGAAGCGATGCGCCATCTGGGCGGGGTGATGACCCCGCCGATCGCCTGGCGCGGCATTGCCCTGATGGCGGGCTCCTGGGCGATCAACGGCTTTGGCATGCTCTCGGTGATCGAGAAGGCGACCGGCCGCTGGGTCGGCCGCCTGGGCCCCTGGCAGCCGGAAGGCTGGCCCGGCACCGAGGTGGGCTGGGGCCTGGTGCGCGAGGTCTGGGGCAAGGGCTACGCCACCGAGGGCGCCACGGCGGCCATCGACTGGGCCTTCGACCAGCTCGGCTGGACCGAGGTGATCCACTGCATCGTGCCCGAGAACACCAACTCGCAGGCCGTGGCCAGGCGGCTCGGCTCGGCCTACCTGCGCGACGCCCACCTGCCAGCGCCGATCAACGCGCCGACCCAGATCTGGGGCCAGACGCGGGCGCAGTGGCAGGCGCGCAGTCGCTAGGCCGCCCTCACGCCCAGCCACCGGCGATCGGCACGATGTGGCCGGTGACGAAGCCGCAGCGGCCGCCGGCGAACAGCGCCACCAGCTCGGCCACCTCCTCCGGCTCGCCCAGCCGGCCGAGCGGGATGTTCTTCACCATCTTGGCGACGGCCGCGGTATCGGCCAGCAGCTCCGGCGGGAAGTAGTCGGGATTCTTGATGTAGTTGGCGGCAATGGCGTTGACCGGGATGTTCCAGCGCGCCAGCTCCTTTGACAGGGTCGGCACCATCGCATTCGCCCCGCCGCGCGCGATGGCATACATCGAGTAATTGGGAATGCCGGTGAGCGGCGCCGCCGAGGAGACGATCAGGATGCGGCCGGCCTTGCGCGCCTTCATCGCCGCCGCGACTTTGCCGATCAGCATATAGGGCCAGACCACCATGGCCTCCAGCGCACGGCGGAATTCATCCGGGTCAGCCTCCTCCACCGGCGCCCGCACGGCCGGATAGGGATCGTTGGAGACCAGCGCATCGATCCGTCCGAAGCGGGCCAGAACCTCGGCGGTGAGCGCGGCCGGATCGGTGGCGGCACAGACTTCCGCGCCCGGCACCTCGGCCGCGAAGGCCGCACGCGCCGCCGCATCGGCGAAGCTCATGTCATGGCAGACGACAGTATGCCCGTCCTGCAGCAGCCGGCGCACGGCGCCCGGGCCGATGAAATGCCGCACATGGGTGAGCAGGATGATCTGATTGCTGGACTGTGCCGGTGTCATGATTTCCTCCATCCCGGCAAATCTTAGGCCCGGCACCGGCCAGTGCAATCCGCGGCGCGCCGGTGACGTAGCGGCAGGGAGCGTGACGCAGATCAAGGCGCCGGGCCCAGTGCCGACGCACAGTGCCGTCCATGGGCAGACGCATCCTGATCCTGCAAGGCCATCCCGACCCGGATCAGGGCCGGCTGTGCCGCGCCCTGGCCGATGCCTATGCCCGGGGCGCCCTGAACGCCGGGCATGAGATCCGCCGCATCGATATCGCCGCGCTTGATATCCCCGTCCTGCGCAGGCAACAGGATTTCGAAAACGGCAGCCTGCCGCCGGGCCTGACCGAGGCGCAGGCGGCAATCGCCTGGTCCGAGCATCTCCTGCTGGTCTTCCCGCTCTGGCTCGGCGACCTGCCGGCCCTGCTGAAAGCCTTCCTCGAACAGGTGCTGCGGCCGGGCTTCGCCTTCGTCTATCGCACCAAGGGCTTTCCGGAAAAGCGGCTGACCGGCCGCAGCGCCCGCGTGGTG
>NZ_CALRUC010000159.1:0-7743 GCF_943371255.1 Ferrovibrio terrae | reverse complement strand
TTCCCATCTGCCACGAAATACAGGAAGCCATGGCTTTCGGGCTGCAGCACGGCGGCGATGCTGGCGCGGCCGGGATGATTGATCGGCGTCGGCGGCAGGCCGTCGATGGTATAGGTGTTCCACGGGCTCGGCTGCGCCAGATCATTCAGCGTCAGCGGCCGTTCCAGCTCGCGTTCGCCGCGCGTGATGCCATAGGCCACAGTAGGATCGGCCTGCAGCTTCATGCCACGCTTCAGACGATTGAGATACACACCGGCGACGCGGGCGCGCTCGGCTGGTACCGGTGTCTCGGCCTCCACGATGGAGGCCATGATGATCGCCTGTTCCGGCGTGGCCAGCGGCAGGCCGGCCGCGCGCTTCGGCCATAGCTCGGCCAGCAGGTCGTCGCGACTTTTACGCATGCGCGCGATCAGGTCGCTGCGCGTATCGCCGTGAATATACTGATAGGTCTCCGGCAGCAGGCTGCCCTCGGCTACCGGCGCCGCCGGCCAAGGGCCGGCCAGTGCCTCGCCGGCCTCGACGATCCGGCGGATTTCCACCGTCATCTGGCCTTCAGGGATGGTCAGGCGTCGCGCCAGCACCTTGCCGGCGGCGATGCGCTCCAGCACCTGGCGCGGCGTATCGCCGGGCACGAACTGGTATTCGCCGGCCTTGAGACTTGACGCCATGCCAGTCTGCCAGGCGGCCAGCTCCACCAGCCGCGCATGCTGCACCACACCAGCCTCGACAAGACGCTCGGCGATGCCGGCCACGCGGGTGCCGCGCGGGATCAGCACGATGCGGTCCTGCGCCAGCGGGCCGGGACTGTCGAGCCAGTCGGCATACCACAGCCAGACTGCGGACAGGCCGATGACACCCGCCAGCAGGACTGCCAGCAGGGCGCGCATCAGCCGCTGCATCGGATTGTTAGGCGTCGTACCGCTTCAGGACCAGCGAGGCATTGGTGCCGCCGAACCCGAAGGAATTCGACAGCGCCGCGCGCACCTCGCGCTGCTTGGCCTTGTGCGGCACCAGGTCGAGGCCAACCGCAACATCGCTGGGATCGTCGAGGTTCAGCGTCGGCGGCACGATGCCGGTCTTGATCGCCAGCGTGGAGAAGATCGCCTCCACCGCGCCGGCGGCGCCAAGCAGATGGCCGATGGCCGACTTGGTCGACGACATCGACAGGCTGCCCATCGCATTGCCGAACAGGCGCTTCACGGCACCCAGTTCGATTTCGTCGCCCAGCGGCGTCGAGGTGCCATGGGCATTGATGTAGTCGATATCGGTCGGCTGCATGCCGGCCCGCTTCAGCGCCATCTGCATGCAGCGGAAGGCACCATCGCCGCTCTCATGCGGGGCGGTGATGTGATAGGCATCGCCCGACAGGCCATAGCCGACCACCTCGGCATAAATCTTGGCGCCGCGCGCCTTGGCATGCTCGAGTTCCTCGAGCACCACCACGCCGGCGCCCTCGCCCATCACAAAGCCATCGCGGCCTTTGTCCCAGGGACGCGAACCCTTGGTCGGATTGTCGTTGAAGCCGGTGGACAAGGCACGCGAGGCGCAGAAGCCGGCAACGCCGAGCGGACCGATGGTGGCTTCGGCGCCGCCGGCCACCATCACGTCAGCATCATCCAGCATGATCAGGCGGGCTGCATCACCGATGGCATGCGCCCCGGTCGAACAGGCCGTCACCACGGCATGGTTCGGACCCTTGAAGCCATACTCGATCGAGACATGGCCCGAGACCAGGTTGATCAGACGGCCGGGCACGAAGAACGGACTGATGCGGCGGGGGCCCTTCTCTTTGAGCAGGATCGCCGCTTCTTCGATACCGTTCAGGCCGCCGATGCCGGAGCCGATCAGCACGCCGGTGCGGCAGCGCTGCTCTTCATCGGCCGGCACCCAGCCGGAATCCTTCACCGCCTGCTTGGCGGCCGCGAGCCCGAAGACGATGAAATCGTCAACGCGCTTGCGGTCCTTGGCTTCCATCCATTCATCCGGATCGAAGGCATCGGCACGGTCAGGGAAATCCGCCTTGAGCGGAACCTGACCGGCGATTTTCGCAGACATCTCGGAAGCGTCGAAACGGGTGATCGGGCCGAGGCCGGATTCACTGTTGATCAGACGCTGCCAAGTCGCCTCTACGCCGCAGGCGAGTGGCGTGACCAGGCCGAGGCCGGTGACGACAACACGACGCATAGCGGTACCTTTCGTGACTGAACAGATAGAGGCGAGCCTCGACGGTCGGTTACGACGCCGAACGCTCCTTGATGAAATCGATCGCGTCCTTGACGGTCAGGATCTTCTCGGCGGCATCATCGGGGATCTCGACGCCGAACTCTTCTTCGAACGCCATCACCAGCTCGACCGTATCCAGGCTGTCCGCGCCCAGGTCATCAATGAAGCTTGCCGCCTCGGTGACCTTCTCTTCTTCGACGCCAAGATGTTCGACGACGATCTTCTTAACGCGCTCAGCAATGTCGCTCATTTCATAAATCCCTGTGGTTGTGGCTGCCAACACCAGCATTTACGCGACTGGCGGTGGGCAGATGGGGGCCTCCCTTAGCATAGAAACCCCGCGCTTCCAAGCCGTTCCGGGAGCCCGGAACGGTGTGATTCGAGACCGGATTTCCTTAGGAAATCATGGCCATACCGCCGTTAACATGCAAGGTCTGTCCGGTCACGTAGGCCGCTTCTTCCGAGGCCAGATAAACCACCGCAGCGGCGATTTCCGCACCCTGGCCGAGTCGACCGGCCGGAATCTTCTGTGAAATCATTTCCTTCTGCTGATCGGTCAGCACATCGGTCATCGCGGTCTGGATGAAACCCGGCGCCACGCAGTTCGCGGTGATGTTGCGCGAGGCCACTTCCTGGGCCAGCGCCTTGGTCATGCCGTTCAGGCCGGCCTTCGCAGCTGCGTAATTGATCTGGCCCGGATTGCCGGTTGTGCCGACCACGGAGGAGATGCTGACAATGCGGCCCCAGCGGCGCTTCATCATGCCCTTCAGCGAGGCGCGGGCGAGCCGGAAAGCGGCGCCCAGATTGACGTCCAGCACCGCCTGCCAGTCCTCGTCCTTCATGCGCATCGCCAGGGTGTCGCGGGTGATGCCGGCATTGTTGACCAGGATATCGACCTGCCCCATGGCGGCCTCGGCCTGGGCGACCAGGCCATTCACCGCCGCGATATCGGCAAGATTGCAGGGCACCACATGCACGCGGCTGCCCAGCTTGGCTGCCAGTTCCTGCAGCACGGCTTCGCGCGTGCCCGAGATCGCCACGGTGGCACCCTGCGCATGCAGCGCGGTGGCAATCGCAGCGCCGATGCCGCCCGTGGCGCCGGTGACGAGGGCAAACTTGCCGGTCAGATCGAACATGGTCGTTTCCTTCTCAGAGGGCCAGATGTCGGAGGCCCAAAATATCAGAGGCTCTTGGCCCAGTTTTCCAGATCAGTCGGCAGGCCGATGCTGATCGGTTCGATGTCCTTGTCGATGCGCTTGACCAGACCGGCCAACACCTTGCCCGATCCCAATTCGATCACCTGCGCGACGCCCTGCGCCTTCAGCCACTGCACGCCTTCGCGCCAGCGCACCAGACCGGTCACCTGCTGCACCAGCAGTTTCTTGATGTCGTCGGGGTTGGACTCGCCCTTGGCCGTAACATTCGAGACCACCGGCAGTTTCGGCGCATTCATGCGCACCCCGGCGAGGGCCTCCGCCATCGCATCGGCGGCCGGCTGCATCATCGCACAATGGAACGGTGCGCTGACCGGCAGCAGCATGCCGCGCTTCACGCCCTTGGTTTTCGAGACCTCAATCGCACGCTCAACAGCCGTCTTCTTGCCCGAGATCACCACCTGGCCGCCGCCATTGTCATTGGCACAGCCGAGCACTTCGCCCTGGGCCGCCTCGGCCACCACCTGCATGGCAACATCCAGTTCGGCACCCAGCAGCGCGGCCATGGCGCCCTCGCCCACCGGCACGGCCTTCTGCATCGACTGGCCGCGCAATTTCAGCAGGCGCGCGGCATCGGCTACCGTCAGTGCACCCATGGCACAGAGCGCGGAATACTCGCCCAGCGAATGGCCGGCGGCAAAGGCGCCCTTGGCGGCCAGGTCGACGCCGAAATCCTTCTCCGCCACGCGCACCACCGCCATGCTGGCGGCCATCAGCGCAGGCTGCGCATTCTCGGTCAGCTGCAGGTCGGCTTCCGGCCCCTCGAACATCAGCTTCGACAGCTTCTGCGACAGGGCGTCATCCACTTCCTGGAACAGCTCGCGCGCCGTAGCAAAGGCCTCGGCAAGCTCTTTGCCCATGCCGACGGCCTGACTGCCCTGGCCGGGGAACAAGAAGGCACGGCTCATGATCTCAAGACTCCTGCTGGTGAATCAGGCGGGGTGAAAAAGCCGCGCCAGTCATAAGGCCCGGCCCCGTCCTGTCAAGCGTCGGCTCAGCCCATCCGGGCCAAGGTTCTATCATAAGCCATTGAAATATCTTGATTTGATGGCTTGTGCCAGCGCGCAGCCACATGCTGGTCCGGACGCAGCAGATACGCACAGCCCGGGGCGGCGCCATAGCGTTCGGCGGCCAGGCCCGTTGCCGGCAGGAGCACCATCCTGATCCGTTGCTGCAGCGCCGGTGCCAGATCGGGGCTGGCGCCAAAGCTGAGCAGGGTGAAGCCATTGCCGCAGCGGTGCAGCAGCCAGCCGCCGTCATCCAGCGGGGCATCCACGGCCGGCGCGCCGGGCGGCGGCCCGGCGCTGAAGGCATCGCGGTCCGGTGTCGAGAGCGGCGTGTCGCGATAGGTGCTCGGCAGCGACAGCCGCCCGGAATTCACCAGCCGGCGCGCGAAAGCGTGATCGGCGGCGAGATCGAGCACGGCATCGCGTAGCGCTTTGGCCATCGCACCCTTGGGGGAGATGAAATCTGTGCTGCGGGTGGAGTTCAGGATGTTTTCATCGGCAGCCGCGCTGCGCTCGGTATCGTAGGTATCGAGCAGCGCATCGGGCGCCTCGCCGCGCAGCACATGCGCCAGCTTCCAGGCGATGTTGTCGGCATCCTGTACACCGGAATTGGCGCCGCGTGCGCCGAAGGGCGACACCTGATGCGCGGAATCGCCGATGAACAGCACGCGGCCATGACGGAAGCGTTCGAGCCGGCGGCACTGGAAGGTGTAGATGCTGACCCAGTCCAGCTCGAACTCCGTATCCGCACCCAGCATGGCTTTCAGGCGCGGAATCACCCGTTCTGGCGCACGTTCGGCTTCCGGATCGGCCTGCCAGCCCAGTTGCAGGTCAATGCGCCAGACATCATCGGGCTGGCTGTGCAGCAGCGCCGAACCGCCGCTGTGAAACGGCGGATCGAACCAGAACCAGCGTTCGACGGGGAAGTCTGCTTTCATCTTCACATCGGCGATGAGGAAGCGGTCCTCGAAGACCTGGCCTTTAAAATCCAGCCCGAGCTTGCGGCGAATGGTCGAGCGTGCGCCATCAGCGGCCAGCACGTAATCGGCCAGCAGGGTGTAGTCGCCATCCGGCGTCTCGACGGTCAGCCGGGTATTATCATTTCCCGGCACCACATCGGTCACGCGATGCTTCCAGCGCAGGTCAATCAGCGGCTGCTGGCGCGCCGCCTCCACCAGATAGAGTTCGGCGTAATATTGCTGCAGGTTGATGAAGGCGGGAAACTGGTGGCCGCTTTCGGGCAGCAGATCGAAGCTGTAGCGCTGCGCGGCGCCGTGGAACACCTTGCCCAGCCGCCAGGTCACGCCCTTGTCCAGCATGCGCTGGCCCACCCCCAGGCGGTCCCAGATCTCAAGCGTGCGCTTGGCGTAGCAGATCGCCCGGCTGCCCACGCTGACGCTGTCCTCCTCGTCCAGCAGGGTGCAGGCAATGCCCTGGCGGGCGAGGTCGAGCGCCGCAGACAGGCCGACCGGCCCGCCGCCGACAATGGCAACCCGGCAGGCCTCGGTGCCGCCAGCCCCTGCCGGTGGCGGCGCATATCCGAAGGCCGGATAGGTGAAATCCCCCCCTGCTGCGACCATGCCTCCTCCCAGAGCGCATCCGGGCCGTTCCGGGGCCCGATTTTGTTACATTTGAAACCAATTTAACGGCAAATCCGCACCGGCGGAAGCGCCCTCGCATCAGCCATGTTAACCATAGATTCCCAGAGATTGAGTGGGTTCGGCCTTGCCTGGGCTGGCCGATCGGCTAAACTGGACTCCTAACTCAGGAAGAATTCCGGAGCGGAAATGGAAGTCTCGGGCGTCAAACAGCAGCTGTATATGGTGGGCCTTAAGGCGGCCCGCGATTCACAGATCAATGTGCTGAGCGCCGTGGCCGCCGGCCTTGAGAATGTCAGAGCCATTCAGGCCACCTCCGCCCCCACATCTCCCGGCACCGGCAAGCTGATCGACATCAAGGTCTGAGCACGGCTGATACCGCAGACAGAAAAAAACCGGCCATTGGCCGGTTTTTTCTTTGTCTGCGCCGAAGACCGCTTCGGAGCGCGAACCTTACTTCTTTGCGTCGAAGGCGCCCGAGCGGATCGTGTCGGGCAGCTTCTCCAGGCCATGGGCCGTGACAGCCTTGCCGAACAGCGAGGTCAGTTCCGCCAGCGCCATGCTCATGGCAATCGCGGCAACGATCTCGCGGCTGATGCCACCATTGACCAAAGCCTCCCAAGTCGCGACGAAGGATTCCCGTGTAACCTTGCTCTGCTCTTCTTCGTTCATCGCCATGGGATAACCCCCTTGTTTTGCGAATCGGTCGTTTGAACCCACCACTTCGTCGCATATTTAGGTTTATCGAAGGTAAATGCGCCGACATGGTGGAAACGGCCCAAAGGGATTCTAGCACGGAATCAGCGCCCGGTGAGCCACTTCACGCCGGCCGGCAACTGCCTGCTAATCCCCGCCTGCGCGCAGGTCCGCCAGCATACGGCGGAACTGCGCCAGGGCCTGCTGGAGCATCGCCTCTTTGCCGAGCCCGGCATTGCTGCGGCACAGCCGTACGGCCGGATACCAGGGGGAACGCTCGCCCGCCTCGCCCCAGTACCAGAGCTGCCCCCAGTCGTCGGGCAGCAGGATCAGGGTCGGCACCCCCAGGGCCGCGGCAAGATGGGCGGCAGCGGTACTGACCGTCACCACCAGATCGAGGGCGGCGATCTGTGCGGCCTGGGCATCGATATCGACCAGCGGGTCGACCGCCGGATCGTGCCGCACCGTCAGGCCGGTATCCCGGCGCAGGGCTTGGATATCCTCCACGCTGGCGCCGTATTGCAGAGAGATGAAGCTGGTATCGGCCTCGCGCAGCAACGGCGCCATGTCGGCCAGCGCCAGCGACTTGTACCGCCCGGCGCTGCGATTGCGGCTCGCCCAGGACAGTCCGACCAGCAGCTTGCCCCCCTCTGCATAATTCTGGTCGGCATAGCGCGCCCGGAACTCCGCGCGGCGCGCCGGATCGGCTTTCAGATAGGCGGCCGGCTGCTGCGTGAAGGCGGCTGCATCGGGTCGCAGCAGCGCAGCCAGATCGCCGACCGGTGCCTGGCACCCCAGATTGAGTGCGGACGGATCGAGCGTGGCATCATCGGCAACGACAGCGAGGGCCGGGAAAGAACGGCGGAACAGCGGCACCAGGCGCGGATCGCTTGCCAGCACAACATCCGGCGCGCGCGCCACCATCTCGGGCAGCAGGCCGGCATAGAGAATTTCATCGCCGATGCCCTGTTCGCGCCACAGCAGCAGACGCCCGGATTGCGGATC
>NZ_CALRUC010000158.1:0-7827 GCF_943371255.1 Ferrovibrio terrae | reverse complement strand
ACCTGGGTCACGGTCTGGCCCAAGGCATGGGCTGCACCCGGCGCGACGATCAAGACCCAGTAACCTGAATCGAGTGATCCTGTATGGCTTTCCCAAGTCTGAACCTTCTGCTGCAGTCCATCCTGTCTGGCGTTTTCATCGGTGGAATGTACGGCCTGATCGGTTTGGGCTTGGGACTGTCCTGGGGCCTGCTGCGCCAGATCAACCTGGCGCATTTCGGCTTCGTCTTCCTGTCCGGGTATCTCAGCTATCATATGGTGACGGTCTGGGGCATCGACCCGCTGCTCACCCTGCTGATCCTGGCGCCGCTGTTCTTCGCCATCGGCGTGGCACAGCAATGGCTGCTGTCGCGCTTCAAGATTTCACCGTTCAATTCCTTGCTGGTCACCTTCGGCTTCACTGTGATGATCGAAAGCCTGATCCAGTATGTCTGGACGGCCGATTTCCGCAAACTGCAGTCCTCTTACGGTGAAGAGAAATTCAAGATAGCCGGGCTTTTCGTCCCGGTGCCGGAGCTGCTTACCCTTCTGCTGGCCATCACGCTGGCCTTTGCGGTCTGGGCGGCGATGCGCTTCACCGATATCGGCAAGGCCATGCGCGCCATGGCCGAGGATGGCCCGATTGCGGCTGCCTTCGGCATCAACCAGCGCCTGCTGTCGCTATTACTTTCCGGTGTCTGTGTCGCCTTTGCCGCCATTGCCGGCGTGTGCTTCGCGCTGACCTTCACGCTGACCCCGACCCAGATTTTCTCCTGGGTCGGCGTGGTCTTTGCCGTGGTCATGCTGGGTGGCCTGGGCAGCGCCATCGGCCCGCTGGTGGCCGGCATCATCATCGGGGTGAGCGAGGCCATCGCCATGGTGCTCTTCGCGCCCTCCTGGGCGCCGATCGTCTCTTTCTCGCTGCTGATCCTCATGCTGCTGTTCCGGCCGGGTAGGGCCTGATTATGAACAAGGTCATTCTGTCCGGAATTTTCGCCATCGGTGTCGCCTTTGCCGCCCTGCCGTGGCTGGGCGTCCCTGCCTTCTGGGAATCCTTCCTCTACCTGCTGTTCCACTGGATCGTGCTGGCCGTGTCGTGGAACATTCTCTCGGGTTACACCGGTTACTTCTCTTTCGGGCATGGCGCCTTCTTCGGTGCCGGCATCTACGGCTCGGCCTATCTGGCCGGCAGCATCGGCTGGCCTTTCCTTGCCACGCTGCCGGCCGCAATCCTGGTCGCCGCCGCGCTTGGTGTCGGCCTCGGGGCGGTGGTCTTCCGTGTCGCGCGGGTGCGGGGCGAGCTGTTTGCGCTGCTGACACTGGCGATCACCTTCGTGCTCGCCACCATCATCCTGAACACCAGGATTGACGGCGGTCCCGGCATCTATCTCATCGGCGTCGATATCCCCAAGCTCGGCCCGTCGCAGTCGGCCTCGATCTATATGATGGGGCTGATTGCCGCCGTGGCGACGCTGGCGATTTCCTACATTATCTACGCGTCCAAATTCGGCACCGGGCTTTTCGCGATTCATGACGACGAGGATGTCGCCGAGGTCATGGGCGTGCCGACCTATCGCTACAAGCTCTATGCGCTGGCAGTCTCCTGTGGCCTGGCCGGCCTGGCGGGCGGCATCCATGCCGTGTTCATCTCCTACGTGACGGTGTCGGAGACCTTTTCCATTGCCGTGCCGCTCTCGGTCGTGCTGATGAGCATTCTTGGCGGCAGCCGGCACTGGATCGGGCCGGCCGTTGGCGCCGTCTTCATCACCTGCCTGCTGTATTTCTTCACCTCCGGCGACTATGCCGTGTTTGGCCGCGCCATGGTCGGCCTGATCCTGGTCATCGTCATCCTGTTCATGCCGTCTGGCGTGCTGGGCATGATCGCCCAGTGGCGGCGTGGCCGCAGCAGCCCTGCCGCGGCCGTCTCACCGCCAGCGCATGAAGCGGTGCCGACGGCGGCCATCGTCAGGCTGGCCACCAAGCCGGCGCCTGCCACAGACGTGCTGCTGCAGGTGCGCGGGCTGACCAAGGCCTTCGCCGGCCTGCGGGCGGTCGACAATGTGACACTGGAGGTGCGCAAGGGCGAAATCCTCGGCCTGATCGGGCCGAACGGCTCGGGCAAGTCCACCTTCATCAACCTGGTCAGTGGTCATTTCAAACCGACCGCCGGCGAGATCATTTTCGAGGGCCAGAATCTGGCCGGGCTGGATGCCCATCGTTTCGCCCAGGCCGGCATCGCGCGCACCTACCAGATTCCGCGTCCCTTCAGCCAGATGACCGTGCTGGAGAATGTCGCCATGGTTGCCATGTTCGGCGGCACGGGCATGAGCCGTGCCGAGGCGACTCAAGCGGCAGAAGAGTTCATTGCCTTCGCCGGTCTTTCCCATCGCGCCCATGCGCTGCCCGATGACCTGAACCTGCATCAGCGCAAGTTCCTGGAGCTGGCGCGCGCGCTCGCCGCCCGGCCGAGGCTGCTGATGCTGGATGAAGTGCTGTCCGGCCTGACGCCGAGCGAAATCAACGAAGCCATCGAGATGATCCAGCGTATTCGCGACCGTGGCACCACGATCATTTTCGTCGAACATGTGATGCGCGCCGTCATGGCGCTGACCGACCGTATCGTCGTGCTGAATTACGGTGCCATGATTGCCCAGGGCAATGCCACCGATGTGATGAATGAAGACAGCGTGAAGGCTGCCTATCTGGGGAAAGCCCATGCTTGAGGTCAGCACCCTGAAGGTCGCCTATGGTGCGGCCCCGGCCCTGTGGGATGTCAGCATCCATGTCGGCACCGGCGAGCTGGTTTGTGTCGTCGGGCCCAATGGTGCGGGCAAGACGACGCTGATCAATACATTGGCCGGCCTGAATCGCGCGTCCCAGGGCAGCATCGTCTTTGACGGTGCCGATATCACCCGCATTGCGCCGCATAAATTCTGCCAGGCCGGTATTGCCATCGTGCCGGAAAGCCGCCGGCTGTTCGCCGGTATGACGGTGCTGGAGAATCTGGAGCTTGGCAGCTACCTGCCGGCAGCCAAGGCGCGGCGGCGTGAAACACTGGAGCAGGTCTGCGAGCTGTTTCCGGCGGTGCGGCAAAAGCTGCCGATGCTGGCCGGTTCGCTGTCGGGTGGCCAGCAGCAGATGGTGGCCATCGGCCGGGCGCTGATGGCGCGACCCAAGCTGCTGCTGCTCGACGAGCCGTCGTTGGGTCTGGCGCCCTCCATTGTCATGGACATGTTCGAGGCCATCCGCCGCATCAATGCCGATGGACTCTCCGTGCTGCTGGTCGAACAGAATGTCAGCATGGCGATGGCCCTGGCATCGCGGGCCTATGTGCTGGAAGAGGGCCGCATCGCCATGGAGGGCCCGGCCGGCGACCTGTTGCAGCGACCCGAGATCCGCAAGGCTTATCTGGGCCTGTAACCTAAAGCAACTGCTCGCGCAGGGCCCGTTTCAGCAGCTTGCCATTGGCATTGCGCGGCAGCGGCTCGTCCAGCAGGGTGAAGGTTTCCGGCACCTTGTAGTCGGCCAGCCGGCTGGCACAGAAATCCTTCAGCACTGTTTCGGTCAGCGCCGCATCCTTGCGGGCCACGAAGGCATGCACCCGCTCGCCCAGCACCGGGCAGGGCCGGGCGATAATGGCACTTTCCAGCACGCCGGGATGATGGCTCAGCACATTCTCCACCTCGACCGAGAAGATCTTGTAGCCGCCGCGGTTGATCATGTCCTTGACGCGGTCGAACACCCGCACGAAGCCATCGGCGTCGATCGAGCCGATATCGCCGGAATGCCAGAAGCCGGCGGTGAAGTTCTGCTGCGTGGCCTCCGGATTCGCCCAGTAGCCCGGTACCACCATGGGGCCGCGGATCCAGATCTCGCCGGCTTCGCCCGGCGGCACTTCGCGGCCATCGGCATCGACCACGATCACCTCGGCGCAGGGTGCTTCCAGGCCGACGCTGTCGGAATGGGTGGCGCTCAGCGCCGGTGGCATCATGGTGGTGGGCGAGGTGGTCTCGGTGGCGCCATAGGCGTTCATCAGGCCGAGCTGCGGCAGCTTCTGCGCCAGCGCGGCAATGGTGGCCTGCGGCATCGGTGCGCCGCCATAGCCGCCGACGCGCCAGCTGGAGAGATCATGCCGGTCGAAATCCGGTTGCAGCAGGCAGAGATTGTACATCGCCGGCACCATGATGGTGTGGGTGAGCCTTTCTCTGGCTGCCAGCGGCAGGAAATCGCGCGCCTTGAATTCCGGCACCATGATCACCGCGCCGCCGCCCTGCCAGGCAGTCACGATGATGGCGATCAGGCCGGTGACATGGCTGGCCGGCACCGCCAGCAGCGAGCGGTCATCCGGCCCCAGCCCCATGCAATACTGAAAATGCAGGGCCGAATGCACGATGTTGATATGCGCCAGCATGGCGCCTTTGGGCCGTCCGGTGGTGCCCGAGGTGTAGAGGATGACACCGGTGGCTTCCTCGGCCGGGGCCGCAAAGGCCGGCGGGGTGCCGGCCTGGCGCAGCGTGTCGAAGGCCAGCGATCCGGGCGCATGACCGCCGGCTGCATACCGGTGCCGCAGTTGCGGCAGATCGGCGGCGCCGGGCAGGCGGTCGGCCAGGTCAGCCTCATGCACCAGCAGGCAGGCGCCGGCGTGATCGAGGATATAGGCGATCTCCGGCGTCTGCAGCCTTGTGCCGAGCGGCACGCAGATGGCGCCAAGCCGCAGGCAGGCCAGCAAGGTAGAAACGAATTCGATGCGGTTCCCCAGCAGCATGCCGACACGGTCGCCAGCTTTCACACCCGCGGCAGCCAGCCCGCCGGCCACGGCATCAGATTCGGCCGCGAGCTGGCGATAGGTGAGGCGGTTATCGCCGGCCACCAGCGCTTCGTTGTCGGGATGCGCTGCCAGCGTGCGGGCGAAAATATCGTAGCTGTGCACCGGGCGGTCGGTGAAGCAGCGCACCACGCGGTCGCCGAAATGCGCCTCGTTGCGGATTGCAATGGAATCGTCCAGCTGCCAGGCCATGTCAGGCGGCCTTATGCGCGACCGCATTGGCGCCGCGCTCGATGACATATTCGCGGTCGAACAGGGCCTGGGTATGGTTGAGTTCCGACTGGGCGATCAGCACGGAGAGATCCGTGCCGCGCAGGCCGGCGATCACCTCCGACAGTCGCTCGGACAGGGCCGGCGCCACGCCTTCGAAGGGCTCGTCCAGCAACAGCAGCTTCGTGCCAACGGTAAGCGCACGGGCCAGCGCCACCAGCTTCTGTTGTCCGCCGCTGAGCAGCAGGGCGCGGCGATCTTTCATCTGCGCCAGTTCGGGCAGCACGGCATAGACGAAATCCAGCCGCTCGGCCTTCCTGAGCGTCTTCGAGACCCAGACCGGTAGCAGGATGTTTTCCTCCACCGTCAGTTCCGGGATCAGCCGGCGGTCTTCCGGCATGTAGCCGATGCCAAGGCCAGCACGGGTATGGCGCTCCTGCCTTTTCAGGCTGGTGCCGGCAAAGCGGATATCGCCGCCATCAATCGGCAGATGACCCATGATGCTGCGCAGAAGGGTGGTTTTGCCGGCGCCATTGCGACCGATCAGGCCGATCATCTGGCCAGCAGCCAGATCAAGTGAAAAGCCGCGCAGCACGCCGATGGCCTGGATCGAGACCTGCAGGCCGTCAATGGAGAGGAGCGGCTGGATCATTTCGCATTCCCCGTCACATAACGTTTCACTTCAGCATCGACCAGAACCTCGGCCGGGGTACCATCCGCGATGACCCGGCCGCTGTAGAAGGCGACCACGCGGTTGGCATAGGTCGAGACGATGTCCATGTCATGTTCGACGAACAGGGTGGTCAGGTTGCTGCCGTCCATGGCACGCAGCACCGTATCCATCATGCTGAATTTCTCATCCACGCTGACGCCGCTGGTCGGTTCGTCCAGCAGGATCAGGCGCGGATCGCGGCACAGAGCCATGGCGATATCCAGCAGCTTGCGCACGCCGCCGGGCAGTTCAGACACCGGACGCTCGGCATGGCCGGCGAGGCCGAACCGTTCCAGCATGGCGATCGCTTCGTCGCAGAGACCGGCATCATAGGCGCCACGCCAGAAGGACAGCGCGCCGCGCCGCGCCACGGTAAGCGCAACCAGGATATTCTCGGCTGCGCTCATTTCGAGGCAGAGCTGGGGGATCTGGAAGGAGCGGCAGACGCCGCGCTGGGCGATCTGCCGCGGCCCCAGGCCGGTGATTTCCTTGCCATCCAGCTTGATGCTGCCGCTGCTCGGCTTGATATAGCCGGTCACCATATTCACAAACGTGGTCTTGCCAGCGCCGTTGCTGCCGATCAGGCAGACGCGCTGGCCGGCCGAGACCTGCAGCGACACATTGTCGGCCGCCACCAGGGCGCCGAAGGTCTTGCCGAGCCGGTCTGCTTCAAGGACGTAAGGCTGCGGGGTCATTGTGCGGCCTCCGTCGCAGCGCGCTGTCTGGCGGCGGCAGCCTGTGCCTTTTCGGCGGCCTGGCGCGGCAGGCGTTCGGGTTTGGCCCAGAGCGAGCCGACGCCCTTGGGCAGGAACAGGATGATCAGCAGCAGGAACAGGCCGAGCGCCAGCTGCCAGGTGTCGGGGAAATACTTGTTGGAGAAAGATCGCACCAGTTCCAGCAACAGCGAGGCGAGGAATACCGCCGGCGCGCTGGCATGGCCGGCCAGGATCGCCATGAAGACGAACTCGCCAGAGGTGGTCCAGTAGGAGAAGTTCGGGTCGATATGGCCGAGCGAAATCACGGTCAGCGCGCCGCCGGCACCGCCAAGCGCGGCGGCGATCACGAAGTTGATCGCCATGGCGGCGCGCACCGAGGTGCCGAGATACTCCACCCGCAACTCGTTGTCGCGGATCGCCATCGACAGCAGCCCGCGGCTGGAGCGGCAGTAGATCGTCACCAGCAGGGTGAGCAGCGTGGCGATCGCACTGCTCAGCGCAAAGAAGGCATAATCGGCGTTGGTCTCGTTGATGGTCAGGCCCAGCATGCTGGGGCGCGGCACATTGAAGCCATCGGAGCCACCGACGCCCGAGGATTTCACCAAGATGCCGTAAAGTACCATGGAGAGTGCGAGCGTCAGCATGGCAAAGAAGATGCTGCGATAGCGCGCCAGCAGCGGGCCGGCGATGGCGCCGGCCAGCGCCGAGGCAAAGCAGCCCAGCAGCACCAGCACCACCGCATCGGTGATGCCGTAGCGCGTGGCGGCCAGCCCGGCGACATAGCCGCCGATGGCAAAGACCAGGCCTTGGCCGAAGGAAACGACGCCGCCACGCATCATCACGATCAGGCCGAGGCCGACCACGCCATGGCTGGCGGCCATGGTGAGCAGGAACAGCAGCCATTGCGGCAGCATCAGGCCAACCAGCAGCAGAACGGCCAGCGCGGCGGCATAGAGGATGGTGGTTTGCAGGCTACGGGTCATGGGATCAGATCCTGCGGGCGACAACGCGCTGGAACAGGCCTTCGGGCCGGAAGATCAGCACCGCGGCCATCACCAGATAAATGCTGAAGAGTTCGGCGGCCGGCCAGATATGCACGGCAGTGGAACGGGCGAGGCCGACGATGAGCGCGCCGATGGCGGCGCCGCCGATGCTGCCCAGGCCGCCGATGATGACGACGGCGAAACTGACGATGATGACGCCGACGCTGATGCCCGGCTGCACCGAGATCATCGGCGCAGTGAAGGCGCCGCCCAATGCTGCCAGAAAGACGCCGAAGGTGAAGGCGCCGAGATAGACCTTGCTGATATTGATGCCCATGCTGGCGGCGATCTCGTCATTGTGGATCACGGCCAGCACGATCTTGCCCAGCACGGTGCGGTTCAG
>NZ_CALRUC010000157.1:0-7984 GCF_943371255.1 Ferrovibrio terrae | reverse complement strand
CAGGTGAAGCGGAATCTGCAGCTCGGCTGGCGCGAATGGCTGACCAGTCATGTCGTGCAGGACTGGATGGCCGAAGCACATCATTATCAGATTTCGTTGCTGCCCGGCAGCCATGACAATCCGGATGCACGCATCGCTGATGACATCCGGATTGCCACCGAAGCCGCTATTGATCTGGTGCATTCGGCTTTTTACTGCCTGCTGCTGCTGTTCAGTTTCTTCGGCATTCTGTGGTCGTTGTCTGGTGTGCTACATGTCACGCTGCAGGACGTCACGATTCCGGTATACGGCCACATGGTCTGGCTGGCCTTCCTGTATGCCGGCGCCGGGTCGGTGCTGGCCTTCCTGGTCGGCGGTCAGCTGATGGCCGTGGCCAATAACCGGCAGACGACCGAAGCCGATTTCCGCTTTGCGCTGGCTGAGGCGCGCGAAAATGCCGAGGCGATTGCGCTGGTGCAGCGCGAGCCCAACGAGCGCCAGCGTCTGCAGCGTCTGTTCAAGGCTATCCGCACCATCTGGGACGAACAGACCATTGGCCTGCGCAGCCTGATGCTGTTCTCCTCGGCCTACAGCGTGCTGGCAACGATGTTCCCGATCCTTGTTGCCAGTCCGCGTTATCTGGCCGGCACCATCACGCTGGGTGCATTGATGCAGACCGGACAGGCCTTTCAGCAGATGACTGCGGCACTGTCCTGGCCGGTCGATAACTTTGCCCGTTTGGCGGAATGGCATGCATCGGTCGAACGCGTGCTCGCCCTGCAGGATGCCGTCGATAACCTGAAACGCCAGATCGCGCTGCGTGGTGAGGGGGGCATTCAGATCAGTGCGACGGCCGGACCGGCACTGAGCATCCGCGACCTCGCCATTGCCAGTCCGGCGAATGGCGTGCTCGCCTCCGGGATCAGCGCGGTGTTCCAGCCCGGTGAGCGCGTGCTGATTACCGGTGACAGCGAAGTCGGATTGATGCTGTTCAAGGCGGTGACCGGCATCTGGCTCTGGGGTTCAGGCACAATCGAACTGCCCGACAATGCCACGATCGTGTTCATGCCTGCCCGTCCCTACCTGCCGCATGAAACCCTGCGCACGATCCTGGCCTATCCGGCAGAGGCGACGACTCTGGATGATGACACCTGCAATACAGCGCTGCGCAAGGTGGGGCTGGCTCAGCTGGAAGGCCGGCTTGATGCGGTCGAGGCCTGGGATCATCTGCTGTCGCCGGCCGAGCAGCAGCGTCTCGCCTGCGCCAATCTCCTGCTCCGGCGCCCGCAATGGATCTTTCTCGCCCATGCCACCGAATTTCTCGAAGCTGCTGATGAACTGGCTCTGCTGCAGACCCTGTTTGTCGAGCTGGCTGACGCAACCATTTTGACCCTAAGCCATCATGCCGGTTTCGATGCGCTGCATTCCCGCAAGCTGTATCTGGAGCGCGAGGGCGGCAAACTCGTCACGGTTCATGACGAGGGCCTGCCGGGGGGAATCGAGTCTGCCGAAGTGGGCCGGTTCGGACGTATTCGCCGGCTGCTCGCCTCGATCCGCGAAGGCCTCTCCTGAGGCAACTTCGGCTTGAGCCTCCCGCGTGGGAAGGTTCTATCCTCGGGCCAAGATAATCCCGGAGGTCCCGATGTCTGATTTTATGAAACTTGCCGCAGCTGTCGCTGTGCTGGTCGCCCTGAGCGCCACCGCCCATGCCCAGCACCAGCATGTGAGTGGCTATGCCGGCATGACGGCGCGACCGATCAAGGCGCTGTCAGACGACCAGATCATCCAGTTGCGCGAGGGCCGTGGCATGGGGCTTTCCCTGCCGGCAGAGCTGAACAGCTATCCGGGGCCCGTGCATGTGCTGGAGATGGACCAGCTGCTGGCCCTGACGGCGGAACAGCGTGCGCGGCTGTCTGCCCTGCAGAGCGACATGAGCAGTCAGGCCAAGGCCCTGGGAGTGCGAATCAT
Organism: Ferrovibrio terrae; assembly: GCF_943371255.1. Lineage (GTDB taxonomy): Bacteria > Pseudomonadota > Alphaproteobacteria > Ferrovibrionales > Ferrovibrionaceae > Ferrovibrio > Ferrovibrio terrae_B. The sequence goes on along the minus strand of NZ_CALRUC010000157.1, from coordinate 6,037 downwards.
TGCAGCCGAAAGCCGGCTCGATGCCGCTTTTGCCGCCGGTACGGCGCAGCAGCCTGACATCCTTGCCCTGCTGAACGAAATCGGCCGGTTGAATGCCGAACTGCGTGCCGTGCATATCGTGGCCCATATGGAAACGCGGGCGGTGCTGCGGCCGGAACAGATTGCCCGCTACGATACCGAGCGCGGCTATACGCAGCAGCAGCCGGCGCGTCCTTCAGCACCGGGCCATCGGCATTAGGATTTTCTAGTCAGACGTCCGCGACTGCAGCCATTTGACGACGCCCCGGCCGGCGACCACGCCGGTGGCCATGCAGCCCTGCAGCAGGTAGCCGCCGGTGGGGGCTTCCCAGTCCAGCATCTCGCCGGCCACGAAGACCCCGGGCCGGTGTTTCAGCATCAGGCGGTTATCCAGCTCGTCGAGCGCGATGCCGCCGGCGGTGGAGATCGCGCGCTCAAGGCCAGATGGCGCCAGCAGCTGTATCGGCACGGCCTTGATGAGCGTGGCGAGCGGCGTCGCGCTGTCGCCCGCATGCAGCGCCTCCTGCACCAGGCCGATGGCCACCGGCGGCAGGTTGATGCGCTTGCGCAGGAAATTCGACAGCGAGGCACCGCGGCGTGATTCAGCCAGCAGATCGTCGACCGCCTCTGCCGTCAGGTCCGGCCGCAGGTCGATCTGCAGCCGTGCACAGCCATCGCGGTTGATCGCCTCGCGCAACAGCGCCGACAGGGCATAGACGGCGCCGCCCTCGATACCTGCGGCGGTGATCATCGCCTCGCCGCGCACCGTCCGGCCGGCGAAAGACAGCGCGATGCGTTTCAGCGGCGCGCCGGCATGGCGGTCGCGGAACGGGGCCGACCATGCCACCGTGAAACCGCAATTGGCCGGCTGCAGCGGCGTGATGGCAATCCCGGGCAGCAGGGCGGTCCAGCTGCCATCGGCACCCAGCCGTGGCCAGGAGGCACCGCCGAGGGCCAGCACCGTCGCATCCGCCGTGACCGTTGTGCCATCGAGAAAGGTCAGGGCGCCATCGGCATTCCAGCCGGTCCACTGCGCGCGCGGCACCAGGCGCACGCCCAGATCTGTCAGCCGGGCGAGCCAGGCGCGCAGCAGCGGGCTGGCTTTCATCGCCTTGGGGAAGACTCGACCGCTGCTGCCGGTGAAGGTCGGCTGGCCGAGCGCCTCGCACCAGGCCACCAGGGCAGAAGCCGGAAAGGTATCCAGATGGGCCGCCATCCAGCCGCTTGCTGTGCCATAGCGGCCGCGGAACCGCTCGGCCGGTTCGGAATGCGTGATGTTGAGGCCGCCGCGACCGGCCATCAGCAGTTTGCGCGCCGGGCTGGGCATACGGTCGAACACTGTCACGCTGACATCCGCATGCGCGGTGGCGATCACTTCGGCGGCCATCAGGCCGGCCGGGCCGCCGCCGATGATGGCGACGCGCTGCATCTGAGCTGGATTGGACATCGCCTCTTATTGGCCTGTCGGCGGCGGAATGGCAATCGGCTGCGGGTTCCAGGCGGAACTTAATCGCCGGCACAGGGTTTTGTGCCCGACCAGCAGAGTCCGCACACACAGATCAGGGAGATATCGCCCCATGGCCAAGAAAGCGACCAAAGCCCGCACCGCCCCCCGCGCCAAAAAGGCCGCAAAATCCACCACAGCACGCCGCAAGACCGCCACGCGCGCCAAGACCGCGACGCGGCGCAAGTCCACGGCACGCACCACTACCCGTCGTGCGCCAGCGCGCCGCGATGCGGCCGCCAAGGTGCCGGCGGCGATCGCGCTTGCCGCCCAGCAACTGAAGGCCAGCCTGACGGTCGCTGAATTCCCCGATGACGCCATCGCCCTGCTGCAGCAGGATCACCGCAAGGTCGAAAGCCTGTTCGAAGAATTCGAGAACACCCAGAGCAAAGCCGAAAAGGCCTCCATCGCCGCGAAAATCTGCCTTGAACTGCGGGTGCATATGCAGATCGAGGAAGAACTGCTGTATCCGCCGGCGCACAAGGAGATCGAGCATGACCTGGTCGATGAAGCCACCGTCGAACATGCCTCGGCCAAGGATCTGGTTCACCAGATCGAGACCATGGATCCCGCCGCGCATCTCTATGACGCCAAGGTCAAGGTGCTGAGCGAGTATATCAAGCATCATGTCAAGGAAGAGGAAAACGAGATGTTCCCCAAGCTGCGGGGCCACAATCTCAACCTGCATGATCTGGCGGCGCGCCTGACCAAGAGGAAAATTGAGCTGATCCGCAACTATGCCAAGGCCAGTTGAGGAAGGGAGGTTCTGTCATGCCGCGGGGTGACAAATCCAGCTACACCGCGAAACAGAAGCGCAAGGCCGCGCATATCGAAGAGGGTTATGAAAAGCGCGGCCTGAGCAAGACGGAAGCCGAACGCCGTGCCTGGGCCACGGTGAACAAGGACAGCGGCGGCGGCAACCAAAGCGGCTCCGGCCGCGGCAAGCCGGACAGCAATGCTGCCGCAAAGAAAGGCGGCCGCAAAGGTGGTGCCGCGGCTGCAGCCCGGCCCAAGGCGGCGCGCAGAAAATCCGCCAAGAAAGCTGCTGCCACCCGCAGGCGGCGCGGCAGCTAAATACCACCAGGGCCGGACTGGCACTGCCCGCTGTCGAGTGCTGACGAAATGATCACAGGCCGGTTTGCGCGAAAGGCGTAAACTCTGCGCCAGTCAAACAATGATTGAGGATGTTGTATGACCGCATCTGAAAAACTCCAGACCGCCTATCAATCCTCGATGCAGATTGTTGAGGATGTCATGCAGGCGCAGGCCACGCTCGATACGGCCTTCGCGCAAGGATGCGTTGGCGCCAATGGCATTCTCAATGATGTGTCGCGCTGTCATGAAGCCCTGAATGATGCTGTGCGCCGCCTGCTGGAAGCACAGAAGCGGCTGGTCGACACCCGCTGGCCGGAAAGCATCGATTATGCCTCCGGTCAGGTCGCGGAATAGCTCCGTCCTCGACCAGCAGACCTAGCTGCGCGGCAGACCGGCCATGAAGTCGCGCAGCTGGGGCGCCCAGAATTTCGCCATGCCTGTAGTGCCGTGGCCGCGGGTGTCGCTGCTGGCCGGGATCAGATAGAGCTTGCCGTTCTTGACCCGCTGCATCGACTCGGTCATCACGCCGGTCTGCGGCGGGTTACGCTCGTCATCGGCAGAATTGATCGCCAGCAGCGGTGCTTTGATCTTCTCCAGCATCGGTGCCGGATTGTAGTCGCCCGATGAGGCCCACTGATACAGGTAGTCGTTGGCATCGGCATTGAACGGTGCGGCCAGCCGGTCATCGATGAACTTGTCGGCGGCCGCCCGTGTGGGCGTCAGCTTGTGATAGGCCAGATCGCCGCCGCTGGTGCCAGTGGCGAAGAACAGGTTGGCCAGCTTCATCGATTTCGGCTGCGCGGTGTAATTGCCATCGCGGTAATCCGGGTCGGCCTTGATGGTCTCGATCAACAGGCGCCGCATCATCCAGTTGCGGCTCGACATCTCGGTCGGCTGCGCGGCCATCGGCACCAGTGCATCCATCATGTCAGGGTATTTCGCGCCCCAGATCCAAGTGTGCATGCCGCCCATCGAGTTGCCCAGCACCAGGCGCAGGCGCTTGACGTTGAGGCCCTCGCTGACCAGGCGGTATTGCGCATCCACCATGTCGTCGTAGTTATACTGCGGGAATTTCGCCCGCAGGCCGTCGGATGGCTTGGTCGATTTGCCCGCGCCCAGCGCGTCAGGGATGATGATGAAGTATTTCTTGGCATCCAGCGGCTGGCCCTCGCCGAACAGCTCGCCGGCAAAGCCGGGATTGAGCATGCTTTGCGACGAGCCGGCGGTGCCATGCAGGATCAGTACCGGCTGGCCCGTGGGTTCGCCGATTGTCTTGTAGGCAAGGGTCAGTTCCGGCATCACCTCACCAGTATGGAAACGGAAATTCTTCGCCACGAAGACGCCGTCCTTCGGCGCCGGATAGTCGGCAGCCAGGGCATCATGAGGCAGGGCGGTGTGACAAAGGATGGCAGCAGCAACCGCTGCAGCGGCGGACAGGATGCGCATGGTTTCCTCCAAAAGGAGCTTCGTCTGTGCAAAGCTTGGCGCAAGGCTACGCCCGTCCGTGCCGGGAATCCATCAATAAGGCGGCTGAACCGGTGACCGCCGATCACAAACCCGATATCCATAGCACTGCATGGACAAAGCCCAGCAGCAGACCGTGGATACATCGCCGCCTGAAGCGGCCGATCCGGTGCGCGTGCGCAAGATTATCCATATCGACATGGATGCCTTTTATGCCTCGGTGGAGCAGCGCGACAATCCGGAGCTGCGCGGCAAGCCGGTGGCGGTTGGCGGTTCGCGCGAGCGCGGCGTGGTGGCGGCAGCCAGTTACGAGGCGCGCAAATTCGGCGTGCGCTCGGCCATGCCCTCGGTGACGGCGAAGCGCAAATGCCCGGAATTGATCTTCGTGCGGCACAGGTTCGATGTTTATCGCGCCATATCGCTGCAGATCCGCGAGATCTTTGCCGAATACACGCCGCTGATCGAGCCGCTGTCGCTGGACGAAGCCTATCTCGACGTCACCGAGAATCTGAAGGGTATCGACTCGGCCACGCAGATCGCTGAGGAGATTCGCGCCAGGATCAAGGCGGTGACGCAACTTACGGCATCTGCAGGCGTGTCCTACAACAAGTTCCTCGCCAAGCTGGCGTCGGATCACCGCAAGCCTGACGGGCTGTTCGTGATTACGCCGAAGATGGGGCCGGGCTTTGTCGAGGACCTCCCGGTCGGACGCTTCCACGGTATCGGGCCGGCCACCTCGGCCAAGATGAACGGACTGGGGATTCAGACCGGGCTCGACCTGCGCGCGCAGACGCTGCCCTTCCTGCAGCAGCATTTCGGCAAGGCCGGCACGCATTACTACTGGATTTCGCGCGGTATCGATCATCGCCATGTGCGGCCTGACCGTGTGCGCAAATCGGTTGGTGCGGAGAATACTTTCTCGGAAGATCTGTTCAACAGCGGTGAGGCCGAGGTCGAGTTGCAGCCGATCATCGCCAAGGTGTGGCGCTATTGCGAGAAGGCCGGCATCCGCGGCCGCACGGTGACACTGAAAGTGAAATTTGCCGATTTTCAGCAGATCACCCGCAGCCGCAGCCTGCCGCAGGCGGTGAACTCCGAGGCCGAGATCGCGCAGATCGTCGAAACCCTGATGCAGCCGCTGTTCCCGGTGGTGAAAGGCATCCGCCTGCTGGGCGTCACGCTGTCCTCACTCGGCGAGGATGCCGTCGAAGACAGCGCGGAGGCCGAGACGCCGCAACTGCGTCTGACCCTGTGATGCCGATGAAGCTCTATCTCGCCGGTCCCGATGTGTTTGCCCCTGATGCGCTGGCGCGATTTGATGCGATGCGTGCCGCCTGCCGGGCCAGCGGTTTCGAGCCGCTGACGCCAGCGGATGCGGCACCACCCGAGGGTTTGCAGGGCGCGGCACTGGCGCGCTTCATCAAGGATGCCAATATCGCGCTGATCCGGCGCTGCGATGCAGTGGTCGCCAATATCGCGCCGTTCCGCGGCCCCAACATGGACCCGGGCACGGCCTGGGAAATCGGCTATGCCGAGGCGCTCGGCAAGCCGGTGATGCTGTGGAGCGAAACGCCGGCGCTGCTGGCCGAACGCACGCCCGGCGATGGCAGGCTGGATGCGCAGGGCTGGCTGATCGAGAATTTCGGCCTGGCCGAGAACCTGATGATCGCCATCAACAGCCATGGCGTGGCGCCTGATTTCGCCGCGGCCCTGGCGCGCCTTCGCAGCCGGACCGGCAATTGACAGCATGCCGGCCGGTTGCTTCGATGTGTCATGACAAAAAAGCTTAAAGCCCTGGCGCCTCAACTGCCGGCCGCCAGGACACCGGCCCGCCGTGGCCGGCCACGCTCGCTGGAAACCGAAACCGCGATTCTGGAGGCGGCCTATCGCCTGGCCGCATCGCAGGGCCTGACGGCCACCACGGTCGATGCCATCGCGCGCGACTCGCAGGTTTCC
>NZ_CALRUC010000156.1:0-8165 GCF_943371255.1 Ferrovibrio terrae | reverse complement strand
AGCCGCTGCCGCCGCTGGGCCAGAAAATCTCGGTGGCGCGCGATGCCGCCTTTGCCTTCTGCTATCCGCATCTTTTGCAGGGCTGGCGGGCGCAGGGCGCCGAACTCACCTTCTTCTCGCCGCTGCATGACGGCGTGCCCGAGGCCGATGCCGATGCGGTGTTCCTGCCCGGCGGCTATCCGGAACTGCATGCCGGCCGGCTGGCCGGCAATCTGGCGCTGATGCGCAGCCTGAAAGCCGCCGCGGCGCGCGGGACCGCGATCTATGGCGAATGCGGCGGCTTCATGCTGCTGGGCCAGAGCCTGACCGATGCGGAAGGCCACAGCCACCAGATGGCCGGCCTGCTGCCGGTCGCGACCAGCTTCAAGATGCGCAAGCGCCAGCTCGGCTATCGCCGCATCGCCGCACTGGCCGATACGCCGCTCGGCCCCAAGGGCAGCCGCTTCCGCGGCCATGAATTCCATTATTCGGTACAGATGGGTCAGGCCGCCGGCGCCCCGCCGCTGTTTGCCGCCGCCGATGCCACCGGGGCCGATCTCGGCCCCACCGGCTGCCGCCAGGGCAGCGTGTTCGGCAGCTACCTGCATCTGATCGACCGGGAATAGGCCGGTCCGGCGAGCGCCCTTGCAGGCTGACTCGCCCCTGCTACGATCCGCCTGCTGACGACCGATTCGGTCTTAACCCTTCCTTTGCCGGTTCTGCGCTAGTCACCGCTTTCATGTTGTCGCGAGTCGTCCTTGGTCTGAGTCTGGTCCTGATCGCCCCGCCGCTGCTGGCAGCCGAGGCGAAGAAGACGCCGCTCACCCCAGTTGCAACCACCCCGGCCCCTGTCACCACAGCGCCCGCCATGGCGGCCCCGGTTGCCGCCAGCCAGACGGCACCGGCGACGATCCCGGACAAGGGCATCGATTCCGGCCTGCCGCTGCCGCGCTTTGTCAGCCTCGCCTCCGAGAAGGTGAATGCCCGCACCGGCCCCGGTTCGCGCTATCCGATTGCCTGGCAGTACCAGCGTCGCGGCCTGCCGGTGGAAGTGGTGGCCGAATACGAATACTGGCGCCGCATCCGCGACCATGACGGCACCGAGACCTGGGTGCACAAGAACCTGACCTCGGGCAAGCGCTATGCCACCGTCGAGGGCAGCGTGCGGTCGCTGTACAAAAAGGCCGACACCGCCACCGAAGTGCTGCTGACCGCCGAGCCCGGCGTGCAGGCACGGCTGCGCAAATGCCCCGATGTCGCCTGGTGCCAGGTGGAAATCGCCGGCACGCGGGGCTGGATTCCGCGTGCCCATCTCTGGGGCATCTATCCCAGCGAGACCTTCGACTAGGCCGCAACAGTCCTGCGGCAAGGGGTCGCGCTATCAATCGGACCCGGCTGCCCTATCTTGCCAAGCATGGCCCATCAGGACGAAACCGACACCACCCTGGCCGAAAGGCAAGCCCGCCGCGCCGCATTGGCGCCCGGCGCGCAGGTCGGCATCGACGAGGCCATGGTGCATCGCGTGGTGCACAGCTTCTATGGCCGCATCCGCGAAGATGCCCTGCTCGGGCCGATCTTCAATGGCGCGATCGGCGACCGCTGGGATACGCATCTGGCCAACATGGTGGATTTCTGGTCCTCGGTGGTGCTGATGACCGGCCGCTATGCCGGCCGGCCGATGCAGGCCCATCTCAAGCTCGATCACAACCGCCGCGAACAGGGCATGCCGCGGCTCGACCAGCCGCATTTCGATCGCTGGCTGGCGCTGTTCCGCGCCACGGTGGCCGAGATCTGCCCGCCTGATGCCGCCGCGCTGTTCGTCGCGCGCGCGGAAAAGATCGCGCAGTCCTTCGTGCTCGGCATCCGCTTCAATCGCGGCGAGATGCCGGACTGGCTCGGGCCGGCCAGAAGCGAACCGGTGAAAGATTAGGCGTGCAGCGGTTCGGCGTCCTTGGCGTAATGCGTCAGGCGCTGGCCCGGCAGCAGGTCGTAGGCCGATTGCCAGCCGGGCAGTGCCGCGATGCGATCAAGCCATGACCTGATCGCCGGATGCGTGGCGGCGAAATCGTAGCCGGTCTCGTCCGGCGGAAAATGCAGATAGGCCATCATCGAAATATCGGCCACGGTGAAACGGTCGCCGGCAGCGAAGGCCGATGACGCCACATGCTGTTCCAGGATGCCGAGGAAATCGTCCAGCCGGCGACGGAAATAGGTCAGCACCTGCGGATTGGGCTTTGGCGTGAAGCTGCGGTGAAAGCGATAGGTCGCCATATAACCGGTGAGCTTGTGGTTGTCCCAGAACAGCCAGCGCAGCACCTCGTATTTCTCGGCCGCCGTCTCGCCGCCGAACCTGCCGTAGTGTTCGGCCAGTTTCATCAGGATCGGCGCGGTCTGGGTCAGCTTGACGCCATCCTCCTCCAGCACCGGGATTTCGCCCATCGCATTCACGCTGGCGCGCCAGGCCGGTGTGCGGGTAACGCCGCCGCCGAAATCGGTCCAGACCGGCTCGAAACGCTGGCCGCAGAGCGTGAGCATCAGCGCCAGCTTGTAGCTGTTGCCCGATTCCGGAAAATAATGCAGGCGATAGGCAGGCATCGCGCCCTCAACTAGATATCGGCAAACACTTCCAGCAGATTGCCATCGGGATCGCGGAAGAACAGCGTGCGATGGCCAAAGGACTGATCGGTCGGCGGCGAGAGCAGGCTGACGCCCTGGCGCAGCAACTCCTCGGCGCAGCGATCCACATCCTGGACCGGCACCTTGAAGGCGAGCTGCAGGGCCGCGGTTCCTGCGGGCACCGGCGTGTCGCCCGCCGTGCGGCCCGGCATGGACAGGGCCAGCGTGTTGTTGCCCACCTGGTATTCGATCCAGCGCGGCGACAATTCGCGGAGCAGCGGGAAGCCGATGACGTCTTCATAGAAGCGGCGCATTGCCGCCATGTCGCGCACGATGATGACGGTATAGTCGATGGCGCGAATGGCCTGGAAGGCCGAGGCCGGCTTCGTGGTCTGCCCGCTCATGGCCGCAATCCTAATACAGCCGCGTCCTGTAGCCTTCCTCGATCACGGCCTCGACGGCCTTGACCTCCAGCCCCGCCACCTGGTCGGCGATCACCTTGCCGAGCGTGGGGAAACTGCTGCGCGGCACATGCTTTTCCGGGTTCCACAGATCCGAGCGCATCATCGCCTTGGCGCAGTGGAAGAATACCTCGCGCACGGTGATTTCCAGCGCCGAGCTGGGCAGCTTGCCCTGCGCCGTCATCGGTTCCAGCCGTGCCGGATCGGTGATCACCTTGGCGGTGCCGTTGACGCGCAGCGTCTCGTTGATACCGGGCACCAGGAACAGCAGGCCGACATGCGGGTGCTGCACCACATTGCGCAGGCTGTCGATCAGGTTGTTGCCGCGCCGGTCGGGCAGCAGCAGGGTGCTGTCGTTTTCCACATGCACGAAGCCCGGCGCATCGCCGCGCGGCGAACAGTCGGCGCCATCAGGCCCGCTGGTCGATAGCGTCAGAAACGGCGACAGCGCGATGAAGGCCCTGGCATGCTGGTCGAGGCGCGGAATGATCTTCCGCTGCACGGTGTCGTTGGGCAGGTCATAGCAGTCGCGCAGGGCGGCTTCGGTGGCAAGAACGGTCATGGCGGACTCCGCGCAAAGCTTCAGCTGGGGGCGATCCCAGCATGACGATTTACGCGGCGCAGGCCAATCTGAAAATTGTCCCTATTGACGCAACGCTGCCCGGACGGCGGCGCTTTAAGCGAAGTCCTGCGCCAGCGCCTCGCGCGTGGTGTCCGGCATCACGGCGATATGGCCGTAATTGGGATGCTCGATGGCGAGCAGCACGCGGGTACCGGGCGCCTTGAACGCCGCGACCTGTTCCGGCGTGAAGGGAAAACGCAGGAAATGCACCGAAGAGGTCTTGCCGTCCTCGCGGTTGCGCTCGGCATCATCTTCCGGCACGGCGCGCACTTTATGGCTGCCGAATTCCAGCACCACCGTCTGGTCGATATTGGTCAACTGCGCCAGCACGGCGGGACGGCGCACGCCATCATCCACCTCGATCATGAAGGTGCAGACCAGTTCGCTGCCCTTGGGGATCAGCGGCGCATAGGCATGCAGCTCGTCGGCAATCTGATCCTCGCCGCCCTTTTCGATGAACAGCATTTCGTGAATCTGCCACCACATGGTGGCGTAATTCTCGAAATAGAAGGTGCAGAAGGGGCCAACGCCGACACGGCGGTGCTTCTTGATGCCGACGATCTCGGTGCGCTTGTCCTTGCGCACCTTCACGAACTCGTCCATCGGCAGAATATCGGCGCGGGTGATCGTGGTCTTCAAACTCATCATACTCTCCTGTGTGCCGGAAGCCCCTCCGTCACCGGATACCGTTTAAATCAAGCCGTAAGCCTTGGCGAAGAGTTCGACCGGATGATCGGCCTTGGCCGGCAGGGTGAAGCCCTCTTTATCCTTGCCTTCGCGCTCCATGCCCTGGCGGATATGGATGGCGGCGAGCGGGCATTCCGATGCGATATGCGCCTTGGCTTCCTTCACCGCGGTGCGCGCCACCGGCTTGCCCACCTTCATGCCGATTTCGAAGAACTCCTTGCGCACGCCCCAGCTGCCGCCATGGCCGGCGCAGCGTTCGATCACGGCCAGGTCTTCGCCCGGCTTCATCTCGGGGATCAGCTTCATCAGCTCGGTGGCCTTGGCGCCCATATTCTGCGCCCGCGCATGACAGGCCAGATGCAGGGTGACGCCACCGGCCAGCGGCTTAAGCCCCGGGGCAAGGCCATCCTTCTTGGCGATGTCGACGATGTATTCGGAGATATCGAAGGTCGCCTGCGCCAGCTTCTTCACCAGCGGATCGTTGGGCAGAATCAGCGGCCATTCGAATTTCAGCATCAGCGCGCAGGACGGCACCAGCGCCACGATGTCGTAGCCCTGGTCGATCAGCGGCGCATAGAATTCCGCGACCACACGGGCTTTTTTCGCCACATCCTCGATATCGCCCTGTTCCAGGCGCGGCATGCCGCAGCAGCCGGGATAATCGACCCGCAGGTCGACACCATTATGCGCCAGAATCTTCTGCGCCGCGACGCCGATATCGGGATTGTTGTAGTTGCCGAAGCAGGTGGCATAGATCGCCGCCTTGCGTTTTCCAAACGCGGGAGCCTCTGCATTGACCGCGGCCGGCTCGGCTTTCGCGCGTGCCACCAGGGTTTTGGCGTTGAACTTCGGCAGTTCGGCATCGCGATGGATGTCGGCCACGGCTTCCATCACCGGGCGGGTCAGTGCATTGCCGCGTTCCGATGCCCAGTTGGCAATCGGCGCCACCAGGCCGGCGAGCTTGCCGTTGCGGTCGGTCTGCGACAGCTGGTCGCCGATCGCATCCTTGTGGCCGTGATGCCGCTCGGCGGCACGGTAGCGCAGCATCAGATGCGGGAAATCGAGATTGAACTCGTGCGGCGGCACATAGGGGCACTTGGTCATGTAGCACAGGTCGCAGAGCGTGCAGGCATCTACGATCGGCTTGAAATCCTTGGAGTCGACTTCATCCAGCTCGCCGGTCGGCGAGGCATCGACCAGATCGAACAGGCGCGGGAAACTGTCGCACAGATTGAAGCAACGGCGGCAGCCGTGGCAGATGTCGAGCACGCGCCGCATTTCGGCGTCGAGCTTTTCCAGATCGTAGAAATCAGGATTCTGCCAGTCCAGCGGATGCCGGGTCGGCGCGTCCAGGCTGCCTTCGCGCATTCAGTCCCCCAGAATTTGGGTGCGTCTAACGCATGAGAGACCGGCGGACACTTTCGTGTCCGCCGGATCGTCACGTCACCGGTAACGGGGACTCAGCCGAGCGTATCGAGGGCCTTCTGGAAACGGCCGGCATGGCTCTTTTCAGCCTTGGCGAGCGTTTCGAACCATTCGGCGATCTCGTCGAAGCCTTCCTCGCGGGCGGTCTTCGCCATGCCGGGATACATGTCGGTGTATTCGTGGGTCTCACCGGCAACGGCAGCCTTCAGGTTGGACGCGGTCGGGCCGATCGGCAGATCGGTGGCCGGGTCGCCCACTTCGGCCATGAATTCGAGATGGCCATGGGCATGGCCGGTCTCGCCTTCGGCGGTCGAACGGAACACGGCGGCGACGTCGTTGTAGCCTTCAACATCGGCCTTCTGGGCGAAATACAGATAGCGGCGGTTCGCCTGGCTTTCACCGGCGAAGGCTTCCTTCAGGTTGCCATGGGTCTTGGTGTTCTTGAGTGCAGGCATTGCTGGTCCTCCTTGTTGGCCGCGCCACCGGATGGGGCCCGGCAGCGGCATGTCCTGTTCTGGCCCCCGGACTGCCATACCCAGATCAGCGGGGCGGGGAGCAGCGGGACAGAGATTCGGAACGCGGAGGATTATGAACCGGCGCGACGATCAGTCAAGCTACGTTAGAATGATTCTAAAATCTGCGAATGGATCGCAGCTATCAGTCCTCAAGGCGGAGGATGACATCCACGCGGGCGATCTTGGCGCCTGGCGGTGCGGCCGGCAGTCTGGCCACGGCGATTTCGGCTTCCGGGATGTCGCGCAATTCGCCGCTGCGCTCGTAATAGAAATGGTGATGCGCCGACAGGTTGGTATCGAAATAGGCCCGGCCGGCATCCACCGTCACCATGCGCAGCAGACCGGCAGCGGTGAACTGGTGCAGGCAGTTATAGACGGTGGCGAGCGAAAGCCGGGCGCCGCGCTCGGCAGCCTCGGTGAACAGGCTTTCGGCGGTGACATGGCGATGCCCCTGGCCGAACAGGATTTCAGCCAGCACCAGACGCTGCCGCGTGGTGCGCAGACCAGCGACACGGAGCTGCTCGGCGGCAGCTTCGAAGCGGGGTTCAACCGACTTGACCATATATTCGATATATAGCACGCCGGCACAGACGGCCACAGGAATGTCATCTGGGCCGAATCTGCTTGCAATCACAACTGCTTGACCCATGCGGCCAGCCCGGATTGCAGAGCGGCCGGCAAAGTGATCGCGCTATTGTAACAAGATGCAACGAAACTGTTGCGGCTGGCCCCCGGATCACTACATTGTCCCCGGAAGGCGATGGTAGGCCCGCGACTTAGCGGAATTCGCCATGGAGGATCGCGCCCGCCCGGATGTTCCGGCGGCGCCAGACGGGTTGAGGATTTCACGACCGTGGAACGGAAGAACAGTTACAGCTACGAGGATTTGCTGGCTTGCGCGCATGGCACGCTGTTCGGCGAGGGCAATGCCCGTCTGCCGCTGCCGCCGATGCTGATGCTCGACCGCATCGTGAAGATCGTCAGCGAGGGCGGCAAATACGGCAAGGGCGAGATCGAGGCCGAACTCGACATCAAGCCCAACCTGTGGTTCTTCCCCTGCCATTTCGAGAATGACCCGATCATGCCGGGTTGCCTGGGGCTCGATGCCATGTGGCAGCTGGTCGGCTTTTTCCTCGGCTGGATGAAGGCGCCCGGCAAGGGCCGCGCGCTGAGTGTCGGCGAGGTGAAATTCTCCGACATGGTGACGCCGGCTGCCAAGAAGATCACCTTCAAGATCGATATCAAGCGGGTGCTGATGCGCAAGTTCGGCATCGCGATCGCTGACGGCACCATGTTTATCGACGGCAAGCCCGCCTATGAATGCAAGGACATGCGCGTCGGCGTATTCCCTGAAGGCATGGCCCCCGCTGCTGCGTAAATGGCCGCGGCCTGATCGAAAAAACCTGCTGGCCGCGAACTGTAATGGTTCTTGCACTATGATTGTTGTGGCCCGGCCATAGGATCCGGCCCGCATTTGAGGAGTCTCACGCCCATGCGTCGCGTCGTCGTCACCGGTCTCGGCATCACCTCTTCCATTGGCAACAATGCCGAGGAAGTTGCCGACAGCCTCAAGGCCGGCCGCTCCGGCATCGTGTTTGCCGATGAATATGCCAAGCTGAATTTCCGCAGCCAGGTGCATGGCACGGTGAAGATCGACCTGGAAGCCGCCATCGACCGGCGCCAGAAGCGCTTCATGGGCGATGGCGCCGCCTATGCCTATCTCGCCATGGAACAGGCGATCGCCGATAGCGGGCTTGAAGCCGGCGACATCATCAACCCGCGCACCGGGCTGATCGTCGGCTCCGGTGGCGCCTCGACGCGCAACCTGGTGGCCTCAGCCGACATCACCCGCGAGAAGGG
>NZ_CALRUC010000155.1:0-8199 GCF_943371255.1 Ferrovibrio terrae | reverse complement strand
CTTCCGTCCGCCTCGATATCCGCCGCATCGGCGCGATCAAGATCCGCGACGAGGTTGTCGGCAACCAGACCCGCGTGAAGGTGGTCAAGAACAAGGTGGCGCCGCCCTTCAAGGTGGTCGACTTCGACATCATGTATGGCGAGGGCGTGTCCAAGACCGGCGAACTGATCGACCTTGGCGTGAAGGCCAATGTGGTCGAGAAGTCGGGCTCCTGGCTCTCCTTCGACAGCCAGCGCATCGGTCAGGGCCGCGAGGCCGCCAAGACCTTCCTCAAGGAAAACCCTGAGGTTGCCAATCGGATTGAAGCCGCGATCAAGGCCAACACCGGCATCGTGGCGGCCGCCATCGACGCCGGCCCGGATGCGGGCGAGGCCGAAGACGCGGAGTAAGATTTCGCCCTGCTCAAACGCCGGTAAACCACGGCGCCAGAGTTAATTCTCCTCCATGGGCAAAGCCCCGGCAGCGGACCTCGCTGCCGGGGTTATTTTTTGCGCGATGCCGACGACGTGGCGCAGGCCTTGATCCCGGCCGCCCGTATCCTAAATGTCCTTTCATAGCCTGATTCCAGCCCGATCAAGGACTTAGCGGCGGTGTGAGCTGGAATAAGGATGGAATAAGGGTCGAATAAGCCGGACTAAGAGTCGCCTAAGCGCAAATAAGCAGTGGATAAGGCGGAGTAAGGTTGGAATAAGCCCAGCCAGGGGGCGGCAACGATCATCCTGCCGGCCCCGGCATCGCCACCAATTCCCTATCCGACCAAGGACTTAACCGGCCTGAGACCGGCTGGACAGGGGCGGGGCGGGACGTTAAGACAGGTCTCTTGCCGGATCCGGTCTATTGCTGAACGGGGGCCGGCTCATGACAATCTGTCCAGCAGCCTACAGGCGACCCGGCCAAGAGATCATCGGGTTGCCGCCGACCAGGGGTATGAATCGATGTCCTCCGCCAGCGATATCCGCCAGGCCTTCCTCGACTACTTTGCCGGCAACGGGCATAGCGTGGTCGAGTCCTCGCCGCTGGTGCCGCGCAACGACCCGACCCTGATGTTCACCAATGCCGGCATGGTGCAGTTCAAGAATGTCTTCACCGGCCAGGAGAAGCGCCCCTATACGCGCGCGGCCACCTCGCAGAAATGCGTGCGCGCCGGCGGCAAGCATAACGATCTGGATAACGTCGGCTATACCGCGCGGCATCACACCTTCTTCGAGATGCTCGGCAATTTCTCCTTCGGCGACTACTTCAAGGACGAGGCGATCCCGCTCGCCTGGAACCTGATCACCAAAGAATACGGCCTGGCCAAGGACAAGCTCTGGGTCACCGTCTATCACGACGACGATCAGGCCTTTAACATCTGGAAAAAGATCGGCGTGCCCGAGGATCGCATCGTGCGCATCGCCACCTCGGATAACTTCTGGGCCATGGGCGATACCGGCCCCTGCGGTCCCTGCTCGGAAATCTTCTACGACCACGGCGACAAGATCTGGGGCGGCCCGCCGGGCAGCCCGGAGGCCGATGGCGACCGCTATATCGAGATATGGAATCTCGTCTTCATGCAGTTCGAGCAGGTCACCAAGGAGCAGCGCATCGCGCTGCCCAAGCCCTCGATCGACACCGGCATGGGCCTGGAGCGCATCACCGCGGTGATGCAGGGCAAGCACGACAATTACGATATCGACCTGATGCGCGCGCTGATCGAGGCTTCGGCCGATGCCTCGCATGCCAGCGCCGATGGCGAGCACAAGGTGAGCCATCGCGTGGTGGCCGACCATCTGCGCTCCTCCTGCTTCCTGATCGCCGATGGCGTGCTGCCGTCAAACGAGGGCCGCGGCTATGTGCTGCGCCGGATCATGCGCCGCGCCATGCGCCATGCCCAGATGATGGGCTGCAAGGAACCGCTGATGCATCGCCTGGTGCCGACGCTGGTGTCGGAGATGGGCCGCGCCTATCCCGAACTCGGCCGCGCCGAGGCGCTGATCGCCGAGACGCTGAAGCTTGAAGAGACCCGCTTCAAGCAGACGCTGGATCGCGGCCTCAAGCTGCTCGATGAAGCGACATCCGGCATGAGCAAGGGCGACATGCTGCCGGGCGAGACCGCCTTCAAGCTGTATGACACCTTCGGCTTCCCGCTCGATCTGACGCAGGATGCGCTGCGGCCGCGCGGCATCAACGTCAATCTCGATGGTTTCCAGTCGGCCATGGCGGCGCAGAAGGCCGAGGCCCGCAAGGCCTGGGCCGGTTCGGGCGAAGCCGCGACCGAGAAGGTCTGGTTCGAGCTGCGCGAGGACAAGGGCGCCACCGAATTCCTCGGCTACGACACGCAAAGCGCCGAAGGCCGCATCGACGCCATCATCCTCGACGGCAAGCCTGTGACGGAAGCTGCGACCGGCACCGAAGTCGCCGTGCTGCTGAACCAGACGCCCTTCTATGGCGAGTCCGGCGGCCAGCAGGGCGATGCCGGCATCATCACCACGGCCGGCGGCGCCAAGGTCGAGATCAGCGACACCCAGAAGAAACTCGGCGCGCTGCATGCCCATCTGGGCAAGGTGGTCGCAGGCACGCTGAAGATCGACGACATGGCGATCCTCACCGTGGATGCCACGCGCCGGGCGGCGATTGCCTCCAACCATTCGGCCACGCATCTGCTGCATGCCGCGCTGCGCCGCAAGCTGGGCGATCATGTCACCCAGAAGGGCTCGCTGGTCTCGCCCGATCGCTTCCGCTTCGATATCAGCCACCCAAAGCCGATCAGCGCCGAAGAGGCATCGGCGGTGGAAGCCGAAGTCAACGCGATGATCCGCCAGAACGATGCCGTCACTACCCGGCTGATGACGCCGGATGAAGCCATCAAGGCCGGCGCCATGGCGCTGTTCGGCGAGAAGTATGGCGACGAGGTGCGCGTGCTCTCGATGGGCAAGCTGGACGACGGCAAGGATTACTCCGTCGAACTCTGCGGCGGCACCCATGTGAAGCGCACCGGCGACATCGCGCTGTTCAAGATCGTCAATGAAGGCGCCGTTGCTGCCGGCGTGCGCCGTATCGAGGCGCTGACCGGCGAGGCCGCGCGGCATTACTTCCTCGAACAGGAAGAAACCCTGCAGGCGGCGGCCGATGCGCTGAAGGCGCAGCCCAGGGACGTGCCGCAGCGCCTGGCGGCCTTGCTGGACGACCGCCGCAAGCTGGAGCGCGAACTGTCTGAACTGCGCAAGCAGCTCGCCACTGGTGGCGGCAGCGGCGGTCCGCAGGTGAAGGATCTCAACGGCGTGAAATTCGCCGCGCGCCAGCTCGACGGCGTGCCGGCCAAGGATCTGCGCGGCATGGTCGATGCCATGAAGAAGGATATCGGCTCCGGCGTTGTCGCGCTCACCTCGGTGGCCGATGGCAAGGTGGCGGTCGTCGTCGGTGTCAGTGCCGATCTCACGGCCAGGCTGAATGCCGCCGATCTGGTCAAGATCGCCACGCCGCTGATCGGCGGCCAGGGCGGTGGTGGCCGGCCCGACTTCGCCCAGGGCGGCGGTGCCGATCCGGCCGGTGCCGAAAAGGCGCTGGATGCGATTGCCGCCGAAATCGGCAAAGCCGCGTAACGCGACCGGCGGCCAGCGTGATGTCACAGACTGACTGGCGCCGGCGCTGCTTCGACCTGCTGAGCGATGATCGCCGCGATGCGTCGATCGGTCACCGGCTGATCTCGGCGCTGATCATCGTCAGTGTCTTTGCCTGTGCGGTCGCCATCATGCTGGTCACCGTGCCGGGCTTCGAGCCGCGCACCATCTTCTGGCTCGACCGCCTGCGCGAAGCCACCGATATCCTGTTCACCGCCGAATACCTGCTGCGCATCTGGATCGCGCCGGTCTATGCCCATGGCGGCCGGGTCAGCGCGGCGGCGATGCGGCGGCGCTATATGAGGTCCTTCCTCGGCGTCGTCGATCTGCTGGTGATCCTGCCCTTCTGGCTCAACCTGATCGTGCCGTTCCCGCACGACCTGTTCCTCGCCACCGAGATGTTCACCCTGTTCAAGCTGGCGCGCTATACGCCGGGCCTTACCCTGGTGGCGGCGGTGCTGCAGCGCGAGGCGCGCGGCCTCACCGCGGCGCTGGGTGCGGCGGGCGTGCTGCTGGTGGTGGCATCCTGCATCATGTACATGCTGGAGCACGACGCGCAGCCCGAGGTGTTCGGCTCGATCCCCAAGGCACTGTGGTGGGGCATCGTCACCGTCGGCTCGGTCGGCTATGGCGACATGATCCCGATCACGCCGCTGGGCAAGATCTTCAATGGCGTCATCATCCTGATCGGCGTCGGCACCATCGCCATTCCCGCCGGTCTGCTCGCGTCAGGATTCGCCGAGGAGATCAAGCGCCGCGAATTCATGGTCACCTGGCGCGCGGTGGCCTCCCTGCCGCTGTTCCACAATCTCGATGCCAGCTCGATTGCCGAGATCGCCAGCCTGCTGAAGGCCCAGGTGGTGCCGTCAGGCACCGCCATCGTGCGCAGGGACGAACGTGCCGAGGCGATGTTCTTCATCATGTCGGGTGAGGTGGAGGTGGAAATCCTGCCGCATCCAGTGGTGCTGGGACCGGGCCAGCATTTCGGCGAGATCGCGCTGCTGCGCCGCACTGACCGCACCGCCACGGTCAGTGCCATCACCGACTGTCGCCTGCTCGCGCTGGAGGTCACCGATTTCCAGCGCCTGCTGCATGTGCATCCCACCATCAAGGAGCATATCGATCGCCTGGCGGCGGAGCGGCTGGAACAAAGAAAAACGGCGGAGGGCTCTGCGCCCCCCGCCCTCTGACGACTGACAGTCGCCGCGGAAACCACAATTTCATACTCGCGTATTCTACCTGCATGGTAGCGCATGCAGTGCCCCCATGAATTCTCTTGTCAAAGCTGAAGTCGAGAGTCGGAATACCTGACGCTTCAACCAGGAGGGGACGGCATGACCAAGCGCTCGAAATCCAAAAGCAAACCGCAGCCGGAATTCATCAAGGACTGGGTGCGCATTCCCCTCATCGATGGCCCGCTGACGCCAGAGACGGTGGCGCGTTACGACGCCGAGACGAAGGCCTACTGGACGGCAGAACGCCGGGCCGCGGCGCTGCCGCTGCCGTTCCCCGCAGTATCCGAAGTGCAACTGCCGCCGGAACCGCTTGAATTCACCACTACACGGGTCGGCAATGTTTCGGTTGCGCCCTATCAGTCGATCGGGAAGACCTTCTTCAACAGCGGGCTCTCCACCAGCACATGCTCGGCGTCGCTGGTCGGCAGCTCGCTGCTGCTCACCGCCGCGCATTGCCTGTATGATCCCAAGACAGGAGGCTATGCGAGCCGGATTTCCTTCTCGCCGCAATATGCCAATGGTTCACCGCAGGGCAGTTGGACCGTGCTCGATTTCTTCCTGCCTCAGCAATTCTACAACAGCACGCCGACCGTCACACTGACGCAATACGACTATGGCTTCATGCGGTTGATCAACGCGACCAACCTGCCGGCGCTTCCGATCCTGTTCGGCGCGCCTGCTGCAGGCAGCAGCACAACCTCCATTGGCTACCCGGCGAAGGCGATCCAGGGTTACGATTTCGACGGTGACTATCAGTGGCAGTGTGTCGCCAATCTCTATCGCACAAGAACCACCCTGTTCATGAGCAACAACATGACCCAGGGCTGCAGCGGCGGCCCCTGGATCGTGGGTGGCCAGATCGTGGGCCTGAACAGCACGGGCAGTACTGACACGGTCAATGCGCCGATGTTCGACGCGCTGACCAAGACGATCTGCGATCAGGCGTCGGGGTTGAGCAAGGAATGGACATTCGATCTCAATCATTCTGGCCACAACGATGCCGTGGTGGCGATGGCCGAAGGCGTCGTGGTGGCCGGATCGGAGGGCTACATCTACGCCATCGACCAGGCGACCGGCGAGAGTCTGGGCTACAACCCCCTGGACGGCATGGGCAATAACGACATCCGTATTGCCCTGCGCCTAACGCCTTCGGGCAATTACGTGGTCTTTGTCGGCGTCAACGGCAATGTCTTGGCCCTGGATGTGAACGACATCGGCGGTCCGGTACTCTGGGGGCCGCTCGAACTGCCCACCACATCGGGGTCTCTGGTGAATGTCCTCTGGGACGGCACCAACCTATTCGCAGGCTGCGCTGGCCATGTCTACTGGATCGATCCCGACGCCGGCACACTGATCGACCAGAACAACCTTTCCTCGGTCGGCAGCGAGGAATGTCGCCTCACATCGGACGGCACCAGCCTGTTCGTCGGAACGGATTCAGCCGTGATCCGCATCGATCTTGGCACGTCGACCAACTCGACCTTCAGCACCATCGTTTGGACCGAGACCCTTTCCAAGGGCGACGATATCGTCAGCGTCGTCTACCTCAACGGCTACGTCTACGCCGGCAGTTACGGCTTCATTTATCAGTATGGCACCGACGGCACGCTCGGCGACACCAACGGCCTGTCCGGCATGGGCAACGACGAGGTGCGATTGGTTTCCGACGGCTACAAGATATATTTCGGCACCCATGGCTATACCGGGCAGATCGATCCGAACAACTTCACAGTTTGCGTCTGGTCGGACGAATTGCCAAAGGTGGGCCGCGACATTGTCGATATCGCGGTCCTGAACAACTACCTGTTTGTCGGCTGCGATGGCTATGCCTTCCAGTATTCTACCGCCGGCAATACGCCGCTCGCCAGCAACAACCTGAAGGGCTTTGGTTTTCATAATGTCTCGGTCGCTACCGATGGCTTCATGGTGGCCTGCGGTATCTGGGGCTGGGTCGTCGGCATGAACGCCTCCAATTTCACCGGCACGCTGATGTCCGAGGGCGAGGCGCTGGTGGCGGCGAAATAGCGCGGCGCAAAAAAAACGCCCCGGTTTTTGCCGGGGCGTTTCCATTCTGGAAGACGGTGCGGCTTACGCCAGCGCCTTCTTCAGATTCTCGTCGATCTTGTCCAGGAACTTCTGGGTGGTCAGCCAGGGCTGGTCCTTCGAGACCAGCATGGCCAGATCCTTGGTCATGAAGCCGGCTTCCACGGTGGAGATGCAAACCTTCTCCAGCGTATGGGCGAACTTGTCCAGCTCCGGGCTGTTGTCCAGCTTGGCGCGATGCATCAGGCCGCGCGTCCAGGCGAAGATCGAGGCGATCGGGTTGGTCGAGGTCTCGCGGCCGGCCTGGTGTTCGCGATAGTGACGCGTCACCGTGCCATGCGCGGCTTCGGCTTCCACCACCTTGCCGTCGGGAGTCATCAGCACGCTGGTCATCAGACCCAGCGAACCGAAGCCCTGCGCCACCACGTCGGACTGCACGTCGCCGTCGTAGTTCTTGCAGGCCCAGACGAACTTGCCCGACCACTTGATGGCGCAGGCCACCATGTCGTCGATCAGGCGGTGTTCGTAGGTGATGCCGGCGGCCTTGAACTTGCCGGCGAACTCCTGCTCGTAGACCTCTTCGAACAGATCCTTGAAGCGACCGTCATAGGCCTTGAGGATGGTGTTCTTGGTCGACAGGTACAGCGGCCAGCCGCGCACCAGCGAGTAGTTCATGCTGGCGCGGGCGAAGTCGCGGATCGAGTCATCGAGATTGTACATCGCCATGGCGACGCCGCTGCTCGGTGCCTTGAAGACTTCCTTCTCGATGATCTTGCCATCCTCGCCGACGAACTTGATCGTCAGCGTGCCCTTGCCGGGGAAGCGGAAGTCGGTGGCGCGATACTGGTCGCCGAAGGCATGGCGGCCGACCACGATCGGGTCGTTCCAGTGCGGCACCAGGCGCGGCACGTTCTTGCATATGATCGGCTCGCGGAAGATCGTGCCGCCCAGGATGTTGCGGATCGTGCCGTTGGGCGACTTCCACATTTCCTTCAGCTTGAACTCGGTCACGCGCTGCTCGTCCGGCGTGATGGTGGCGCATTTCACGCCGACGCCGTGCTTCAGGATCGCATGGGCGCTGTCGATGGTGACCTGGTCGTTGGTCTGGTCGCGGTATTCGACGCCGAGATCGTAGTAGAGCAGGTCCACATCCAGGTAGGGCAGGATCAGCTTTTCCTTGATGAACTTCCAGATGATGCGGGTCATCTCGTCGCCATCGAGCTCGACGACCGGATTTTTGACCTTGATTTTCGCCATTAATAACTCCCTCGCGACCACGGTTGCGTGTTGTGATTGGGTGGCCGGACCCTAGCAAACAGGGC
>NZ_CALRUC010000154.1:0-8335 GCF_943371255.1 Ferrovibrio terrae | reverse complement strand
ACCACCAGCGGCACATCCAGCGTGGCGGCCGACTGCATCACCGCCTTCGCCACCGCGATCAGCGCATCCACCTCTGACTCGGGCGCCTCGAACACCAGTTCGTCATGCACCTGCAGCAGCATGCGGGTCTTGAGCCCCTCGGCCGCCAGCGCTGCCGGCAGCTTCGCCATGGCGCGCTTGATGATGTCGGCGGCCGAACCCTGGATCGGCGCGTTGATCGCGGCGCGTTCGAGGAAGTTGCGCTCGGCCGGGTTCTTGGAGTTGATGTTGGGGAAATGCACGCGGCGGCCATACAGCGTGGTGACGAAGCCCTGCTCTTTCACCTGCTTTTTCGTGCTGTCCATATAGGCGCGGATACCGGGATAGCGCTGGAAATACGCCTCGATATAGCTCTGCGCCTCGCGCTGCGGAATCCCGAGCTGGGCGGCCAGGCCAAACGCGCTCATGCCGTAGATGATGCCGAAGTTGATCGCCTTGGCGGCGCGACGCACCATCGGGTCCATGCCTTCGACCGGCGTGTTGAACACCTGGCTGGCGGTCAGCGCATGGATGTCGATGCCGTCGCGGAAGGCCTGCTTCAGCGTGGCGATATCGGCGATATGGGCGAGGATGCGCAGCTCGATCTGCGAATAGTCGGCCGAGATGATCTTGTGGCCGGCCTCGGCGACAAAGGCCTTGCGGATCTTGCGGCCTTCCTCGGTGCGCACCGGGATATTCTGCAGGTTGGGATCGCTTGACGCAAAACGCCCGGTATTGGTGGCCGAGAGCGCAAAGGAGGTGTGCACGCGGCCGGTGCGCGGGTTGATCGAGGCGACCAGCGCATCGGCATAGGTCGATTTCAGCTTGGCGAGCTGGCGCCAGTCGAGCACCGCGCGCGGCAGCTCATGGCCTTCCGCGGCCAGTTCCTCCAGCACCTCGGCGCCGGTGGAATAGGCGCCGGTCTTGCCCTTCTTGCCGCCGGGCAGTTTCATCTTGTCGAACAGGATCTCGCCGAGCTGCTTGGGCGAGCCGATGTTGAAGCTTTCCTCCGCCAGCGCATGCGCCTTTTTCTCAAATGCCTCCATGCGGGTGGCGAAATCGGCCGACAGGCGGTTGAGTTCGGCCGGATCGACCTTGATGCCGGCGCATTCCATCGCCGCCACCACCGCCGGCAGCGGCCGTTCGATGGTCTCGTACAGCGTCACCTGTTTCTCGGCCAGCAGGCGCGGCTTCAGCACATGGTAGAGCCGCAGCGTCACATCGGCGTCTTCGGCGGCATAGTCGCGCGCCTTGTCCAGCGCCACCTCGGCAAAGGAGATGCGCGCCTTGCCGGTGCCGGTCACCTCGTCATAGCTGATCGGCTTGTGGCCGAGATGGCGTTCCGACAGTTCGTCCATGCCATGGCCATGCTTGCCGGCATCCAGCGTGTAGGACATCAGCATGGTATCGTCATAGGCGACGATCTGCACGCCGTGCTTCTCCAGCACCGCCATGTCGTATTTGATATTCTGCCCGACTTTCAGCACGCCCGGATCGGCCAGCAGGGGCTTCAGCGCGGCCAGCGCGTCGGCCAGCGGAATCTGCTGCAAGGCGCCGTCGCCGCCGAAATCCAGCCCGCCGCCGCCCTTGCGATGCCCGAGCGGCACATAGCAGGCCTCGCCCGGCGCAACGCTTAAGGAGATGCCGACCAGTTCGGCCATGGTGGGAGACAGACTGGTGGTCTCGGTGTCAAACGCGATCAGCCCGGTCTCGAAGCCGCGCGCGATCCACGTCCGCAGCGTGTCGAGATCCTGCACCAGCGTGTAACGCTCGCGGCTGACCGGCGGCGTTTCCGGCCCGCCCTCGCCCGGATAGGCAATCGGCGTCGTCGCTTTATGCGCCGAGGCGACCGGCGCGCTGTACATGCTCTCGGGTCGCGCCGTGACGCCGGCCGCGCCGCCGCTCATATCGGTGCCGCGCGCCTTCAGGCGGTTTTCGATCCGCGCGGTCAGGGTGCGGAATTCCATCTCGTTAAGGAAGGCCGACAGCTTCGGCCATTCCACCGGCCCCAGCTTGAGATCGTCGAGGCCCAGCTCCAGCGGCACGTCGTCCTTCAGCTTGACCAGCTGGTAGGAGATGCGCGCCTTGTCGGCATTGGTCAGCAGCGTTTCGCGCCGCTTGGGCTGCTTGATCTCGCCCGCGCGCGCCAGCAGCGATTCCAGGTCGCCATAGGTGTTGATCAGCTCGGCCGCGGTCTTGATGCCGATACCGGGCACGCCGGGCACGTTGTCGGTGCTGTCGCCGGCCAGCGCCTGCACATCGATCACCTTGTCGGGCGTGACGCCGAATTTCTCCATCACCTCGGCCGGGCCGATATTGCGATCCTTCATCGGATCCATCATGCCCACGCCGTCACGCACCAGCTGCATCAGGTCCTTGTCGGAGGATACGACGCAGACCTCCATGCCGGCCTCGTTGGCGATGCGGGCATAGGTGGCGATGATGTCATCGGCCTCGAAGCCGTCTTTCTCGATGCTGGGCAGGCCGAAAGCCCGCGTCGCCTCGCGGATCGGGGCGAATTGCGGGATCAGGTCTTCCGGCGTCTCCGAGCGGTTGGCCTTGTAGGCGGGATAGATCGTGCTGCGGAAGGTTTCGCGGCCGGCATCGAAGATCACGGCCATATGGCTGACCGCCTGGTCATGCTCGGCCTTGTCGCGGAGCGAGGACAGCATGTTGCAGAAGCCCGACACGGCGCCGATCGGCAGGCCGTCGGATTTGCGCGTCAGCGGCGGCAGCGCGTGATAGGCCCGGAAGATGTAGCCCGAACCGTCGACGAGATAGAGGCGATGTTTCGAGGCCATGCCTTAGTGGCCGTGGCCCGTGCCGTCTTTCAGGATGTAGTGGCGGCCGCAATACGGGCAGTCGATCTCGGTCTTGTCGCCCATGTTGAGATAGACGCGCGGATGGCCCAATGCGCCGCCGCCATCGCAGGCCACGACCGGGCTGTCGACGGTGATGGTCTCGGGGGCAGTATTTTTAGCGGCCTGCATGGTGGTCTCCGGAGGGCTGCCAGAAAGCGTTCGCTGATGCCCCGGGTTTGACCCCCAAGGCCCAAGGTGATACCTAGCGCAGCACCGTTCGCCACGCCAGTCTTACAGGCCTTCAGAGCCATGCCCGCTGCCGATTCCGCCCTGCTTTCCGGGGTTCCTGCTGCATCCGATCCTGGGCCCGCTATTGCCGTGCGCGACCTGGTCAAGGTCTATGGCAGCGGCAAGGCCGCCAAGACCGCCCTGCATGGTGTCACCCTCGATATCCCGCGCGGCAGCTTCTTCGGCCTGCTGGGCCCGAACGGGGCGGGCAAATCGACGCTGATCAACATCCTGGCCGGCCTGGTGCGCAAGACCTCGGGCACCGCTGCGGTCTGGGGCCATGACATCGACACCGACACGCGGCGCGCGCGGGCGGCGATTGGCGTGGTGCCGCAGGAACTCAACCTCGATCCGTTTTTCACCCCGCGCGAGGCGCTGGAATTCCAGGCCGGCCTCTATGGCGTGCCGCGGTCCGAGCGCCGCGCCGATGAGATCCTGGCAGCGCTGGGCCTCACCGACAAGGCCAACTCCTATGCCCGCACGCTGTCGGGTGGCATGCGCCGCCGCCTGCTGGTGGCCAAGGCGCTGATGCACAATCCGCCGGTGCTGGTGCTGGACGAACCCACCGCCGGCGTCGATATCGAACTGCGCCAGCAGCTCTGGGCCTATGTGCGGCAACTGAATGCCAATGGCACCACCGTGGTGCTGACCACGCATTACCTGGAAGAGGCCGAGGCGCTGTGCGACCACATCGCCATCGTCAACCACGGCCGCATCGTGGCGCATGACACCACGCCCAGCTTGCTCGCCCGGCTCGACCGCAAGGATGTGATCCTGACGCTGGATGCCGATCTGGCCGCCGTGCCGCCGGCGCTGGAAAGCCTGGGTGCCGAACTGCTCGGGCCGCGTCGGCTGCGGCTGCATTATCGGCCGAGCCAGATGCCGTTCAGCACCCTGCTGGCGCGTGTGCAGGCGGCGGGGCTGGCAATCCATGACCTGACGACGCAGGATGCCGATCTGGAAGACCTGTTCCTCGAGCTGACGCGCAATCGCGCTGCGTAATCTGGCGTGCAGCCTGAGTCGCGCTGCCTGAACGGCCCGGCTTATCGCTTGCTCAGCGCCGCCTGGATGCGCGCATGCACGGCATCGAGGTCATAGGGCTTGGCCACCATCAGGCCGGCGGCATAGCGCGCCAGTTCCGAGGCGACGCCGGAGGTGACCAGCACCGGCACGGTCGGATGTTTTGCCCGCGCCCATTCTGCCAGCGCGATGCCATCCATGTCGCCGGGCATCTGCACATCGGTGAACATCAGGTCGATGGCCTGGCGGTCGAACCAGGCCCTGGCCTTGGCAGCGTTCTCCGCCTCCAGCACCAGATAGCCGCAGCTTTCGAGATAATCCACCGTCATCAGGCGCACCAGATCGTCGTCTTCCACGACCAGCACAACGGCCGCCTTGGGCGGCTGCTGCGCGGCGAGCATCATCATATGTGTGTGGGGCAAGGACGGTACTCCGGGTGCCGCAACAGGCCGGCACATATGAAAGAACAGGGCGGGTGCTGGATAGTTCCGTTCAGGGCATGTGCGGCAGTGCGATTTCGCGCGGGAAGGCGATGGTGACCTGGGTGCCGGTGCCGTCATCCTTGCGGCCGACACTGAGGTCGCCGCGCAGCTGCGACACCAGCGAGGTGATCACCTTCATGCCGAAACCGCGCGCGGGCTTGAGAATCTCGTCAGGCGGCGGGCCGTCGCCTTCGTCGGAGACCGACAGGGTATAGCCGGTTGCGGTATCGGCGAAGCGCACCGCCACCTTGCCGGCGCCGTATTTGGTCGCGTTGGTCACCAGTTCGTTGATGATCAGGCCGATGGCGACGATCCGCGCGGTGGGCAGCTTCACCTCGGCGCCGCTCACTTCGATGCTGCCGCGATTGGTCGCCTGCAGCATGATGGAAAGATCGTCGCAGACGCGCTGCAGATACTGCGCCACATCGGCATGCTCGATGCCTTCGCTCAGATAGATATGCTGGTGCACCCGGGCGATGGCGGAGACGCGGCCGGCCGCCTGTTTCAGCTGGGTCGGCACGTCGTCATCGCTTGGCGTGCGGCTTTGCATCGACAGCAGGCCCGATACCAGCTGCAGGCTGTTCATCACCCGGTGGTCGATCTCGTTGGCCATCAGAGTGGTCAGGCGCAGCGCCTTGTCCTTGGCGGTGGCGGCCTCGGCCAGCGCCACGGCGGCCTGCCGGCCCGCATTGCGCAGCTCCAGTTGGTCCATCACGATGGCGGCCAGGCTGTTCAGGCTGGCAATCTGGCGTTTGGTAATGCTGCGCGGCTTGTGGTCCATCACGCAGAGCGTGCCCAGGTTGGAGCCATCGGCAGTGGTAAGCGGCACACCCAGATAGAAGCGCAGGCCGAAATCGCCGGCGACCAGCGGATGCGCCAGGGCGCGCGGATCGCTGGCGGCATCGGTCAGCAGCCAGGCGCGTTTTTGCAGGATCGCCGAAGCGCAGAGCCCGGCATCGCGGCTGGTCTGCACCATCGGCATGCCATGGCGCGATTTGAACCAGACGCGGTCCTCGGCCACGATGCTGATCAGCGCCACCGGCGTGCCGAACAGCTCGGCAGTCAGACTGGTGATGTGGTCGAAGGTGCTCTCGGGCGGCGTATCCAGCACGGCATACTGCCGCACAGCCGCCATCCGGACCTCTTCCGCCTGCGCGCCGGAAAGAAGTCGATGCAGGGACGGCATCATCTGCGGCGTCTCATGGCGGCGGGAACAGTCTGTCGATTGTCAGTGTGATGACAGGGTACGCTTATTTCGAGGTAAGTCCATGACCAACTGCTGATGGCAGCTGCAGTTCCGCCGCAATGGGGCTGCATACAAAAGAGGTATGCACACTCACGCCACGGGGGCGGGTGCGTTTCGGTCGCGGATAATGGCCGGCTTCCGGCGTTTATGCCGCAATGCCGCTTCAGCTTTGCCGCCAGCACAGCTGCTGCGGGCGTTACGCGGCCCTGCTTGTTTTTGTCTCGCTGCCTGGCTGTGCCGCGTCATAGCGCCGCTGCGCCGCCAACACCTGGCCCAGGTTATGCTCGGCCCACAGCCGCATCTGATCCACCAGCGCGGCCAGGGTCTTGCCCAGCGGCGTGATCGAATATTCCACCGTCACCGGCACGGTGGCGATGGCGCGGCGATGCACCAGGCCGTCGCGCTCCATGCTTTTCAGCGTCTGCGACAGCATCTTCTGCGACACACCGCCGATGCGCCGGCGCAGCTCGTTGAAGCGCACCGGGCCATCCAGCAGCAGGATCAGCACCAGCACGGTCCATTTGTCGCCGATGCGGTCGAGCACCTGCCGGGTCGGGCAGCTGGCATCGTAGCTGTTGCCGGTGACGGTCTTGCGCTTTGCGGCCATGGTCTGTCCCTCGTATGCCTTTGAAGACCGGGTGTCTTTGCAGACTGGTTGTCTTTGCAGGCCGGTTGTCTGTGCAGACTGGCAGGTGGTTACCCCGATCTCACCTGACCGGGAAAAAGTGCCTTCTTTACACCTGATAGCCAATCCGCCATCTGGTTACCAGTAGAAACTACCATACTGGTACAAGGAGAGACAGCCATGAAAATCGCCCTGATCGGCGCCACCGGCAATATCGGCAGCCGCGTGCTGACCGAAGCGCTCAGCCGCGGCCACCACGTCACCGCCATCGTGCGCAACCCGGAGAAGGTGCCGGCGCGGCCCGGCGTGACGGCAAAGGCCGGCGATGCGCATGATCCGGCTGCGCTGGCGCCGCTGCTGGCCGGCCATGATGCGGTGGTCAGCGCCGTGCATTTCCTCGCCTCCGATTTTTCCAAGCTGCTCGCCGCCGTGCGGCAATCGGGCGTGAAACGCTGGCTGATGGTGGGCGGCGCCGGCAGCCTGGAGGTGGCGCCGGGGCTCAAGCTGATCGACGCGCCCGGCTTCCCCGAGATCTACAGGGCCGAGGCGGCGAAGGGCGGCGAATTCCTCGAGGCGCTGAAGGCCCAGGCGGCCGACCTCGACTGGAGCTTCCTGTCGCCGTCGGCGATGATCGTGCCGGGCGAGCGCACCGGTAAATTTCGGCTCGGCAAGGATACGCTGCTGAGCGATGCCAAGGGCGACAGCCGCATCTCGATGGAGGATTACGCCATCGCGCTGATCGACGAGCTGGAAAGCCCCAAGCATATCCGCCAGCGATTCACCGTGGGGTATTGAGGGCTACAGGCGGATATCAGTCCGGATGACGTCAAACGGCGCCTTGTACGGGGCGTCATCCGGCTTTTCCAGCAGGCCGACTGCCAGCAGGGCTTTCACGTCCTGGTGCACATTCTTGTAGCTGCGCTCCACGCCGGCGGCGATTTCCGTGATCTTGCGCAGCTTGTGCCGCCGCACATAGCGCAGCAGGGCCTGCCGCTTGGGCGTCAGCACCTTTGCGGCATCGTCCAGGCTCTGGAAGTGGATATGGGTTTGCGCGATCGGCGCCCCGGCTTCCAGCGCGCGCCACTTGTCGACAAACTCCTGGCCGAGGCTTTCAAGGCTGCGGGTTCCGATGCTGAGGCGAACGGTCTTGCGGGTCATAGCGTGCGGCCTCCATTGTTGCGGACATCGGCGATGAAATCTGCGATCAGCGCCTCGGGTGTCGTGAACCTGTAGGGCATTTCCTTACCCTTGATATGTTTGTGATCGCCTTTGCCGCGCTCGTTGTCATAGCCAACGATCCGTGTCCCGGCCCGACCGAAGAACAGCCGGTATTTGAATCCATGCTCTGAGCCGGCCACCGGTTCCGGCACTTTCCAAACGATCATCTCGATCACCGAGCCATCGGGGTAAACCGACTTCAGATGATAATAGAGATCGGCAGCAACCATATGGTGCAGCATACCATATTTTTCTGCCGCGTCGAATATTCGTGATGACGGCGTGGATCATGCCGCAGGCCCGTGGCAGGTGCACGTCATAGGCAGGGAATAATCTAGTATTCACCGGAAAACTGCAAATTCTGCTTGATATTTGTTCCTGTTTTGTATTATATGAGATGACGAGTGCCCGCTGGGCCCCGGCCTGCAGCCGGGATAACCCGACTGCGGATAACGCTCCCGCGTAACGAGAGGATTTCCCCCCGCCCTGGCATCGCGCCAGCGCGACTGGCGGCCTGCATCCGCAGGTCCGGCAAATGGAGACTCACGATGTGCAACGGAGTGAACTGCATGCACCAGACGCTTTTCAACACCGGCCTAAGCCTGCGCGCGCCCCTCAGCCCCGATCATGTGGTCGA
>NZ_CALRUC010000153.1:0-8430 GCF_943371255.1 Ferrovibrio terrae | reverse complement strand
GACAACCGCAAACACAACGTCCATGTCATCGTGTTCTTCATTTTTCTGGTTGCCAATGTCGGTGGCGCGCTGACGCCGCTGGGCGATCCGCCGCTGTTCCTGGGCTTCCTCAACGGCGTGCGCTTCTTCTGGACTATGGAGGCGATGTTCGCGCCCACGCTGCTGCTCGGTGTGATCCTGCTGGCGTTGTTTTACCTGATCGACCGCCACTACTACATCAAGGAAGGCATCACCCGCGATCCGACACCCGACACCACCATCGGTGTCGAGGGCGGCGCCAACATCGTCCTGCTCGCCGGCGTGATCGGCGCTGTGCTGCTGTCGGGCACCTGGATGCCGGACTGGAGCCTGTCGGTCGGCGGCGTCGAGGTGAAGCCGCAGAATCTGGCCCGCGATGTCATCCTGCTGGGACTGGCCGGCCTGTCGCTGCTGATCACCAGCAAAGCAACCCGCGACGGCAACGGCTTCAACTGGGAACCGATCCTGGAAGTGGCCAAGCTGTTTGCCGGCATCTTCCTCACCATCGTGCCGGTGATCGCCATCCTGCGCGCCGGTGCCGATGGCCAGCTGCATGGCCTGATCGCGCTCGCCACCGGGCCCGACGGCGCGCCGCGCGACGAGATGTATTTCTGGCTCACCGGCATGCTGTCGGCCTTCCTCGACAATGCGCCGACCTATCTGGTGTTCTTCCACATGGCCGGCGGCGATGCACAGGCCCTGATGGGGCCGATGGCCAGTACGCTGCTAGCGATCTCGATGGGCGCGGTCTACATGGGCGCGCTCACCTATATCGGCAATGCGCCGAATTTCATGGTCAAGGCGATTGCAGAGCAGTCGGGCGTCCGCATGCCGAGCTTTTTCGGCTATATGCTGTGGAGCTTCCCGCTTCTGCTGCTGCCGTTTGCCCTGATCACCTGGATCTGGTTCCTGTAGGGCGGCAACCGCAGGTCGTCATCGGACTTTCATTGTCGGATAACCCGAGTCGGGGTAGACTGAAGCCGATTCGGCCCCCACTTCAGTTCTGGGCCGGATCGAGGCCGGGAACCGGCCAAAAGCCGGGGATTGCGCAGGAGGACAGAGCCATCGCAACATCCACGACGCGCAAACGCGCGACTGCCGCCACCGGCTCAAAGCCGAAGGCGACATCGAAGTCCAAGACCGCCGCCGCCAGGAAGCCGGCCGCCGCGGCAAAGAACAAGACTGCAGCGAACAAGAGTACCGGACCGAAGAAGGTCACCGCGCCCAAGACGGTGACGACCGCCGTGACCAAGGCCGCCGCCAAGGCGGCGAACAAATCCAAGGCCGGCAAGCCGAAATCCGCGAAAAAGACCAGCGAGAAGCCCGCCGAGAAGACCACGGCGAAGACTGCGCCGAAGAAAATCACGGTGCCTGCCGCGGTGCTCAAGCTGCACCAGATGATCCTCAAGTCGCTGGATGACGACAAGGCCGAGGAGATCGTCTCGATCGAACTGGCCGGCAAGTCTTCGATTGCCGACTATCTGGTGATCGCATCGGGCCGCTCCTCGCGCCAGGTCAGCGCCATCGCTGAACATCTGGTCGAGCGGATTTCCAGGGAGACCGGCCGCAAGGTGCGCGCCGAAGGCAAGGCCGTGGGCGACTGGGTGCTGATCGATACCGGCGACATCGTCGTGCATATCTTCCGGCCGGAGGTGCGCAGCTTCTACAATCTGGAAAAGATGTGGGGCGGCGCGGCCATTCCGGAACCTGCTGCGGCATAAAGCTCTCACGCGATGAAGATCACGGTCGCCTGCATCGGCAAGGCCGGCCGCGCCAAGCATGATGCGGCCCAGAGCCTGCTGGAAAGCTATCGCGAGCGGCTGCCCTGGCCGGTCACCATCCGCGAGGTGGAAGACCGCAAGCAGGGCGGCAGCGTGGCCGAGCGCAAGGCGCGCGAGGCCGCCCTGCTGCTGGCCGCCCTGCCCAAGGGCGCCGTGATCGTGGCGCTGGACGAGCGCGGCAAGAGCCTGACCAGTCGCCATTTCGCCGACCTGCTGGCCCAGTGGCGCGACCATGGCGAGGCCGAGATCGCCTTCCTGATCGGCGGCGCCGACGGGCTGGACCCGGCCCTGGTGGCAAAAGCCCGGCTGACGCTGTCGCTGTCCGCCATGACCTGGCCGCATTTGCTGGCCAGGGTGATGCTGCTGGAGCAGCTCTACCGGGCCTGGAGCCTGCAGACGGGCCACCCTTATCACAGGGATTGATCGACCTTTCCGGTTACTGTGAGAGGAAAGCCCGGCGTGACCTTTGGCCCGCGCTGCGCTATGTAGAAACCCTAGAAACCCAAGCCTTTACCGACAGCCATGACCAAGATTGAGAATTCCCGCAAACCTGTTGTCCTCTGCATCCTGGACGGCTGGGGCCTGCGCGACGATCCGGCCGACAACGCGCTGGCCCAGGCGCGGCTGCCCAATTACCGCCGCCTGCTGGAAACCCGCCCGTTTGCCCGCGTCGGCACCTCGGGCCGCGATGTCGGCCTGCCCGACGGTCAGATGGGCAATTCCGAAGTCGGCCATATGAATATCGGCGCCGGGCGCATCGCCGTGCCCGATCTGGGCCGCATCGACAACGCGGTGGCCGATGGCACGCTGCAGCACAACCCGGCGATCACCGGCCTGATCGGCAAGCTGAAACAGAGCGGCGGCGCGCTGCATCTGCTCGGCCTACTGTCGGATGGCGGCGTGCATTCGCATCAGGATCACATGGCCGCCGTGGCGAAGATCTTTTCTGCTGCCGGCATCGCGGTGCAGATCCACATGTTTGCCGATGGCCGCGACACGGCGCCGAAAAGCGCACTGAATTTCCTCAAAGTCTTCCGCCAGCAGATCGGCGATGCGAAGGGTGTGTCATTCGCCACCGTGTCGGGGCGTTTCTTTGCCATGGATCGCGACAAGCGCTGGGAGCGCGTGAGCCAGGCTTACGATGCCCTGGTTGAGGCGAAGGGCAGGACTGCCGCGACTGCCGAAGCCGCCGTCGAACAGGGCTATGCCGCCGATGAAAGCGACGAGTTCATCGCGCCGACCGCGATAGCCGGCTTCACCGGCATGCAGGATGGCGATGGCCTACTGATGGCGAATTTCCGTGCCGACCGTGCGCGCGAGATCCTGACCGCCCTGCTCGATCCGCATTTCGACGGTTTCAACCGCGCCCGCATGGTGACATTCGCCGGCGCTGTAGGCCTGACCGAATATTCCGCCGCGCTGAACCCATTCCTTGCCACGGCCTATGCGCCGGTGCGCTATCCCAATGTGCTGGGCGAAGTGCTGGCGAATGCAGGAAAAACGCAGCTGCGCATCGCCGAGACCGAGAAATACGCCCATGTCACCTTCTTCATGAATGGCGGCGAGGAGCAGCCCTTCGCTGGCGAGGACCGCATCCTGGTGCCGTCGCCAAAAGTGAAGACCTATGACCTGCAGCCGGAAATGTCGGCGCCGGAACTGACCGACAAGCTGACCGCGGCGATCACCTCCGGCCAATACGATCTGGTCATCGTCAACTACGCCAATCCGGACATGGTGGGCCATACCGGCTCGATGCCGGCGGCGATCAAGGCGGCCGAAACGATCGACGCCTGCATCGGCAAACTGGAAAAGGCCGTGACCGAGATGGATGGCGTGATGCTGATCACCGCCGACCACGGCAACCTGGAAGAAATGCTGGATCGCGCCAGCGGCCAGGCCCATACCCAGCACACCACCAACCCGGTGCCGCTGCTGCTGGTCGGCCCGCGCACGGATGCTTACGGCCTGAATGACGGCCGGCTCTGCGACATCGCGCCGACCCTGCTGCATTTCCTTGGGCTGCCGCAGCCCGCAGAGATGACCGGCAATATCCTGGCCGTTGCCGGCAAGACCCAGACGGCTGCCCGCCGCCTTGCGTAAGCTGATCCTACCGCTCGTCTGTCTGGCGCTGCTGGCGCCGGCGGGCGGTTTTGCGCAGGCGCCGCAACAGCAGCTGCAGGATGTGCAGAAGCGCCTGCAGGAAAGCCGCGAGCGCGAGCGCGAACTGACCCAGGAAGCCGCCAAGCTGGCGCAGAAGCAGCGCGACCTGCAGCGCAAGCTGGTCGCCGCCGCCAGAAAGCTGCAGGCGCAGGAAGACCTGGTCTCCCAGAGCGAAGACAAGCTGGCCGGCCTGCTGGCCGATGAAGGCGCTGCCCGCGAGGCCCTGGAGGCCCGGCGCGGCGAGCTGGCACAGACGCTGGCCAGCCTGGCGCATTTGAGCCGCCAGCCGCCCGAGGCCATGGTGTTGGCACCCGGCTCGGCGCTGGACATGGTCCGGGCCAGCCAGCTGATGGCCGCCCTGGTGCCCGAGATCGAGAACCGCGCAACAAGTTTGCGCAACGAACTGACCCGGCTGGCCAAGCTGCGCCAGGGCGTGGCCGCTGAGCAGGAACGGCTCGGCAAGGCCATCGCCCAGCTGGATCATGAGCGCCGCGACCTGGAATTCCTGCAGGCCGAAACCCATGCCGCCGCCGCACAAACGGCGGAAGAGCGCGATTCCGCCCGCGAAACCAGCGGCCAGCTGGCCGCCCAGGCCAAGGATCTGCGCGCCCTGGTCGAGCGCCTGCTGGAACAGGAACGCCGCGAGGCCGAACGCCGGATGGCCGAAGCCGCCCGTCGCCAGCAGCAGGGCCAGTCCGCCCCCAGGGGCAGCACAACCCCCGATCCGCCGGAGGCCTATGCCGCCCTGGAGGGCTCTGCCGCCCTGCCGGCGCGCGGCCGCATCACCGGGCGCTTCGGCCAGGCCGATGAAAACGGCGTGCCGTTACGCGGAATCCGCATCGAAACCCGGCCCGGCGGGCAGGTGATCGCGCCCGCTGACGGCAAAGTGATGTTCGCCGGACCCTTCCGTGGCTACGGGCAACTCTTGATTATCGCCCATGGCGGCGGATACCATAGCTTATTGGCGGGATTTGGACGGATCGACCGCTCTGTCGGTCAATGGGTGCTTGCCGGCGAACCGGTCGGCCTGTTGACCAACTCCCCAGGCGAAAAACCCGTCCTATATCTCGAACTGAGGCGCAAAGGTGAAACGGTCAATCCGTTACCCTGGCTGGCCTCGGGCGACAGAAAGGTGAGCGGCTGATGCGCAATTTCCTCCTCGGCGGTGTCTGTGCTTTCGCGTTGATGGGGTCGGTGGCGCTGTTCGCCGCTCCCAGCAAGGTCGGCGGCCTGCAGGCCAATGAAACCTATCGGCAGCTCAACCTGTTCGGCGAAATCTTCGAACGCGTGCGCAACGATTACTACAAAGAGACCAAGGACGACGAGCTGATGGAGGCCGCCATCAACGGCATGCTGTCCTCGCTCGATCCCTACTCGATCTACATGCCGCCGCGCAGCTTCCAGGAAGCCCGCGTGCAGACGCGCGGCGAGTTCGGCGGTCTGGGCATCGAAGTGACCCAGGAGAACGGCCTGATCAAGGTGGTGTCGCCGATCGACGAGACGCCGGCGCAGAAGGCCGGCGTGCTGCCGGGCGACCTGATCACCCATCTGGACGGCGATCCGGTGATGGGCAAGTCGCTGAATGAATCGATCGAGAAGATGCGCGGCGCGCCGAACACCAACATCGTGCTGACCGTGCGGCGCGGCGCCGTCGATGCGGCCAAGACCTTCGATATCAAGATCACCCGCGCGGTGATCAAGACCCGCGTGGTGCGTGCCCGCCGCGAGGGCGAGTTTGCCTACCTGCGCATCTCGTCGTTCAACGAACACACCACCCAGGACATGGTTGCCGCCATCGACAAGCTGAAGGGCGAGATGGGCAACGACCTGAAGGGCTATATCATCGACCTGCGCGACAATCCGGGCGGCCTGCTGGATCAGGCCATCTCGGTGTCGGACAGCTTCCTGAACCAGGGCGAGATCGTGTCGACCCGCGCGCTGCGTCCCAGCACCGATGACGGCCAGCGCTACAACGCCAAGCGCGGCGATGTCGCCGATGGCAAGCCGATGGCCGTGCTGATCAATGGCGGTTCGGCCTCGGCGTCGGAAATCGTCGCCGGCGCGCTGCAGGATCATCATCGCGCCGTGCTGGTGGGCAACACCACCTTCGGCAAGGGCCTGGTGCAGACCATGATCCCGCTGGGCGAATTCGGCGGCATGAAGCTGACCACGGCGGGCTATTTCACGCCGTCGGGCCGCTCGATCGACAAGGTCGGCATCTCGGCCGATGTGGAAGCCTGGAACGAGCGCGACCGCCAGATCGCCGCGGCACTGAAAGAGCGCCGCCAGATGACCGGCACGCGCGAGACCGAGGAAAACAAGCCCGAGAAGCAGGCCGAGCCGTCGACGGTGACGCCGCCGCAGAAGGTGCCGACACCCGGCCAGGACGGTCCCGATCTGGTGCTGCAGGCGGCGATGGAGGTGCTGCGCGCACCGCCCAAGCCGACTGCCCGGAAATGATCCGCCAGGACATGATTCGATTGTGCGACGGATCAGCAGAAGGCTGAACCACCGCAATGGCCGCCAAACTTCACGCCGATCCGGATGACCGGGCGATGGACGCAGAGCCCAAACAGGGTCTGCTCAAGCGACTGTTCGGCGGCAAAAAGAAAAAGCCTGCCGCCGGCGAGATGAATGGCGGCGGCGATATGGGCGGCGGCGAAGGCATGCTGGCCGCCGATGACGATGCCGACCTGATCCAGACCATCACCGGCGAAGACGACGCACCGCCGCCCGAGCCGCCGCGCCGGCGCGGCATGAAGCATCGCATCACCACCTTTTTCCGTATCATCGGCCTGATCCTGTGGCCGCCTTTCCTGCGCGGCGACCTGCGCACGGTCAATCGCCGCCTGCTGATGGCCGCCTGGACTGTGGTGCTGTTCGTGCTGGCCGGCGGCGGCGGCTGGCTGGTCACCACCGGCGAGAAGCTGCCCTTCCTGCCCGGTTCGGAAGTGGTGATCGGCGTCGGCAAGCTGGTGCTGCCGCCCGAAGCGCGCCTGGCGCCGGACCAGAAGACCAATGCCGCCGCGCCGCCGCCTGCGGTTGGCCGGCTGGCCAGCGGCCTGCTGGTGGCGCCCGATCCGATGCTGGCCGAACCCACGCCGCGCGGCCTGGTGCCGAAGATCGGCAGCGATGGCCGGCAGCCCTGGAGCGCCTATGCGCGGCCCTTCGACGAGCCGCCGACGCGGCCGCGGCTGGCCATCGTGCTGCATGACATGGGCCTGAATGCGCAGCTCACCGCGCTGGCGGCCGAACGCCTGCCACCGGCCATCACCTTCGCCTTCAATCCTTACGCGCCCGACCTGTCGGCACAGGTGGAGGCAGCCCGCACCGCCGGTCATGAAGTGCTGCTCGGCCTGCCGATGGAACCCTTCGATTATCCGGCCAGCGATCCCGGCCCCTATACGCTGCTGACGTCTTTAAGCGAGCAGGAGAATGTGCGCAGGCTCGACTGGATTTTGGCGCGTGCGCCCGGCTATATCGGCTTCAGCAACCTGATGGGCGGCAAATACACCTCCTCGCCCGAACATATGCGCGTGATCGCCGGCAAGCTGAAGGAACGCGGCCTGCTGTTTGTCGATGCGCGCACCGCGCCGCGCAGCGTCGCCGCGCGCATCGTGCGCGAGGCCGGTGGCGTCTATGCCGTCGTCAACCGCCAGATCGATGCGGCACCGACCGGCCCGCTGATCGATGCCCGCCTGGAAGAGCTGGAACGCACGGCGCGCGCCAGCGGTGTTGCCATCGGGGGCGCCTTGCCCTATCCGATCACGCTGGATCGGCTGCTGGCCTGGAGTCGCGGCCTCGAAGCCAAAGGCATCGCGCTGGCACCGGTATCCGCCATCGCCAATCGACAGACCCCGGAATGAAATCTTTTTTTGAGTGAGTGTTCCATGAGTACGGATGCACGGCCCTATCGCGACGGCGTTGGCATCGCACTGCTGAATGCCGACGACATGGTGTTTGTCGGCCAGCGTATCGACCAGACCGCCGAAGCCTGGCAGATGCCACAGGGCGGCATCGACCCCGGTGAAGACCCGCTGCAGGCCGCCCTGCGCGAGATGGAAGAAGAGATCGGCGTGCCGGCGCATCTGGCCGAGGTGATCGCCGAAAGCCGCGACTGGCTGGCTTACGACCTGCCGCCTGATCTGGTCGACAAGGTGTGGAAGGGCCGCTACCGCGGCCAGCGCCAGAAATGGTATCTCGCCCGCTTCAAGGGCCGCGACAGCGACATCAACCTGCAGACTACGCATCCGGAATTCAACCAGTGGCGCTGGCTGCCATTCCGCCAGCTGCCCGACATGATCGTGCCGTTCAAGCGGCCGATCTACGAACTGATCGTCGCCGAATTCGCCGACCGCGTCCGCACCTGAGGCAGCATGAACAAGGGCGACATCCTGCTGCTGCATGGCGCTTTTGTCGGCGGCTGGGTGTTCGAACGGCTGCGCGGTGAACTGAACCGGCGCGGCTGGAA